>JAYVLH010000151.1:0-3467 GCA_043759555.1 Sulfuricurvum sp. | reverse complement strand
TTGAGTGCGAGGAGGTCACGTTGGACGGAGGAGAGCTGGAGAGAGCTGAGATTGTGGATGCTTTTATTACTTACTTTCGTTTCGATGGTGTAGGCAGATTGTCGCGACCATTTGCAGAGCGCTTGTTGGTACGGTGACCATGTGTGCGGTTGTCGTGGTCGTCTCCTTTGTTTCGTGTGTGTCTTCGTTTGTCTGGTGCAGGGGCGGAGTGAGAGCGTGCGCGAGAGCGGGGACGAGAGCGGGGGAGAGAGGAGGAGAGGCGAGGGCGAGAATGTGCTCGGGGTGGTTGTCCTGTGTTGTTGTTGTTGTTGTTGTTTCTTTGTTTGGAATGTGACTTTCTTCTGTTGTTGTCGTTGGCCTTCTTGTGTGTCGAAGGCCGCTGCGAGTTTTTTGAATGAGAAGAGGAGGAGGAGGGGGAGGAGGAGGAGACAGAGGAGGAGACGGAGGAAGAAGAGATGTTGCAACGACGGAGAGCCGAGGCTAGTTTCTGATCTATGAGTGTCTGTATTGACTTGTCTATGTTGTTGTCTACCTTTTCCTTTGCGTCATTCATCTTAGCAGCTTGTTCTTCTGTATCTTTCTGGCGTTTGAGGACGAGAGCGGAGTGTTCGCGGCGTACAGTGTCGTGGGACAGTGTGAGCGAAGATGTGAAGGAGGCGATGATGTGTGCATCGTTGATTGCTGGTGTGATGAGTTGTTTGTCTTTACGCATTTGTTTGAGGTCGACATCCAGTTGTGTGGCGTGCAGAGAGACGAAGCTGTCGATGGAGGAGGAAGCTGCGGCGAGTTCTGCTTTTCTCACTTTGATTACGAGGGCGAGGTTGGCCCGTTCGTATGTTTGTGCTGTCTTTTCGATTTCGTCTTTGTCTTCCTTGTCTATCTTACCTAGATCCATTCTCTTTGCTTGCATTGAGCGAGGGACAGTGAGATTGGATTGGTGTTGGAGGAGTTTGGAGAGAGCGGAGGAGAGTTTATCATGGCGAATGAGGGAGGCACGAAGGGAGCGAGTGGCCGTTGATATGCGTTGTTGCAGATCTTTGGCTAGTTCGGTGTGTTGTGTGAACAGTGAGAAGTGTGGTGAGGTGTGTGCTGAATCAGCGCGTGCTCTCTTATTAACTAGGGATGCAGCTGCGCCAGGGGCAGGAGCATCGGACATAGCATCATGAGAGGGGGGAGAGGGAGGAGAGGACGCTGGAGCGGGCATAAAGGCTTGCTGTAAGAGTGCGAGCGTTTGTGCTTGTTGTTGTTGCATGAGTGCAAGGAGTGTTTGTATTGCGTTGGCTTGGGCTTCTGTCGACATTATATTATTAGTAGTGTGATGGGTAGCGATGAGCAGCAAAGGCGCAAAGAGCAGGCGAGAGATCGGATCAATGTCTCGAGTAGTCTAGTGTGTGTGTCACAATCTGAATTACCAAACGTTTCGTAGTTTATGAGCTACTTCATCAGTGGTTGAGAGTGTGACTGTTGGTTGAATTGTCGAAATGTTCTCTGGAGAACAAAGCGAGAAAAATTCAAAAAGTGCGTGCGAGGCGTAGATAACAAACGGGGCAATGGAGCGAATGAAATGAAAGCAGAGGCAGGCAATGAAAGACTATGATTAGGGTTATTATGTGTGAGCTTCGGGGTTATTAGGGTTAAGTGGCCCTGAGATCGGATTGGGTGAGGAATCAGGCGGAGTCTCAGGGGTCGGAATAACGTTGCTACAGAGGAGGTTGTGTAGATTGAATGTGCGTTTGTAGCCAATGAGTGGTTTGAGTGCAATGCCACCGGTGAGATGGTGGTGAAGGATGTGTGTGAGTGGAAGCTTATGTGTGACTGAGTTGTACTCAGTAGTGAAGAAAACGGTGTTAGTGTCGCGTGTGGCTGGTGATTTGTGTGTGTGTAAGAGTCGGGGTCTGTCCGCGTATTTAATCTTATCCATGAAGAAGCGGAGGAAGTTGATTGGATAACCACGAGCACGAAGTCGGAAGTAAAACAGGTGTTTGATGTTGATGTAGTCAGTGCGGCTGGAGCAGTTGCGTACGTATCTCATGAGTTCGGTGACGATGAATCCACCTTTAGAGTGGGATGGATGGAACGAAGAGTAAGCGAGGTAGAGGTAGGCGTTGAGTTGCTTCTGGTGTACTGAGATATCGAGGATGCCAGTCTGAGCGAATCGAGGACCTTTGAATATGTGTAGATCGAGGAAGTTGACTGAGGATGTGGAGGTTGTGACTTCGAGTTTAATGGAGGGATGACGTCGCGAAAATGTGTCAATGAATGGCTGAGGATTACCAGTGAGGACGGCGAAGATGTCATCAAGGAAGCGACGATAGAAGAGGATGGAGGATTTGTGTTTGTTGATAACTGACTCTTCTAGTGTGAACATGAATATGTTTGCATAGACGACTGCGGCTGGTGTTCCCATCGCTGTTCCGATTGTTTGTAGGTAGATAGTGTCGTTGAAGGAGAAATAGTTGTTGGTGAGAACAAGACTCAGAGCGGAAATGACAAGATCAACATGAGAAGGAGGAAGGCGAGTGGAGAGGAAGAGGCGAGTGAATGCAATACCGGTTGGGGTTGGGATGTTGGTGTATAGGGAGGATACGTCCGCTGTTAGTAGCGTACAGTTGAGGTCTGTGATGTGTGTTTGTTCCAGAGCGTTGATGACGGAGGTGGAATCAAGAGCGAGAGTGGGAATGGATTTGACAAAGGGTTGGAGAACGTGGTCAATCCATGTGGAGGCTGGAGCAGTGATGCTACTGTGGCTGGGGACAATGGGGCGACCTGCGAATGTGTGTTTATGTACCTTGGGGAGGTGGTAGAATTGGGGAATCTTAGCTGTCTCTGGTGTGATCTTCTTTGTGAGGAATGTGAATATCTTTTTGTCTATAATTTCAGATTGGAGAGCAGAGGAGAAGAGAGAGAGGAAGCTGTTATATATTTGTTGTGTTGGGACGGATGGAGCGATGGTATATGTGCGTCTGTTTGATAGCTGGCGTAGTGCTTCGTTGTCGTAGGTAGAGCGGTTGAGCAAAGTGAGGCCGAGATTCTTATCAGCAGGTTTAATGACAATGTTGGGATTGTTGTGGAGTTGTTTCAGGAAGAGATGTTGCTGAGGAGTGATGTTGAGTCTGCATCGGGGAGGTGGTCCGTTGAGTGTTGTGTTGAGGAGAGCTTTGGTGTATGTTAGCCATGTCTCGATGGCAGGTGAGGCCGGTGGAGGGACGAAGGACTTATTAGGAATGTGGAATTTCTGAATAAAGTCGGGGGGAGGAGTGGAGTTACGAAAGAGGAATTGAATTCGGACACGTCGGGCGAAGGTGTCGAAGTCTTTGTTGATTGTAGTAATAGGGTCGGAAGGCTTGGGTGTGACGATGAACTTAGTGTTGAGTGCGAGGAGGTCACGTTGGACGGAGGAGAGCTGGAGAGAGCTGAGATTGTGGATGCTTTTATTACTTACTTTCGTTTCGATGGTGTAGGCAGAT
>JAYVLH010000150.1:0-36508 GCA_043759555.1 Sulfuricurvum sp. | reverse complement strand
CACGCTGATTTTGTCATGATTCTTCTTCCTGATGAAAACCAAGCAGAAATTTATGCTAACGAAATCGCTCCTAACTTAAAATCAGGGGCTACAATCGCATTTGGCCACGGTTTTAGTATTCATTACGGACGTGTTAAACCAGCAGCTAATATCAATGTTACTATGATTGCTCCAAAAGCACCGGGACATACAGTACGTTCTGAGTTCGTTCGCGGAGGCGGAATTCCAGATCTTATCGCTGTTGGACAAAATCCAAGCGGAACAACAAAAGAACTGGCACTTTCGTATGCATCAGCAATTGGTGGCGGACGTACGGCGATCATCGAAACAACATTCAAAGACGAAACAGAAACAGACCTTTTCGGAGAGCAAGCCGTTCTTTGCGGTGGTGCAGTTTCTCTCGTACAAGCTGGCTTTGAAACATTGACGGAAGCGGGATATGCTCCTGAGTTGGCATATTTTGAATGTCTTCACGAGCTTAAATTGATCGTTGACTTGATGTTCGAGGGTGGTATCGCAGATATGCGATACTCTATCTCTAACACAGCGGAGTACGGTGACTACGTAAGTGGTAAACGTGTTATCAACGCTGAGTCAAAAGCGGCAATGAAAGAGATCCTCAAAGAGATTCAAGACGGCCGTTTTGCAAAAGACTTCATCCTTGAGGGACAAGCTGGATACCCACGTATGAACGCTGAGCGTACCAATGCAAAAGCATCGTTGATCGAGCGTACAGGGGTTAGCTTACGTGCGATGATGCCGTGGATTTCTAAAAGTAAAATTGTTAACCAATCTACAAACTAAAAATTGTGCTCAGTCTCATCATTCCCGGGTAAACGGGAATATGGCTTTACTTATTTTAATAGAAATGTTTCTTAATGCATAAGCGCTCCTCTTCTTTTCGTTCTCTCTTTACCCTAAAGCATATTACGATTTTATTATTATTGTTAATAATAATTTGTGTATCGATATTCATTGGTTATTTTATTGGATTTAATCAAGCAGAAGTTGAGACAGATAAAGAGAGAAAGCAAACTCAATTGCTTATGAACCAAATTAAAGAAATGACTAAAGTTGATACGCAATCGACATTAAAGTCTTTAGCAGAAAATAAACACAAGCAGGAAATATATCGTCTTAAACAAGAGCTTAAAGCGTTATTAGATCATGAAGCCATAAGCGCTAATCATGAATACGCACCAAAAGATAAAAAAGCGGCTCCGCCTGAAGGTGAGCTAAAAATTCCCCACCCAGTAACAAAAGGCAATGCCAAGCTGGTGATTATTATGGATGATGTATCGTACGCTCATGATGTAAGATCGATTAATTCAGTAGGCTTACCGCTCGTTATGTCATTTTTACCTCCTAGTCCTCGGCATGATGAATCAGCGATCCTAGCACAGAACATTAGCGGATATATGGTCCATTTGCCTCTTGAAGCGGTTGATTATAATGATGAAGAACAGGTGACATTACGTATAACTGATTCGAAAGAGACCATAGATGCTCAAATCAAAATAATCAAAAAACTTTATCCAGAAGTTCGTTATATTAACAATCATACAGGATCGAAGTTTACAGCGGATAATGATGCAATGGATCGTCTGATATCGGTAATGAAGGAAAATGGATTAATTTTTGTTGACAGTCGTACAACTGCGCAGACAAAAGCTAAAATCATTGATACGAAATATGGATTGCGTTATCTAGGTCGTGATGTATTTTTAGATCATCATGATGGTGTTGCCAATATCAAAAAGCAAATACGTGAAGCTATTGAAATTGCAAAACGTAATGGAAGTGCTATAGCTATCGGTCATCCTCGTCCTGACACTATTCAAGCACTCAAAGAGTCCAAAGCCCTTTTTAGTGAAGTCAAACTTGTTGGGATTGATCAAATCTGACAAATTGTCATATTTTTAATTTTTTTTAGTCATATGGTTATCATGATAAAAATTTAATTTTGGGTATTTGCATGACTAAACACGTTCCATGGAAAATAAAAGAACTAAACTCCATGAAAAAATATCCTGAACTTCTTTATTTCAAGGGGTCACTTGATCTTCTTTCACGTCCAAAAATATCCATTGTCGGAACTCGAAGACCGAATCCATACACGCGTGCAATTACCCTAGAACTCTCTAAAAAGCTCTCTCACTCAGGAATTGTTATCGTAAGCGGAGCGGCAGCTGGCGTTGATACAATGGCACATGAAGGAGCGGGGCTAGACAGTACCATTGCCATTTTGCCTACTGGGATAAACATCCGTTATCCGAAAGCCAATGCAAAGCTAATTGAGTCAATTGAAAATCAGGGCTTAACTCTTTCTCAATTTGAGCCCGATTTTATGGCGAGAGAGTGGAGCTTTGTTGTGCGTAATGAAATTGTGGTTGCGTTGGGTGAGTGTCTTATTGTCACTGAAGCAGATATTGGTAGTGGAAGTATGAGAAGTGTTGAGTATGCATTGGAAATGGGAAAACAAATTTATGTTTTACCGCATAGAATACGTGAAAGCGAGGGTACACATCGACTATTGGCACAAGGCAAAGCAATTGCGATTGAAGAGATTGACAGTTTTGTCTCTATGATTACAAAATCAGCACAAAATGCGATAGCTGACACCCCATTTATAACCTATTGTCGAGCGATGCCGACATATGAGGAAGTTATTGGACAGTTCCCAACTGAAATATTTGAAGCAGAACTTTCTGGAGTGATTGAGGTACGTAATGGAAGAGTCATTGTTATGTAAGTATAAGAAATAGTCCCTATTAAGAGGGACGTTTATTAGTGCTGAGTCGTACTCTCATATCCGTAGTTTTTAACGAGATAGTTAATAATCGTTTGTTGATCTTCTTTTGGAATTGGAGCTTTGAACTCATTAACCATTTTGGAAACGGTTCCTGTCCAATACGGGCGGCTTTTTTTACCTTGATTGAGGATATAGCCAAAAGAGTGGCAGACGAGACAGTATTGCTGTGCTACTTCATCATGATCTCCCTGTATGATAGGATAGTCAACGTAGGGCATTTCAATTGGTTTTGAAACTTGAGCAAATAATGCAGAAGCACTCAATAGTAAAGCTGCCAATAATAATTTTTTTGTCATGATTTCCCTTTACACAATTTTAACATTGACAGCATCAACGCCATTATATTGATATCCGCCAGCATTCCAGCCGATATCAGCAGGCATGGGCTGGATGTTCCCGATACGATTGATAGCACGTACCATGATGGTATATTCACCTTTTGTTTTTGGTTCCCAGCTGTAGCTCCATTGACGATAAGCATATTTTCCATAATCTTTTTCAAGGTTCGTAGAACCCCAGCTTTTACCGCCATCGAGAGAAATCATCACTTCTTTGATCCCTTTTCCCTGATCAAAAGCAACACCAGTGACTTTGACACGGGAACCTTTTTTAATCACCGTATTAGGCGTAGGATAACCGATGACTGATTTTACTTTCATAATAGTAATAGGCTTGCGTTTGTACTCAAAATCACTACCAGAGATGACACATTCACAATCATTATCGGGAACCGTATAGGCAACATCCATAAAAAAGGTTTTACGATATTCATCCATAACAGTGATCTCTGAAAGCATTTTAACCCAACTGTCGGAGAAATGTCCTGGAATGATTAATTTGAGTGGAAACCCATTCAAATAAGGGATGTCTTCACCGTTCATAGAATAAGCAACAATCAAATCACCGCTTAGCGCTTCATCAATTTCCATTTCACGGAAAAAATGAGGAGTTTCATCGATTGCCGGTTTTTCTAAACCATTAACACCTACAAATTTTGCTGATCCTTGGACGCCTGCCATATTAAGGATGTCTTTGAGGCGTACACCTTTCCATACTGCACACCCCATAGCACCGTGTCCCCATTGAACACCATGCGTTGCTTGTCCAGTTTTGGAATAATATTTTCGGCTGTTACCGCCGCATTGTAGTACGGATGTTATTTCTACGGGCTCGAACTTTGATTTTAAATCATCGACGCTTAGAGATAGAGGTTTATCAACGCTACCTTGAACAACAAGTCGAAATTCATTCAGGTCAATATATGTTGGAATGTCCGGCATGTGCCATCGTACAAAAAACTGATCGTTAGGGGTGATAGTTTGTGTGAAAATATCACGAGAAGACTCCAGAAGGGGTGGACGGTCTGAAATAGTTTTCATTGGTTTTTTTTCTGGAAATGCTATAACCGGGGGAACAAAGTCTTTTGTTTCGGTGATTATTTGTTTCGGGACATCTTTTCCAAAAAGTGTTGAAGCGCCTAATAGCAAGCCTGTTCCTAAAAAATTTCTGCGGGAAAATTGATCCATAATAGATACCTCTTGAATAGTTGTTACTATTTTATCATAATTAGGATGGATTCATACTATAAGCATAGCATCACCATAGGAAAAAAATCGATAATGTTCCTCTATTGCACACTTATAGATTCGGTGAGTTTCTTCTACTCCTACAAAAGAGGCAACCAGCATAAGAAGTGTTGATTGCGGAAGATGAAAGTTTGTAAGAAGATGATTGACACGTAGTGGCGGGTTATTTGTATGTAAAAAAAGGTTGGCTTCACCGTATAATTGGGTCGTACGAGCATGATATTCGACAGTTCGTGTGGATGTTGTTCCAATGCACAGCAGGGGAATATCACTTTGAATCAGAGTGTATGCTTGTTGCGTGATATGAAAATATTCTGAATGCATAGGGTGATCTGTTATAAGGGCACATTCAACCGGTTTAAATGTCCCTGAGCCAACATGCAATGTGACAAAAGCATGAGGTCTTGAGTGTGCTATTTTTTCAAAAAGTTCATCGGTAAAATGCAGGGAAGCAGTCGGAGCTGCAACAGCTCCTTCATGGACAGCAAAAACGGTTTGATATTCATATTCATCTTCAGAATTATCTTCGCGTCCAAGATAGGGAGGCAGGGGAACATGCCCAATACGCTCGAGCAGAGGTAACAGTTCTTCGAAACGCAAAAGGGTTTCATTTTGTGTAAATTGTACTTCTCGTGATCCGTCTTCATGAAGATCTGTAACAATTGCCGTAATGTTTTCAGTAAAAAAAAGTTTTGTATTCTTTTTGACACGTCCTTTTATGTACACATTGATGGTATAAGCATCAAGGGGACGATTGATGAGAAGTTCAATGCTGCCACCGCTTTCTTTGTTCCCATACAGTCTTGCTTTGATTACTTTGGTATCGTTGAAAATAAGGGCACATTTTTCTGGTAAATACTGTTCTAGTTCATCAAAACGGGCATGTGTAATAGAACGATCGTTACGTCTGTAAACGAGAAGTCTCGCATGATCTCTAGGATGGATAGGGTGCGTTGCTATAAGCTCACTTGGCAGTGAGTAGTCATAGCTAGCAGTTAAAAGCGGATCAATCAATCGTCTCTTCTTCATCTTCTAGTGCAGCTAAGTCTTCTTTGGGTGCAGGATTGACAGCGCCAACAATAAGAATAGATATACCGTAGAGAATAATAAGAGGAACGGCCATCATAGTTTGGCTTAGAATATCAGGTGGGGTCAAGAGAGCAGCTACAATGAAGATTAAAACGATAGCATAGCGGAAGAAGTCCTTCAGCATACGATCATCGATAAGTCCCATCAGTGCAAGAAAGTAGCAAAAAACGGGGAGTTCAAATGCAAGACCAAAGCCAAATAATATTTTAGTGAAAAACTCAACGTACTCTCCAATGTTGTACATAGGAACGAAGGAAGCACTTCCAAATTCGATGAAAAATTGGAATCCCATTGGTGTTACAAAATAGTAGGCAAATGAAGCTCCTATGAGGAACATTCCTGTCCCACCGACAACGATCGGAATCATCATTTTTTTCTCATTTGCATACAGACCAGGAGCAATAAAAAGCCATACTTGAGACAGTATGATGGGAAGTGCTGCTAGAAGTCCTGCAAAAAAGGAAACTTTCATTGCGACAAAAAAAGCTTCGGATAATTCTCGAGTGACAATCAAACCCATGGCAGCTTTATGGGATATTTTTGCAGTGGCGACTAAAGCATCGACAAGGGGTTGGGTAATCCATGCGAGTAAAGCGTCGTGAAAGTTCCACATAATAATAGACATAATAATAATGGCAGCAACACTGATACCCAGCCGTTTGCGCAGTTCGACTAAATGAGGGCGTATATCATCAAACATTACACACTCTCTTCTATAAATTTTGTTTCAATAGGTTTAGTTTCTTTCGCTTTTGGCGCAAAAGTAATAACTTCAGGCTCTTTAGGAGCTGAGGGTGCTTGAGCCATAATGGTGTTAAAATTAAGGTCGTTTTTAACGGATAAAATTTCATTTCCAATTTCTGTAACATTTGTCATTCGCTCTAGCTCTGAACTAGCATTGGTAAGTTCATCTTTGTAGTTTAGAGCTTGTTGTTTCATTTCTGAAAAATTCATTTCTTCCTCAAGGGTAGCTTTAGCGCTATTAACGGTTGATTTGACACTACGAAAGAATTTTGCAATCTCCACCATAGTAGCTGGAAGTTTGTCAGGACCCAAAAAAAGAACCGCAACAATCGCAATAAGAAGAATTTCACCGATACCCATACCAAACATATTATTTGCCTAATGCTAAAGATGTGGCAATTTTAGCGAAAAAAAAGTTAATATCCTTCAACACGAAGCGCAATTTCATCAGCAAGGAGAAAATTTGAGTTGAAATAAGTCTTATTGTGTAAGGTCAGTATTTTTTCATCAGTCAGTAAATCGGCTTGCTTTTGTTGTTTGGGCGTTAAAATATTTTTATGAACGCCAACACAACTGCGAAATCCTAAAAAAAGTTTTTCACTTACTAATGCATCATTGTCCAATAGCTCTTCAGTAATTTCAAGAGGATGTGCAATGTAATGTTCAATATCCGTTGAGGGGTAAAAACGTTTTGTATTCAAAAAGCCTACGGCACCTGCACCTAAACCGATATAATTTTTTCCTTTCCAGTAGCCTAAATTGTGAGCGGATTTGGTTTTTCCAAAATTTGAAATTTCATAGTGCTCAAATCCTCTCGAAGTTATTTGTTCAAACAGCCATTGTGTCTGTTCTAGTTCTTCACGAGCAAGTTCAGGAGTTTTTTCAAAAGCAGTATGCTCTTCGATTGTAAGAGAATAGAGGCTGATGTGATCAATAGGGAGGGAAAAAGCTTGTTCTATGTCATTGAGTAGCAGCTCCTGAGAATCTCCGCGTACTCCATATATGAGATCGAGAGAAAGATGGTCAAAACCGATTTTATGAGCATTTTTGATAGCTTCTAGGGCATGTGCTGTATTGTGAGCACGTCCTAAAGTTTTGAGTTTTGCATCATCAAAGCTTTGTACACCAAAACTGATTCGGTTGACTCCATGCGCATGCATTCCCTCTAGCCACTCGAAGGTTGCGCTGTTAGGATTGGCTTCGGAGGTGATTTCGGCATCAGGAGCTAAGAAAGGGCGAATAGTATTAAAAATTTTTGTATAGAGCATCGGATCAACTGTAGACGGAGTTCCGCCACCGATGAAAACGGTTTCGATCAAGTCGGTTTTACTGACGTTAAAACGCTCTAACTCATAAGCTAGTTGAGTGCTAAGTGCACTCATATAGTTCTCACGCTGAGAAAATTTATCAACATAAGAGTTAAAGGCACAATAGGAACATTTGCTATCGCAAAAAGGGATGTGTATGTATAAAAGCATTTGCTATTATAGCGTTGTTGACAACTTTCTTTATTAAATGTATAATTATCCATATAAATAGAGGTGCAAAATGAGCAAGTATGTTAATGTGACAAAGATGAGTATTACGTTAGACAATGAAGTGGTGATGGAACTTAATGCAATAGCAAAAGAACTCAATGAAAAGAAAAGTCATTTAATTGAAAATGCACTTATGATTTATTTTGATATGTTGGACGAAAAACTCGCCGATAAGCGCTTGCGTGAGCTTGATTTGGGAACAGTTAAGGCGATACCTGCGCAGGATGTGTGGAAAGAACTTGGGCTGTAGTCGATGTACACAATAGAATTTTTGCCCACAGCTAAAAAAGAGCTCTCAAGCTTGGATTTTGTTATTCAAAAACAGCTCAAAGAAAAAATTATTCTATTAGCAGCCGATCCCTCCCAGCTTAAAAATAATATCAAAGCGCTCAAAGGGGAATACGCGGGAAAATTTCGTCTTCGTGTACGAGATTATCGGATTATATTTCGTATCGAAGAAGAAAAAGTTCTTATTATGATTGTTCGTATCGGACATCGCAAAGAAGTCTATTAACATTTAACGCCTGACCCTTATTGAAGGAACATTTGCTATCGCAAAAAGGGATGTATATGTATAAAAGCATATGGGATTATAGTATTTTTAATAGCGAATAGTTTACAATACGGCTAAAAAAGACGAAATAAATGAGTGGAACAAAATATTATCGCCCTAACGTTGCTGCAATCATTGTATCTGCTGCATACCCTGAGAAGAAAGAAATTTTTATTGCTGAGAGAAATGACATGCACAGCATTTGGCAGTTCCCTCAAGGGGGAATAGATGAGGGTGAATCCAGCGAAGAGGCCCTTTTTCGCGAATTAAAAGAGGAAATCGGTACAAAAAAAGTGGAGATTATTGCTGAATATCCTGAATGGATTTCTTATGACTTTCCATCGCATGTTGCTGCCAAAATGGCACCATTTTCAGGCCAAAAGCAACGCTATTATCTGGTTAGGCTTAAAGCCAATGCTGTCATTAATCTGGCGACGAAGCATCCAGAGTTTAAAGAGTACTGTTTTGTTGGTGTTGATGACGTTTTTGGGCGTATTGCCCATTTTAAAAAACCGATTTATGAACAAGTTATTTTATACTTTAAAGCGCAGGGGTATCTGTAATGGTTATTGTACAAAAGTTTGGCGGAACCAGTGTCGGAGATTTAGAACGTATACAAAATGTTGCGAATCGTGTCTCTAAAACACTTAATGAAGGTCATCAAGTCGTGGTGGTAGTTTCCGCAATGAGCGGTGAAACCAATAAACTTTTGGGTTATGCTGAACATTATACTAGCACTCCAAAACGCAGTGAAGTGGATATGCTTTTAAGTTCTGGTGAACGTGTGACTGCTGCATTACTTTCGATTGCTTTAAATGCAATGGGACATGAAGCTGTCTCAATGAGCGGTCGTCGTGCAGGGATTGTGACGGACAGTATTCATACAAAAGCCCGAATTGAAAGCATTGATCCTCAAGCTATGAGAACTGAACTTTTAAATGGGAAAGTAGTTGTTGTAGCAGGCTTTCAAGGAGTGAGTGAAGAAGGACGGGTGACGACATTGGGTCGAGGAGGATCTGATCTTTCAGCAGTAGCTCTTGCAGGTGCTTTAGAAGCAGATTTATGTGAGATTTATACGGATGTAGATGGGATTTATACGACTGACCCGCGTATTGAGCCTAAAGCACGAAAAATGGATAAAATCAGTTATGACGAAATGTTGGAATTAGCATCATTAGGAGCCAAAGTTCTTCAAAATCGGTCTGTTGAACTGGCAAAAAAACTCAATGTAAATCTCGTTACCCGTTCTAGCTTCAGTGATGCCGAAGGGACACTTATAACAAAGGAAGAAAACATTATGGAAAAACCACTCGTTAGCGGTATTGCACTCGATAAAAATCAAGCACGTGTCTCTCTTAGCGGTGTTATTGATCGTCCAGGAATTGCATCGGATATTTTTACCCGTTTGGCAGACAATAGTGTCAATATTGATATGATTATTCAGACATTAGGTCATGATGGGAAAACAAATCTTGACTTTACCGTCCCTAAAACAGAGTTGATTGATGCGCAAAATATTGTTGAGCAGTTCGTTCGTGAGGGTGAAATTAGCGAAGCGAGTTATGATGAGAATATTTGTAAAGTTTCTATTGTCGGAGTAGGTATGAAATCACATACCGGCGTTGCGGCAAAAGCATTTCAGACTATGGCTCGTGAAAATATCAATATTATGATGATTTCTACGTCTGAAATTAAGGTCTCTATGGTGGTTGCTGAAAAATACTCGGAGCTTTCCGTGCGCTCACTGCACAGTGCGTATTCGTTGGACCAATAATGCGTCTATTTGACCAGTGGACTCTTGAAGCGATACGCTTAGAAGGGGCATCTATGAGCTGGTTTGAAGAACAGCGGTATGAGTGGATTCCGCAAATTATTAGTGCTATGGATCAGATTATGTCGGGGCGAACCATTATTCTGGTGACTGATCACGAACGCCGATGGTTTGCTCATTATATTACTGAAACTATCAATAAAAAGCTAAAAGAGCGTCCATTGATCCCTATTGTCTGCTTAGATGCTTTATATCCTCATCTGTCTCAGCTCAATAATATTGAGGGGATGGACACGCTGAGTGATATGCTTGATATCTCTTTTAAGGGTGAATATTTCTTTTGGTATATTGGTCGCGGCGGAGATGAGCGTCGAGCGGATATTATCAAACGTACAGATAATGCATTGATGTGGATTATGGATGAAAATTATCCTAATGCCCTGCCATTGCGATCGTATGATTCGCATATTGATATCAAGCTCTTACAGCTTTACAAATTATTTGATCGAACATTAGCGGCTGTATTATTTGGGGAGATTGATGTTCACGCTTGAGCGCGGAGGAATTATCATAACCCAACGTTTTGAAGAGCGTTCCCTTGAACTGACGCAACAGTTGCATCCGTTGCGGAGTGTTTGTTTTATATGTGAAGATTTTAAAATCGAAGACGCTAAAGAAGTAATCTCTGAAGCATATAAAAGTGAAGAAAAAACTAAAACGCTCATTTTAGGAGCCAAAAGTTTTACGATTCCTGCTCAAAACGCCTTGCTTAAAATTCTTGAAGAACCACCTAGAAATATTGTCTTTATCCTCTTGGCTCCCAATAAAAGTACTTTCTTGCCTACCGTTCGTTCCCGAATGTCGTTGCAAGTGGAACATGATGAACATGAACATCTTCCGATTGAGTTAAAGCTCCGTAATTTGGATTTGGCATCACTTTTTAAATGGGTGAAAGAGCATGATAGACTCAAAAAGCATGAAGCAAAAGAACTGGTAGAAAGGCTTTTTTATCACGCAACCCATGTTGAACAACTTGCTTTGAATACGGCACAAATTGAGGGATTTGAAAAAGCTTTTCGTTTGATTGAGCTTAATGGTCGATTGCAGGTTATTTTGGTAATGATATTGATGAACTTTTTAAAAGAGGTAAAGCGTGCACGTTGAGCATCTTTCGTCTTCTATGGATTTATACAGTGCGCTAAAAGAGCTTGGTGTTGATGGAGGAGGAATATCCATTCTTGCTCAAAAAGGGACTCTTCATATCTTACAAATCAAAGATCTCCATGTAGGCGCGGCTAATATTCTTAAGCAAGATGCTCTTAGCATAGGAGCAGATTTGGCAGTTCCCAGAGGAACGGTAATGGCACTTACTCCTCGTGTCGATACGATTTTAATCGCGAATGAACGACAGCTCAAAGAGTTGGCCCGCAAAGAAAAAGCACAGCCTTTTGGTCTAAAAATAGTTGCCCAGGAGCTAGAACGTTTTTGTAAGCTTCATTTTCCACAAAAAATAGATGTTATGGGGATTATCAATGCCAATGATGACAGCTTTTATCCTTCAAGTCGATTTACAGAATCCAACGTTGTGGAAAAAATCGAGAACCTGATTTTAGAAGGAGCTGATATTATCGATATTGGAGGAGTATCTAGTCGTCCTAACAGCATACCAGTAAGGGAAGTTGAAGAATATTCGCGACTTAAGCCTATTATTGATTTACTGTATCAAGAAAAATTGTATGAGAAAATTTGTCTTAGTCTTGACAGCTATTCTCCCAGTGTAATTGCGTATGCGCTTGATCGAGGTTTTAGTATGGTTAACGACATCACAGGGCTTGAAAATGATGAGGTTGCACGCTTATGCGGCAGTTATCAAGCCACGGCTGTGATAATGCACATGCAGGGCTCTCCTAGTTCAATGCAAGAAAATCCACACTACCTCTCGGTTTTACATGAGGTTGAGCAATTTTTTAATGAACGTCTTGAAAAAGCGGATAAGTTTGGAATTACTGATATTGTTTTGGATTGTGGAATTGGTTTTGGAAAACGGCTAAAAGACAATTTGGCGCTGATAACCCATCAGAAACATTTTTTAGCCCTTGGAAAACCTCTTTTAGTGGGAGCAAGCCGTAAATCGATGATCGATATGATTTCTCCATCCTCCAGCGAAGAACGATTGGGAGGAACATTGGCTATACACCTAAAGGCAATCGAAGAGGGGGCAAGTATAGTACGTGTCCATGATGTTAAAGAGCATGTTCAAGCTATTGCGCTTTGGAAAGCATTGAGAGGTTAGAGATGAATAATACTGTTTTGGTCATAATTACCCTCTCATTGCTGGTAATGTTTTCTCCATTCTTATCACGGGTAACAAGACTCCCTATAGTGGTTGTAGAGATATTATTAGGGAGCGTTGCAGGATATTTTGGCTTTTTGGTTGAGACGGAATTGTTTAAAATTATTGCTAAAGTAGGTTTTTTATACCTTATGTTTTTAGCGGGGATGGAAGTCAATCTCAAAGAGTTTGGATTTGCAAAATCTTCTCTTCTTCGTCGAACAATTATTTATTTTGCTATGCTTTATGGGTGTTCGTTTGCTCTTTATTTTTATTTCGATTTAAGTGCCGTTTATTTGGTCGCTTTTCCTATTTTTTCATTAGGAATGTTGATGGCATTAGTGAAAGAATACGGTAAAAATCAGCCATGGCTAGCTTTGGCTCTAAACATCGGTATTATCGGTGAATTGGTTAGTATTTTAGCATTAACGATTCTTAGTGGTGGATTGGAGCATGGGTTTAATCGAGAATTTGCTTTTACTTTGGGTGGATTGTTTATTTTTATGGTTGGATTCATTCTTATTTTTAAGGGAATTCGTATACTTTTTTGGTGGTATCCAGGATTAAAAGTTTTGATAATGCCTCATGACGATGGAAAAGATCAAGATATTCGTTTTTCTATGGCATTGATGTTTATGATGGTTGCCGTGATGTTGTATCTCAAGATAGAAGTGGTTTTAGGAGCGTTTTTAGCAGGGGTATTTGTGGCAACATACTTTAAACACAAGACAGAATTACCGCATAAACTCTCATCGTTTGGATTTGGATTTTTGGTACCGATATTTTTTATCCATGTTGGTTCAACATTAGCATTGGATGCCTTTGCTGATCCTAAAATTTTAACCATGGCATTCTATATTGCGAGCGCTATCATTGGGATTAGATTGGTGAGTTCTTTTGTGGCGTATAGCGGTTATTTAGGGGTTAAAAATACTATTCTTTTTTCATTAAGTGATTCTATGCCCCTCACGTTTACTGTTGCAATCGCAACGTTGGGATATGAAGCAGCAGTCATTACGCATGAAGAGTATTATTCCTTTATTGTTGCGAGTATGGGGAGTGGAATTTTTATTATGATTTTGATCAAATTGCTTTACAATGGTTTCTATCCAGAAAATCAAAAAAAATCATGATTTTCAGCAAAAACAAGGTACAATCGATCAATTATGTGTTATAAAAAAACAGATGTATACATTAGTCTAGTGGAGAAGGAGTTCCTGTGGATTTAACAACGATATTAGGAATATTGGGGGCAATGGCCACAATTTCTATTGGGGATTTGATGGAGGGTGGAAATCCTGTTCATGTTGTCCATATTACATCACTTATTATTATTATTCCAACAACATTATTAGCTTCTATGGTCAGTACTGATCCAGAATACATCAAAGGTGCATTTAAAAATGTAGGGATGAATTTTAAAAAATCTCCTGTTAATTTGGAAGAACGAATTAAAGAAATCGTTGAATTAGCACTTATGGCACGACGAGACGGTCTTTTGTCACTAGAAAAAAAAGTTTCAGAACTTGATAATGAATTTCTAAAACAAGGTCTTAGTATGGCTGTAGATGGAAATGAAATTGATACTATTTCTGAAACGCTTGAAGCCGTCATTGAAGAAACAGAGCATTATTGGCACGGGTGTGCTCACTATTGGATTCTTGCAGGAGAAACATCACCGGTTATGGGTCTCGTTGGGGCAGTTTTGGGTCTTATTCTTGCACTACAAAAACTGGATAATCCAGCAGAGATGGCAGAAGGTATTGCAGGTGCATTTACAGCAACGGTAACCGGTATTTTTGGAGCTTATGTTTTGATCGGTCCGATGGGAAATAAGATGAAAGCAAAAGCACATCACCTTGTTAAGGAGCAGAAAGTGATGCTAGAGGGAATTATTGGAATTGTTCATGGTGATAACCCGCGTACACTCGAAGCAAAGCTTCTTAATTTTCTCTCTCCGGCTGAAGAGAAGCATAGTCAATTTACGTGATGAGAAGTTAGATGGCTAAGAAAAAAAAATGCAAACCATGTGAATGTCCAGCAGGCGAAAAGTGGGCAGTTCCGACGGCTGACTTTTTTAGTCTTCTTCTAGCATTATTTATTGCTTTGTATGCATTGGCTTCTGTTAATAAAGAAAAAATGCGTGCTATTAAAGAAGAGTTTGTCAAAATTTACGATTATGCACCTGCACCTGAAGAAATAAGTCCAGTAACTCCAATGGATCCTGTTTCAAGTGATAAACCTTCAGATCAAGGGAGCAGTGGAAAAATGCCTATTTCCAATGGCGGTGCGGTACTGGATACGAGTCCAACTCAAAGCGATGGGAAAAGTGAAGCAAATAGCGCTGAAGATGAACAAATGCAAAATGTATCTGTAGGTGAAGGAGCTTTGGATCAGAGTATGGATGGTGTATTATTGAAACTGCCCGCTACCATTCCTTTTAGAGGCTCTAATGCAACGCTTGATGATGAAGAGATGTTTCGTTTTGTTAAAAGAGTTGCTAATATTATCAAAACACTTCCGGCTACCGTAGATATTTCTGTGCGAGGTTATACTGACAATCAGATACTTCCCAAAGGGTCTGCTTATAGAGATAACTTAGAGCTTTCTCAAGCTCGCGCATCAACAGTCGTAAGAGAGTTGATTAAAAATGGAGTAAGTCAAGATCGCATATCGAGTGCAGGTTTTGGATCAGCAAAACCATTGGCTGAGAATACAACTGAAACAAACCGAGCTAAAAATAGACGTGTCGAATTTTATATGTTTGTCTCTAATGACAAAAAGCTTGATCAAACAACACAAAAAAGTGTTTTGGACTCGATGGCAAAACTTCCGAAATAGTTACGGAAGTAAGGTTGCTTTGAGAATTTTTTGTGTTTGAAGAGGTTTGTCCCCATTCTGCTGACCATTAGTTTGAACGTTATTGAGTTTTCCAAGTGTGTCTGAACCTTTGATGACACGACCGAAAATAGTGTGATATCCATTGAGCCATGGTGTAGGTGCAGTAGTGATAAAGAATTGACTGCCATTAGTTCTTGGGCCTGCATTAGCCATAGCTAAAATACCTGCTTTATCAAATACCACACCAGATTTGAATTCATCCTTAAATGGTTTTTTCCAGATAGATTCTCCTCCGGCCCCAGTACCTGTTGGATCACCGCCTTGAACCATGAAGTTTTTGATAATACGATGGAAGGTCAAACCATTATAATAGCCATTTTTGACATGAGTAGTGAAGTTTTCTACAGCCAGCGGAGCAATGTCCTCATAGAGTTCAAAGACAATTTCTCCTTGGGTTGTTTGAAGTGAGACTTGGGGATGTGCTGCAAAAGCAAGGCCTGATGTAAAGAGTAAAGCAAGTAGTGTACGCATAAAGTTCCTTTTATTGTGAGATGGAGTCGGAGTAAATCTCTTCTGAGATTACTGTGACGCTATGGGTTGCACGTGTGAGTGCGATAGAATATTCTGGAGTGTCAGGATGGATATTGATCGCAAAGCAATGAGGTACTGATAGACCAGAGAGATGCTTAGCTGTAGTAAGAGTAATAGAGTCTAAGTTTTTGTATTGCAAGCTAAATGATGAAGTGAGAAGTTGGCACTCGATGTTCATATGTTCATCGATTATTTTTTTGTATTCTGGCAAAAGACTGTCATGGTTCAGTATAACAAAAATGGGAGAAGGGATTTCAGAATTAAATAATTCTTGGAGCCCTTTAAGGAGAGCAAACTGTGCTCCTTTAGTGTGAGAAAATTGGATCGTCTTAATGGTAGGGAATCGATAGTTTTTTGTTAGCGAAAAAGTTCCCTTGTATTCACTGTTAAGCGGGCTGGTAATAAAGATACTTTGTTCTTGGATCTCACTATATAGTGTTTCAATAAAGGTTGCGTCAAAGGGCTGGAAATCATCGTATACGATGATTGAAGCATCGTGAGGCAGACTTTTTAGGTTAATTGTATCTTGAGGTGCTGGAGGGTTTAAAAAGATGAGACGTGAATCATCTAGCTCTACTGCTGAAAAATCACAAAGCATAATGAATTCTTTTCGTAAAATTTCACCGCCAAGCAGTGTTGGAGTGACGATAACTGCTTTGGTGTTTACGTTATTAAGTAGAGATTGGAGTACTTTACGTATCAATACGGTACTTTTACCTGTGGCACTGTTGCCATTGAGAATGGTCACTGTTGAGGCCTCGATGGGTGCATTTAAAAATGCTTGCTGTTGGGTGGATAAAAAAGTACCAAAGGGTTCGTCATGAGTAGGCAAGAGTAATGTATGCGCTTGCAATGAGCCTAATACTTTTAGTTTGGAATAGGGGACTTCTTGATAAAGACTTAGAGAAAAAAGTTTTTCCTGAATACTTTGAATATTGTCATCAGAAAAAATAAGTCTATCTTTGGAGAGAAGTACATGGAAAGAAGAGTGAAGGGCGTCGAACTCGGACTCACTAATGTGTTCCATCCAAAAAAAGCGCTCAATAGGAGTAGAATCAAACGATAAAACGTCCTCCAGTTTTTGATGAATTATTTTTTCTGTTGCTGCAAGACGGGTTGTCGCACTTTTCTTATTTTTCCTTGTAAACCGTTCAACGCTTGCTCCCTTAAGTTCTTGAACAGTCCATGATATTTTTTCTCCAAAATAAAGGCCGTAATGAGGTAGAAAAATTACGAGATCGATGTGCAGTTTATTTTCATGATGAAAGAGAGTAACGTCACGTTGAAGAACTCCATTGAGATCTAACATAGAATGTTCTAGAATATCAATAGACTGATTTTGATTTGCTGGCTTAGCTGAATATGTTTGATTATCTTGAATAGTTGATGTAAATAAACGAGCTACAATAGAGGAAAACAAAATAATAAACCCTCAAAATTATGGGATGACTTAGGTAATTATAGCTGATTTGATGAAAATATAGAAAAGAATTTATGATGGAAAAATCCAAGAAGACTTCTTGGATTTAAAGAGTTATTATTTTACGCCAGCAACGCTGTCTTTAAGACTTTTACCTGGTTTAAATTTAGGAACCATTTTGTCTGCAGTACTATAAGTTTTAGTAGTACCAGGTACTTTTCCACTTTTACCTTTTTGAAGTGATGCGGCAAAATTACCGAAACCAACCAATGAAACTTCTTCTTTTGCAACAAGAGCCGCTGTAACTGCCTCTGTAAATGCTTTGATTGCTGTTTCAGCTTCTACTTTAGTTTTGTAACTACCGCTTTTTTGTACCAACTCGACGAATTGTGCTTTATTCATATATTTTCCTTGAGTAAAGATCTGTGGAATTCGTCAAAACCTCCTCATCTACGAGAACAAGAAGAGTAAAACGATTCAAACGCGAATACTTTATTACCTCTTAGCTTAATTTTTTCTTGTTTTTTATGTTTTTTGTGATTTTCTTTGCAAAAATGTGATTTTTGAAGCATTTTTTAGTTTTTTGAGTAATCGTGAATGCTTATTTAACTCTCTCCCATTGGCTTTTAGATGGAGTATGAGGTAGGCGTGATAATACATAATTTTATTTTTAAGATATGAAGTTTTAGAGGAAGATATAGATAAAAATACATCTTCAAGGGCATGACGTTCTTGATTGCTCAACGTACTCATGATGTCTCTCCCAGTTTATTGATTTTTCTGACTACTCGAATGATCTCATCGTTGTCAAGCATACCAAGCATATCTAAAACAGCTTTTGCTGCTTGTGGCCTGGCATTACCTAATCTCCAATCTTGATAAGAGCGCATGGATATTCCCAATTTTTGTGCCATCTCTTTTTGAGAAATCTTCCGGCCATTGTTTTGTGCCTCAACAGCATTGTGAAGAAGATTAAAAAGGTCATTCATTTCCATTTCCCCATTGTAAACTTTATTTATTAAATTAAACCTAAAAGTGTATATAAAAAGATAAAAAATGTTTTTAAAATTATTAAAAACGAATAAATATAAGATTTATTATCGACTATATTCATATAAACTTTAATAATGTTCATAATATATGATATAACATACGTTATAACGTACAAATATCATAAGTTTTATTCTATAAATATAGTCTATAGGCATTAAAGTGTAAAAGTTAATAAGAAATTTGGTTAGGTAATACAGTGAATGAAGTTTGGTATAAGAATCTCCAAGGTGGAGAGGGGAAAACTATAGAAGATCTGCGTAATCATATTTAGAAAGATCGACGTAAAATTCTCCCTCTTTTTGTATAACACGGACATCACTGCCGTAGCGCTCACTAAAGCGATTTCGGACTGCTTTTCGACCTTCGCTTCCGATTCCTATAAATTTAAGGTATCGCTTTAATTCTATTAAACCATTGTTGGCATGCGGAAGTGGGTTGGTTTGGGCAATAGCATCTACATCATGCACGGTATTATTTGACGTAAGCATCAGCTTACTGCTTAAAACCTCTAAAATATTTTTGAGCTGTTCGTCTTTAGATGTGTATATTTCTTCTATACGGTTACGTTCAGCAATAAGCATCTGCTCTTTATCACCAACAAGTAAATCGACTTTTGCTTCGAGCTCTTTGATTTTTAGTTTTAGGTGAAGATTTTCTTTTTGATATAATGAAATGATCATACCAATACTTGTTTTTGCAGTAGATACTGGGACCGGAACTTCTGTTTTTGTTTTGGAGGCTTCGTTAATGTCACTTTTTTGGGTTTCATTGAGTGAGCTGCGAGGAACAATAATATAGGTGACACCACTCTCGATAATGTAATTTAAACGTTTATTTTTGAGTTTGTTATGAATCATCTCTTTGGATATTTTGAATGTTTTAGCGTATTCATCAATACTAAAGCGCATGTAGACTCCTTTTTGTGGTTAGTAGCCAATTTGGTTTTGGTGGAGGAATGATACCACCCTGACGCATCCAGATAAGATAACCGTGACGTTCGATTTTATGCTTATCAATAAAGGTATGAATCGAACTGTGTTTAAATTCACGGTTTTGTAAAAGTTCAGCAAAATCAGGGTGATCTTCAAGAAAATTTTCTAAAGAGTGGTATGCAGTATCGGAAACAAAAACGGTGCTAGCCATGAGATTTTTAATTTCTACAAAGCGGGCACACTCATTTAGTCCATCTCCAACAAAATTATCATGACCTAGAATATCTTCAAAGCGGTAAATACTACCCGTATGAACAGCTACACGCATACCTTTAAAATAAGGATATTCCCGAGCAATAAAATCCGAAAAGTGATTAAAGGATAAAGCGAGTATGGAACCAAATCCATTTAAGCTTGGATGTAAAATACAGTAAAATCCATCCCCTGTTGGAATGATACCTTGAAGCATTTTTTCCAGTGGAATACCAGAATTTTTAAGCATTTTTTGAATCATTTTTTTATAAGTTTGTGAAATGTAAGTGATTAATTCAAGCTGTTGTGACATAGTAAGACGTGAAAAATCAATGATGTCAACGAGAACAATATCGGCTTCTAAGGGTCTTTTTTGCATACTGACTATTTGCTTCCAATTAATGAAGATAAAAGCTATTTTAGTGAAAATCACCTCTTAAATGGCTGAGGGTTAGGTTATGGTAACAAAATTATGCTAAGATTTTTTACATTTATAGATTTAAAATAATTTGGAGTGCGTATGCAAAAACGAACTAAAATACTAGCGACAGTAGGACCATCATCGCAGAGTGTTGAAGTATTATGCGCAATGATACGTGCAGGCGTCAATGTTTTTCGCCTTAATTTTTCACATGGTACGCATGAATATCACTCTGAAGTTTTAGCCAATATTCGTGATGCAATGAATCAAACAGGACTGATTGTCGGTATATTGCAAGATATCAGCGGACCTAAAATTCGGATAGGTTCCCTCAGCGAAGATTTTCATCTTCATCCGCATGATAGAATTGACTTTTACTATGAGACGATTGAAGGGGAACGTACAGGTGAACATCACTATAAGACCTCTATTAATGAAAGTGAAATTTTACGTCTTCTCAAAGTAGGGGATGCAATGTATATGTGTGATGGAAATATTAAAGCACATGTAGTTAGTCTTGATGAAAGTTTTGTTCGTGTAGAAATTGAAAACAGAGGAAAGCTTAGTTCACGAAAAGGGGTGAATTTTCCTAATACAACTTTGGGTATTGATGTATTAACTCCAAAAGATCGAGAGGATATGGCATGGGGTGTTGCTAATGAAGTAGATTTTATGGCAATTTCTTTTGTTCAAAGCGGGTCTGATATGTATCGGGCGCGTGAGCTTGTTCACTCATTGGGCGGTGAGGTACAGCTATTTGCAAAAATTGAAAAATTTGATGCTGTTGAAAATATTGATGAGATATTAAAACATTCGGATGGGTTAATGGTAGCACGCGGTGATTTGGGAATTGAAGTTCCTTATTATCAAGTGCCAACGATTCAAAAAATGTTGATCCGTAAAGCAAATGCATGCTCAAAGCCCGTTATTACGGCAACACAGATGTTACTCTCTATGACTGAAAAAGATACGGCAACTAGGGCCGAAATTAGTGATGTCGCAAACGCGGTATTAGATGGAACAGATGCGGTCATGCTTTCCGAAGAATCAGCTGTAGGGCATAACCCTGTACTGGTGGTCGAGACGATGGTGAATACTATTCAGTCGATTGAAGAGATCTATCCATTTGATAAGTTTTCAGAGTTTACCCCTAATGATACGATGGATATTATCAATGAATCAGCCGTGCGCTTGGGAGATGCACTGCATGCCGCAGGGATTATTGCGATGAGCACATCGGGGCAATCAGTAAAAAAATTAGCGCGTTATCGTCCCGAGATGACCATTTATGCGGCTGCGCATAATGAGCGTGTCGCACGACTGTTGACGATGGTATGGGGTGTTGTCCCTGCATATATGACCACAAAGGGGACACTAGAGGAGAGGATAAGCGAGATTATTGCAGATGGATTGGAGCGTGGAATCATTGATAAAGCTCAAACCTATATTTTTACGGCAGGGGACCCAGTGGGCGTTAAAGGGACAACCAATCTGATTCGTATTTTACGAGAGCATGAACTGACTTTTTTTGGAAGCAACAGGGCTCTTGGTTAAAAGTGGATTGAAACTTGCTTTGACCTGAGCGTTGAGGGGGGAGCAAATGTGTTGTTTCGTCGCGACCCCTCCCTCAAAATATTGATATTTGGCTACAATACTCTTTATGAAAACTGATACTCTTTTTACACAACCTATTTCCAAACAATTTGAATTTGATGCCGATGTAGCCGCTGTTTTTGATGATATGCTCAGCCGTTCTGTCCCTTTTTACAAAGAGTCTCAGAGTTTAAGTGCTCGATTTTGTCTCAACGCTTTAGGCGATGGAGGCAGAGTGGTTGACTTAGGATGTTCGACTGCTTCATTGCTTCTTGAAATCGAGCGCGGCAGCGGACAAAATCAAAAGATTGAGTTGGTTGGTATTGATAATTCTGCAGCGATGATTGCGCATGCCCGTAAAAAACTTGAAGCATTCGCTTCCCGAGTTATTCTGATTGAAGGGGATATATTAGAATACTCATTTGGTCTAACTCGGGCAATTATATGTAATTATACGTTACAGTTCATTCGTCCAATGGTGCGTGAAAAACTGGTTCAAAAAATTTACGATTCTTTAGAAGAGGGCGGAATTTTTATCTTTAGTGAAAAAATTTTAAGCGAAAATGCAACACTGAATAAACAATTAATTGATTGCTATTATGATTATAAAAAAGTACAAGGCTACAGTGAGTATGAAATCGTTCAAAAGCGTGAAGCACTAGAGAATGTTTTAATTCCCTATACAGCAGAAGAAAACAGTGCTATGGCAAAAAAATGTGGTTTTAGAAGTTGTGATATTTTATTTCAGTGGGCGAATTTCGCTACCTTTATTGCTTGTAAATAGTTTGTATTACCATACTTTGGGCGCTATACTTGATTCAGCGGGTGAGAATACTTTTTTAACATCACTGTAATCAACTAGATTGTTATTACATTTATTATGGTAATAGCCTTGTGAGTCATAATATTCTTCACAGTCATTATAATAATGCAAACTAACTCCACGCTCATTAAAACAACCGCTAAATCCGATTAATGCTAAAAGTAAAATCAATTTATGTATCATAAAAAAATTGTATCCTATCTAGGTTTAAAGCTTTCCTTGGTACGGCAAAAGCTTTGTAAAAAACATCCATTATCGCATTTTGGATTTTTGGCTGTACAGATATAGCGCCCAAAAAGTACCATTGCCTGATGTAATTGATGTAAGTTAGTTTTGAATTTTTTAACCAACGTAGCCTCTGTGGAGCCAGGCGTGAGGTCATCACTTAAACCCAGTCGATGACTGACACGGAATACATGGGTATCAACAGCCATGAGATTGGCTTGCATGTACTCGATTAAGACGACGTGTGCCGTTTTTTGCCCTACACCTGCGAGTGATATTAGATCTTTTTCATTCATAGGGATATTTCCACCATAAACATCCATTACTCTTTTTGCCATAGCAATTAGATTAGTTGCTTTATTGTTAAAAAATGAGCATGATCCAATGAGGTGTTTGATATCATCAATATTGGCATTCGCCAGTGAGTCTGGTGTAGGATACTCCCTGAACAGGGCAGGTGTAATAAGATTGACACGCTTATCTGTACATTGTGCAGAAAGGGCAACAGCAATGACGAGTTCATAGGCATTAGAATATGTAAGCTCAGTTACAGCATCAGAATAATTTTCTAAGAAAGCTGCTTTGATGAGGTCAATCTCTTTTTTGGTTGCTTTCTTCATTTAAAATAAAATCCATTTTTTAAGGGTATTGTACCATCAACTTTTACACACTGTGAAATTAAAATTAAAATAAAACATTTATTTATAAAGTCAGTGTGACAATTTTGTGTTACAATTACCAGAAAACGAGTGTAAATTTGTCAACAGGAGCCTCTATTGGAACTCAAAAAGTGGATTATAAATCTTTTTAAAAAACACAATGATGACGAAGGGGTCGAATATAATATTGATAAAGAGCTTTTTTATAATGTGTTAGATACAGATCCAAGTGCTATTTTATTTTTTACCAAAGACGATGGATGGATAGGAGCGAATAAAGCCTTTTTTAGATTAGTGCAGGTGAAAACTATTGAAGAAATTCGTACAAAATATGAGAGCATACGTGAACTTTTCAGTGATGAAGATGAAGAAGTTTTTACGGAATATGATAAAAGCTGGCTCGATTACATACGTACGCACTGTCCTAATGGATATGGACTTGGTATTATCGATGCAAACGGAAAACGCCATGACATGTTGGCAACTTCAACCATGTTGCATCAAGCTTCAAGTGAGTTATATCTTCTAAGATTGGAAGATAAAACAAGTGTTGTGGCTCTTAAAGAAGAAGTAGTACAGGTTGAAGCGCTTAAAACAAAATTTTTAGCTAATATCGGTCACGAATTTCGTACGCCGATGAATGGGATATTGGGATTTGTTGACCTATTATCGAAAACATCTCCTACAGATACGCAGTTAGAATACATCCATTCAGTTCAGGGCTCAGCTCGAAATTTAATGTCAAATATTGAAAATTTACTTGATTTGGCACAGATGCAAACAGGGCGGTTGATTATTAGCAAAACCGATTTTAATATTATTACAGAATTAGAAGAATTTGCGAGAGGATGGGTATCTTTAGGCGCAGATAAAGGGATTGATATTTTTGTCTTTATTGATCCAAAGCTTCCTACCCATTTAATGGGTGATATTCGTAAAATCAAACAAATCCTTACTAACCTTTTTAACAATGCATTCAAATTTACAGCTGCCCAGGGACGAATCACTATAGAAATAAAACTGCTCAAGCGTAATACTACCGGTAGCAGTAATATTGGATTTAGTGTTAAAGACACAGGAAAAGGGATTAGCAAAGGGGATCTTGGTTTAATCACACGACCATTTGTCTCCGGTGATCATGCGGATAATCGTCTTGGTGTTGGATTGAGTTTGTCTCATGGTTTAGTAAGTCTTATGGGCGGTGAGCTTAAAATTTCTAGTGAAGAGGGGCGAGGCTCATCCTTTAGTTTTGCATTAACCTTGGATGGTTCATCTGATCAGGCAATGCGCATGATTAATGCTAATAATGTAAAAGTAGTATTATTAGACGAAAAAAAGGTTGAAGACGCCAACCATTTGACCAATTATCTTCGCAGTTTTGGAGTGAGTGTTACTAAAATCCACTTGATTGATGAGACTATTTTTAATGATACAGATATAGTTTATTTTATAGCTTCACAAGAAAAAAGTGATTGGATTTTGAAACTTTCATCGTTCAAAAGAAATTGCAAGACAGTCCTTTTATTAGAGGAACATGAAAAACTATTGGCCCGAACGTTGCATGTTATTGATTATCCTTTGCATAAGCCATTGCTTCCAACAACTTTATTAAATCATTTAATTGAAGTATTACGATTGTCAACGCCGATTGAACCTGTTGCTGCTAAGTTGCAAAAAGGAATAAGCGCTTTGGTTGTTGAGGATAATCTTATTAATCAACGGCTAATTCGGCTCTTACTAAAAGAATATGGTCTAAATGTAGTCTGCGCTTCTGATGGAAATGAAGCAGTAGATGCGTGTCGAAATGAACAATTTGATATTGTTTTTATGGATATCGATATGCCTATTAAAGATGGTATTTTAGCCACTCAAGAGATTAAAGCAGAAGAGGGAGCCTCACAAAGGGGAAAAATGCCAATCATCGCATTGACAGCATTAGCTATGGAGGGTGATCGAGAATACATACTTGAAAAAGGACTTGATGATTATCTCTCTAAGCCTCTTACAAGAGAAAAACTTGAGCATATTCTTCAAAAATATTTACATGATGTGAAGTAGGGTGACTCTATTATGGTATATACTAAATTATTAAATTCCTCGCTTGTGCCATCACTTGGACTTCTCACTTCATGTGCTAAAACGCACGGTGAACCTTTTGTATATACTAATCTTACGGGTGAGATTATTGGAGTGAATTCCATTTTTTTAAGCTGTTTTGGAGTGAAAACAATTGAAAAAATCCCACAAATAGAAAATTGGCTTTATATTCAGGGAGTAGAGCTGTCTTTTTTTCTCTCTCGTTCTGGGGCCTATAGGGGTAAAGTTGTATTAAATGCAAAGACTTATGATGTAGCGATTCGTATGGAAGTGATACCACTTGGCAACGATTTTATTCTTGCAATAGAGCTTAAAGATGTTTCTGCACTTGAGCGTGCACGTACAGCTGAACGCTATTTTAACAAATTTAAAAAGAAACTTTTAGTCAATATTTCACACGAATTTCGAACTCCTATGAATGCAATTATTGGATTTGCTGATCTGCTTCATTCGAGTCCTTTAAGCTCTTGGCAGCAAGAGTATGTTGAATTAGCAGGTAAAAGTGCTCATTCGATGATGCGTAATATTGAAAATCTGCTGAAATTAATGCAAGTAGAGAGTGGTGATGTTTATGCTACTTTACGCGAATTTAATCCATTTGAAGTGTTTGAAAATTTTTCATATCAGTTTGATGAATTGATCACAGCCAAGGAAATACAATGGAGTGTTTTGATTGATCCAAGATTTCCCTTTGGAATAATAGGCGACGAAGACAAAATCATGACTATTCTGCGTAATTTGGCGCAAAATGCCCTTAAATTTACTCCTGTATCGGGTCAAGTACTTCTTGAGATTCTCATTATAAAACAAGAATCTGATATTTTGGAAGTCGAATATGCCATTAGCGATACGGGTGTGGGGATTGATGAAAGTCGAATGAAAACACTTTTGCGTCCTTTCTCGTCAGCATGGGAAAATCAGCAACATGGACAAGATGGAATGGGTGTAGGTCTTGCATTAAGCCATAAATTCATTGATATGATGGAGTCACATTTGATGTTAGCATCTGAAGTAGGACGCGGATCTCGTTTTTCCTTTCGGCTATCTCATTCCATTAGTAACAAAACCATTCTAAAGCCTATCGAAGAAAAAAGAATTGCTATTTATTCTCATGAGCCACATTCAACACAGTCTATTTTGTTAGAAAAATATTTCGATCTTTTTACATTGGATAAAATTGCAGTTTCATCGCTTATAAATACTCAACTATCTCAATGTGATGTGATTTTTGTTGATATACCGCATCTTTCGACATCTCAAGTAGAATCACTTAAGGAGACGTATCCTCATTTACAAATAGTTGCTGTTTTAGATGTGAAGGATAAAGAAAAGGTTAAGTTATTACGTGAGATTATCGAAGGAGATGTATTAAGTCCCTTGTTGCCGACTAGCTTGCATAAAACACTTTCTGTGCTTGAAAAGACAGCATCCGTTGATACTTTACTTGAAGAAGAAGAGTTGGAGATACAAGTAGATATTAAAAATGCAAAAATTTTGGTAGCTGAAGATAACCCAATTAATCTTCGGTTACTTGAGACTATATTAAAACAAAATAACTTCCGTATCACCACTGTTGATAATGGACAAAAGGCAGTGGATATATATTTAAGAGAATCATTCGATTTGGTTTTAATGGATATTGATATGCCAGTGATGGATGGTCTAACTGCAAATAGATTGATAAAAGAAATTGATAAGCGTGATGGGCGTGGTTTTGTTCCTGTAATTGCACTGACTGCACATGCGTTAATCGGGGATAGAGAACGTATTATTAGTGCAGGATTGGATGCCCATTTGGCAAAACCAATTGATAAAAACTTTTTATTACAAACGATTGATCGTTATTTAAAAATGGTTGCTCAAAAGCGAAAACGCTCTAGTATTTAACGTTGATTAATTTATGTACGATATTCTTTTAAATATAATATAATTCGACTAATCGAAATGAGATAAGGAACATAATGAGACGAGAGTTTACACTTTGGGTACTGGGAATTTTAATGAGCGCAACATTTGTTAATGCGGCAGTCTTGGCAACGGTCAATGGTGATGATATTACATCAGATGAAGTCAATCGTGTCCTTATGGAAGGAACGCAAGGTCGTTTTGATTCACTGCCAGCTGATAAACAAAATGAACTTCGTCAGCGTATTATTGAGGGGATGGTAGCTCAGCAATTGGTTTATGATGATGCTCAAAAAATAGGGATACTCGAATCAAAAGAGTATAAATCTGAATACCAAAAATTGGCCGATCGCATGAAGATGCAGCTCGCAGCAAAAGTATGGGAAGAGCAACAGTTTAATGCTGTGAAGGTTGATGCCAAAGAGGTAAAAGCTTATTATGATGCAAATCCTGATGAGTTTATTGACAAAGAAAAAATACATGCACGCCATATTTTGGTTAAGACTTCAGATGAAGCAGATGCAGTGATTAAAAGCATGAAGGCTCTTAGTGGTGATAAGCTCAAAGCAGAGTTTATCACTCAAGCAAAAGCAAAATCAACTGGTCCAAGTGCAGCCAAAGGCGGAGATTTAGGGTATTTCCCACGTGGACAAATGGTTCCATCGTTTAATGATGCAGCATTCGCGATGAAAGAGGGGACAATTTCTACTGAGCCTGTTCAAAGCCAATTTGGTTTCCATGTTATTTATCTTGAAGATAAAAAACCTGCTAAGAAAATGAGTTTTGACGATGTGAAAAATTTTATTGAGCAACGATTGAAAATGGATAAGTTTAAAGTAATCATGGATAAAAAGATGGCTGGACTTAAATCAAAAGCAAAAATCACTTATACTAAATAAATACTTTTTCGTTATACCGTACTAGATACGGTATTCACTTTCTTAATTATGGATTCCGTGTACCAACACGGAATAAAAAGTGTTTAGTTTCTATCAATCGCATTCAAATCATTAAAAGCTGTTTTTACACGATTAATTAAAGTTATTTGACCACTTCGCAACCATTTACGCGGATCATAATATTTTTTATTCGGCTTTTCTTCACCTTCAGGATTTCCGATTTGTCCTTGAAGATAATCTTTGTACTTCTCGTAATAATCTTTAACCCCTTCCCATGTGGCCCATTGGGTATCAGTGTCAATATTCATTTTGATAACACCATAGCTAATTGCTTCACGAATTTCTTCGAGACTGGAGCCTGATCCGCCATGAAAAACAAAATTGACGGGTTTAAGCGCAGTATTGAATTTTTCTTGGATATAGCGTTGTGAATTATTTAAGATACTTGGAGTAAGAACAACATTGCCAGGCTTGTAAACACCATGTACATTTCCAAAGGATGCAGCGATAGTAAAATTTTCACTCACTGCAATGAGTTTTTCGTATGCATACGCAACATCTTCCGGTTGAGTATAAAGAAGCGAATTGTCAATATTGGTATTATCTACTCCATCTTCTTCTCCTCCAGTGACGCCGAGTTCGATTTCAAGTGTCATTCCTATTTTGGCCATTCGCTCCATATAGCGAACACACGTTGCGACATTTTCCTCTAAACTCTCTTCAGAAAGGTCAAGCATGTGTGAGCTAAAAAGAGGTTTTCCATGTGTTTGGAAATGTTTTTCTCCGGCATCTAAAAGGGCATCAATCCACGGTAAAAGATGGCGTGCAGCATGGTCTGTATGTAAGATAACAGGAATTCCATAAGCTTCTGCCATCATATGAACATGAATTGCGCCACTAATAGCACCTACGATTGCTGCTTTTTCATTTTCATTGCTGAGGCCTTTACCGGCATAGTAGCTTGCCCCTCCATTGGAAAATTGGATGACTACGGGTGAGTTGACCAGTTTCGCGGCTTCGAGAACAGCATTGATTGAGTCAGTGCCGACAACATTAACGGCAGGAAGAGCAAAACCTTCTTGTTTTGCAATTGCAAAAAGTGTTTGCAGGTCTTTACCAAATACGACACCAGGTTTGATTGAGTCTAAAATACGATTGGACATGGTTACCTCATACTAGGAAAATATAATATTTATTATAGCAGTTATGAGCCTTATATGCTCTTTAGATATGCTAAAATTAGATGGTTATATTATACTTGTATCCATCAAAAAGGTAAAAACAGAGTGTTAAGATTACTTCTTATTTTACTATTGGTGATAAGTTTAAATGGCCAAACTTTACCACCATTTTATTTACTGGCTCAGCCACTTGGCGAAAATGCCCATGAACTGACTCAATTAAATGAAAGATTTTTGGAAACGAAAGAGCCGAATATTATTAAAAATTTTTGTAATGATGTACATAATACATTATTATTGGGCGAATCATTACGTGAGCCTTCTAAAAAAGACGCAAAAAATCTGAATCTATATCTTAAGCAGCTACGATTATTATCATCGCGTTTAGATGGAATTTTTCAGCTTTATCGACAATCATTATTGGTCGCTATTAAGACTCAAGATAAGCAGAAATTTGAGAATTTGGTTTCAATCGAACTGGAACCATTACATCAACCTCGTGTTCGTGCAGAGGTGATTGCTTTTTATCAAAAAAACTTTTCTGCTCACTCAATTAAAAATTTGGATGCACTATGCAAAGAACAGACACTGGAAGCCAAAAGTATTCAATTTGCGAGTGAACAAGAACAGGCATATGAAGAGCATCTGAAAATTTTAAAACGATCAGAAGCACATATGATCAAACGAACGGCTAAAGTTGGTTCGCGCAACAGTGTAATTGTTGTTGGAGAGCGTAATATACATGGTGAGATGGTGTTTGAAGCGGAAAATTTAAATCCTTATCTGGTCACACTGTCGCTGGATTTTGATAAAATGTCTAATGTCAAAGCAAACCATTCGCTTCCGTTGTATGTCGAATTGCCAGGGCATGCTAAAAAAGAGATCTTAACTCTAATTCCTATTGTTGCTTCTTTAGCAATGACGTATGAGTCTTCGTATGGATGGGTTAAGGGTTCAGCATTCGCGCAGCATGATGATTCATATATTTATCGACTTCCTTTTGCTGCAGGATCTTATGTTCGTGTGTCACAAGGCTATAATGGAGGATATTCACATAAAGGACTTTCGGCATATGCTATTGATTTTTCTCTTCCTATTGGAACACCTATCTATGCCGCCCGAGAAGGCGAGATTGTGGGTGTAGATGTGAGCAGTAGCTTAGGAGGAAATTCACTTGAGTATCGTCCTTACATGAATTACGTCAATATTCGGCATAGTGATGGAACTTTAGGAAACTATTTCCATCTAAAGTTTGGCGGCTCCGTTGTTAAAATAGGGGATGTGGTAAAAAAAGGACAGTTAATCGCTTATTCTGGAAATACAGGTTATACAACTGCTCCGCATTTGCATTTTAGTGTCAGTAAAGTTGATCCTGTATCGATGCGTCGCCCAATGAATTTACCGATAAAGATACAAACTGTTCAAGGTATTGTCAGTAATCCGCATGAAGGTGAATATTATACGGTACAATAAGTTTCAAAAGTTAAATTTTACAATTACAGAGATGGAGTAAGGACAATGCCTAGTACCGTTAAATCAAAAATAATTTTTTCAACACTCATTTTCAGTTTTATGGGGTTAGGGGCGATTTATGGTTATTTGAGCATAACGTTTAATGATTTTTCCAATGCAACTGCAAAACGCTCTTTGGGCATGTTGAGTCAATCCATTTTTCAAACTTTGAGTCAAAGTATGTTAGCAGGCGATCCTAAAGTCGTAGAAGAAGCTATTGTACGAGCTAAAGGTATCGAGGGTATTACTAATATCACCGTTGAACGCTCTGCGGCAGTTAATGAATTGTTTGGCACTCATGGTTCATCCAGTGATGATTTGCTTATTAAAAAAGTGTTTGAAACAAAAAAATCAGAAATCATTGATAATAATGAGGGTGGCCACACCCTTCGTTTACTTCAGCCTCTTGTTGCCGAAAATAAATGTCTTGCATGTCATACAAATGTACATGTAGGGGATATTCTTGGGGTCATGAATTTAGTTATGTCTTTAGAAAAAAATGATAAAGCTATAGATAAAACTCAAAATATTTTACTGATTGCTTTAGGTGCAGTGGTTATTGTTTTTGTAATCGTATTAAATATCTTTTTTGGCAGAGAAGTTTTAGCACCACTTTATAGTTTACGTACACGAATTGCTGAACTAGTTAGTGGAGATAAAGATTTGACTAAGCGTCTTGAAGTACGAAAAAAAGATGAATTTTCAGAAGCAGCAAATGCGGTTAATAATTTTATAGCTATGATCCAAGAGACAATTAACGAAGTAAAATCGTTAGGGAAGCAAAACGCTATGATCGCTTCAACGATTACTCAATCAACACAAAACATTTTAAGCGGAGTAGAAAGTGAACGCTCTATTGTTGAAGCAACGACACAAAAAAGTCATTTAATCAAAGAGATCCTTTCTTCAGCTATGGAAATTTCAGAACAGACTCAGAAAAATATTTCTAATGCCAATGATGAACTTGTTACTGCAAAAGGTGCCTTAGACCGTCTAGTACATGAAGTGGAAGGATACATTGAAACAGAGCATGATATGTGTACAAGATTGACTGGATTACGTCAAGATGCAGAGCAGGTAAAAAGTGTTCTCGGAGTTATAAAAGACATAGCAGACCAAACCAATCTTTTGGCATTGAATGCTGCGATTGAAGCAGCGCGAGCAGGTGAACATGGACGAGGGTTTGCGGTAGTGGCAGATGAAGTACGTAAACTAGCTGAACGAACGCAAAAAAGTTTGACAGAAATTGAAGTGAATGTTGGAACTATTGTTCAATCTATAAATGATGTCAGTGACACTATCAGTGAAAATGCAATCAATATGAATGGCTTGACAACAATATCACTTGAAGTAGAAGATAAAATTTCAATTACATCTAAAGAAATGGAAAAATCAGTAGTAATTGCTAAAAAATCGTACAATGATTCCATTGAAATGGTCGGGAATATTGAATGGATTATTGAAAAAATTTCACAGATCAATGATGTTTCGCAATCCAATCAAAAAAGTGTTGAAAATATTGAGGGAGATTCAGAAAAACTGTTAAGTGTTGCTCAATCATTGCAAGCACGTATTAATGAGTTTAAAAGCTAAGTGTACTAAGTTAATGTCTGATATGATTGCATGCATATAATTTAAACTTGTGGTATGGCATGAAAAATATTGTTTTAATTGGATTTATGGGTGTGGGTAAAGGTTCAATTGCCCGAGCAATGGTAAAGCATACTACATTGATGGCTTTGGATACGGATGATATTATTGAAAGCCTTGAAAATCGCTCCATAAAAGAAATATTTGCTACGGATGGTGAAGAATACTTTCGCGCACTTGAGCGTAAAACGGCGCGTTGGCTAAAGAAAAAAGTAACAGGGACAATTATCTCTACAGGCGGCGGATTTTTTAAAGTTCCAGCTTTAAAAAAAGTAGGAATAATTGTTTTGTTAAATGCCCCTTTTGATACGATTCATGAACGTATTCTGGCACATCCGGACGCAGCAAAAAAATTCAAAAAACGTCCTTTATTCAAAGATATTGAAAAAGCGCGCGCTTTGTATGCAGAGAGACTTCCCCAGTACTTAAAAATTGCAGATATTGTGATCGACGTAAGCGATAAAACGGTTGATGCAATTGCAAAAGAGATTATTCAAAAAGGTAAAAAATAATGAAAACAATATTCATATTATTATTAACACTTTCAACCCTTTTCGGTGGTGGAATCAAGTGGGAAAAAGATTATGCAACGGGACTCAAGCAAGCTAAAATCCTTAATAAACCTATGATATTTATTATCTCTAATCATAATTGTCACTATTGTGTTCAGTTGGAATCAACAACGCTCAATGACCAAAAAGTGATTCAAAAAATAAATGCAAATTATATAGCAGTTATTGTATACGTAGATGAAGATCCTTTGTTTCCACGTGATCTTTATGTGGGGGGTACGCCTGCCACATGGTTTATCAAAGGGGATGGTGAGCCGATGTTTGAACCAGTTATGGGTGCCATTGATGCAACAAGCTTTAATAAAGCTCTCGATATTGTCACTAGTGAATATCATAAAGCATCACCGAAAAAATAAAAGAGGATAAATTTATGGTTAGTATTCGAACAAGTGATCTCAATTTTAAAAGTGTTTTTGATGAACTTTTAAATCGTGGCAAGATGGATATGGAGCATGTTTCCAGTATTGTCAAAACAATTATTGATGAAATTCGTATTGATAAAGATACTGCACTGATGGCTCAGATTATAAAATTTGATCGTTGGACACCTGCAAGTAGCTCTGAATTAAAGATTAATCCAGATGATATGAAAATTGCATATGATGCACTTGAACCTACTTTGAAGTCAGCACTTCATTTATCCTACGATCGTATTCGTGCGTATCATGAAAAACTGCTTCCGCGAAGTTGGTTCGATACTGAAGCCAATGGAACAATTTTAGGACAAAAAGTAACTCCGGTCGATAGAGCAGGACTTTATATTCCGGGAGGAAAAGCAGCTTATCCCAGTTCACTTTTGATGAATGTTATCCCTGCTCAAGTTGCGGGAGTGGAGCATATTATTGTTTGTACTCCAACACCAGATAATGAACCAAATGTGCTTTTACTTGCGGCATGTCATTTGTGTGGTGTGAGCGAAGTGTTCAAAGTTGGTGGTGCAAGTGCGATTGCTGCCATGGCATACGGAACACAAAGTATTCCTAAAGTAGACGTAATAACGGGTCCTGGAAATATTTTTGTTGCCACAGCTAAAAAAATGGTATTTGGTGAAGTAAATATTGACATGATCGCTGGTCCGAGTGAAATTGGAGTTTTGGCGGATGATTCGGCTAATCCTTCGCACATTGCGATTGATTTGCTTTCACAAGCAGAACATGATGAGATGGCAAGCTCGATTTTGATTACTCCATCGCAGAAATTTGCAGATGCATGTGCTCTAGAAATTGAAATATGGCTAAAAAAGCTGCCACGCGAGGAGATAGCACGTAAATCAATTGAAGAGCGTGCTGCCATTATCGTTACGGACTCAATGGAAGAAGCCGTTGATCTTATGAACTGTATCGCACCTGAACATTTAGAAGTAGCAACAAACAGCCCATTTGAGCTTTTGGCATCCATCAAACACGCTGGAGCAATATTTTTGGGGCACAATACACCAGAAGCAATCGGTGATTATGTAGCAGGCCCAAACCATACATTGCCTACCGGTGGGACAGCAAAATTCTACTCACCGCTTGGGGTGGAAAATTTCATGAAAAAATCTTCAATTATTGCTTTTTCACAACAAGGTATTAATGAAATCGGTGAAGCATGTGCATTGATTGCACGCACCGAAGGTCTTGGTGCGCACGAGTCCTCTGTCCTCTGTCGGTTAAAAAAATAAAGCCTTTCTAAACAGGCTTTTGTCTCCAATCGTAACACTCTTGTACCCTTCTACGACAATATCAAATAAGTATCAAAATCTTGGTATCTATTTAGATTGCATTAAACTTTTTTTAGCTATTATCCAGCCAGAAGTAATGCCATTTATGGCTTATTATAAATACGTCAAACAATTATTATTGTGTTAAGCAATAAGAATTCAAGGAGAATATATGCAATTAGGTTTCTTGGTAGACCTTCACCTGTGTATGGGGTGTAAGGGCTGTGAGATCGCCTGTAAAGTAGAAAATGAGGTTCCTCTTTCTACCTGGCGTCTTCGCGTAAAATATGTTGATGTTGGATCGTTTCCAGAGACAAAACGGACGTTTACTCCGCTTCGTTGTAATCACTGTGCAAATGCACCGTGTGAGCGTATTTGTCCAGTAAGTGCACTTCACTATCTAGAAAACGGTATTGTTAATATTGACAAAGAACGTTGTATCGGATGTGCTGGATGTATCATGGCATGTCCTTATGGAGCGATATATATTGATCCGCAAACTCAAACAGCTGATAAATGTACGTATTGTGCGCACCGTGTTGCGAGTGCCATGATGCCATCGTGTGTTGTTGCATGTCCGGTAGAAGCGAATATATTTGGAGATTTAGATGATCCAATGTCTAACATCAGTAAATACATTCAACAAAACGAAGGCAATGTACAAGTACGCAAGCCTGAAAAAGGGACTAACCCTCACCATTTCTATGTAGGCGGCGGTAATGTTACTCTTAACCCATTGGCATCATTTAGAGCTGAAGGACACTCGTTGTTTAATAAATTGACACATCTTCCAGTAGGAGGGCACCACTAATGATGCATGAAGCTATTGCAGCAACCAATGCGGTTGTAGTCCTAGACGTTCCACTTCCAGGGATCGTATGGGGTTGGATTATCACCATGAACATGTGGGCAAAAAGTATCGGTACCGGTATCATTTTTATTGCCTTTTATTTATTGAAAAAATACCCTGAGCAAACCGGATTTATCCGTTTACCAGCAGTTGCAATTTCAATCGTATTTATTCACCTGTTTTTATTTTTTACAGTTATCGATTTGCACCAGATGTTTCGTTTCTGGCATATTTTCTTCCACCCGCACATAACATCTATGATCACCATCGGTGCATGGTTGGCAACAGGCTTTGTGGGGATAATTTTAGCAATGGCCTATTTCATCTACACTAAAAAAGATGAAGCGATGTATGACAAGTTATTAGGCTATGCAGTTGTATTAGCCGTTCCGGTTACTTTGTACACCGCTGGATTGATGGCTCAATCTACTGCTCGTGAATTATGGCAGATGCCTACAGAGTCGATCCAAATGATGTTGGCCGCTTTCTTGGCAGGTTCTGCAGCCATGATTTTATTGGGTGGCAACAAATTTTCGGATGCAGTTAAAAAAGATTTGGGATTAATTTTAGGTTTTAGTGCCTTGACTGCATTTTTAATGTACATGACAGAATTGATTTTTGGTCCAATGAAAGCAGAAGAAGTTATTGCAACATTAGAGTTTGTAAAAGGGGGCGAATATACGTTTATGTTCTGGATTGGTCAAATCGTAGCATTCTTGATCCCTATGGCTTTGGTGTGTAAAAGTATTAAAGACAAGTCGTATTATTTGTTGAAAATCGCTGCAGTGTCGGCGTTAGTCGGATTATGGATTACCAAGCACGTATGGTTAGTTATCCCACAATTGTTAAACATGAGCTAAAGAGGTAAATGATGTATTTAGAAAGCAGAAGAACATTTTTAAAAG
>JAYVLH010000149.1:0-11752 GCA_043759555.1 Sulfuricurvum sp. | reverse complement strand
CAAGTGTGATGATGCAGTGTCCTTCAAAATTTCCCTGAGGTGTTGCACCCAACAATTTTGCCGCCTTTTCAGGATTAGTAACACCTGCAGAAGTCAGTGCTTGTACAATTTCATCATAAGAATAAATAAAATATTTTCCCTCAACACCATCGGTATCGGCATCACTGGCACTGTAAAAGAGATTGTCTTCCATCATAAACTTCATCATAAAGTCAGCTGTCTCACAAGCACAGTGAAAATAGAGTGGATTGTTGAATTGAACAGATGCCTGTGCATACAATCCACACAGCAGGGCATTGTCGTAGGTCATTTTCTCAAAATGGGGAATGAGCCATGTTTCTTCAGTGCTGTAACGGCAAAAACCGCCATCGATGAGATCATACATTCCTCCTCGTGCCATGGAGTTCAGCGTATGAGTAATGATATTTTGACGGGATTCATCGTGTTCAAGACGCTCGAGTGTCATTAATGTTTTAAGAGTAGACGAGTGGGGAAATTTGGGTGCTTTGGAAAAACCTCCATTGATGGGATCAAAATTATGTTCAGCTTGTTTAGCAAACTGTACCATGATTTTTTCATCCAAATGGGTGGCTTGTGTTGGTGTATTGTCAGGTTTCATAAAGCCGGTGATCTCATCCGCATTTTGAAAAAGCTTTTCATCATTGGCAGCAATTTTATCCGCGATGATAGCGGTAAGTTCACTAAATCCCATCATTTTTTCACGATTATGAGGCGGGATATAGGTAGCGGCATAAAAAGGTTTGTTGTCTGGTGTAGAAAAGATAGAGAGCGGCCAGCCACCGCTGCGTCGATTTAGGAGAACGTGCAGTTCTTGGAAATGCTTGTCGATATCAGGGCGTTCTTCACGGTCCACTTTGATGCAAATGAAATGTTGATTGACAAAATTAGCAATTTCTTGATTTTCAAAGACATCATGCTCCATGACGTGACACCAATGACAACTGCTGTAACCGATAGAAATGAAGATTGGCTTGTGCTCGTTTTTGGCTTTTTTAAATGCTTCATCGCACCACGGATACCAGTCAAAAGGATTCTCTTTGTGTTGTTGAAGATATGGAGAATCTTCGTATGCAAGACGATTGGACATGTTTAAACTCCAAATTAATAATGTATTAGTGTAGCATTTATGGTTGTGATGGAGCTGAAAATGTCGTTCTATTGTTGTAAATATGTTAAAATAGTCATACTGCAATAGCAAAGGATAAAGATGCGTTGGATATTTATTATAACTTTTATGGCGATGAGTGCACTTGGTGTGAGCTTTCTTCAGCCTGATGAAGCATTTAAACCAAAAATAGCTAGTATTGATGATAATACGATTAGCGTAGAAATTAAGTTGGGAGATAAAATTTATCTCTATAAAGATAAACTCAACATAGAAGATGCTGATCCACAAGACGGCATTGATTTTAATCTTATTGATACCCTTACTAAGACGGTTAAACATGAAGCTGATGTGGTCTATGAATCCAGTCCCATGACACATATTGGACTAACTCTAAGTAAAGAGCTTCATGGCAAACAAAAAGTTCGTGTCAAGCTCTCGTATCAAGGGTGCTCTTTGGCAGGACTTTGTTACGAGCCCCAAGAGTCTATTTTGGAAGTAATGGTTGATGCCGATAAACTGAGCACTTCTAATCCTACGCATCTTAAAGCTTTGGCTTTTACGGAGCCAAAACAAGTGGTTATGCCTGTTAAAAATGAGTCTGAAACTGACAAAATAGCCAGTGTCATAAAAGGGGGAAGCTTATGGTTTATTATCATCAGCTTTTTTGGATTTGGTATTCTTCTCTCTTTAACACCATGCGTTTTTCCTATGATTCCGATTATTTCCTCTGTAATTATTGCTCAAGGCGAAGGGATGGGGACAAAAAAAGCTTTTTGGCTTTCTCTCGTATATGTTTTATCGATGGCCGTTGCTTATACTATTGCAGGGATTTTAGCAGGATTATTCGGTGCTAATTTACAAGCAGCATTTCAGACACCATGGATAATTACCGTATTTGCACTTGTTTTTGTCGTATTGTCTTTGTCGATGTTTGATGTGTATGAACTTCAAATCCCAAATTTTATTCAATCACGACTCTCTAAACTCGGTGGAAAGCGCAACGGTGTGGCAGGAATTGCCATTATGGGCTTTTTATCTGCACTTATAGTAGGACCTTGTGTCGCCGCACCGCTTGCTGGGGCATTGATTTATATCGGGCAAACGGGAGATGCATTGCTTGGCGGAATAGCACTTTTTGCCCTTAGCATTGGGATGGGAATTCCGTTGCTCATTGTTGGTACCACTTCGGGTAAATTTATGCCCAAACCTGGTATGTGGATGGATGTAATCAAAGCAATCTTTGGCGTGATGCTTTTAGGTATTGCTATTTGGATGATGGGTCGTGTTTTGGATGAGAATACGACATTGTTGCTGTGGGGAGGTTTGGCGATATTTGTAGCTGTCAATACAGGTGCATTAGAACCACTGGGGGAACATCCAGCATGGAGCTCACGCTCTAATGTCAAGGCCCTTGGCTTTTTGATACTCTTGTATGGAATATCAGTACTTGCAGGAGGAATGGCAGGTTCTACCAATCTTTTACATCCGCTCGATCCTTTTTTGAGCAAAACTCAAGCTCTAACTCCTGTCAAGACACATAAAACATTTGAAAAAATTACTTCTATAGATGAATTAGATGCCATTTTGGCAGAGAATAAGGGCAAACGGGTCATGGTTGATTTTGCTGCAGAGTGGTGCACCGCGTGCAAAGAATTTGAAGAGAAAACATTTAGTGATGACGTCGTTAAAGGGGCTATGGATGCCTATGTGTTAGTACAAGTGGATGTTACTGCGAATGACGATGCCTCCAAAGCAATAACAAAAAAATACGGAATTTTTGGACCACCGGCAATTTTATTTTTTGATGAAAAAGGTCAAAAAATAGAAGATGCAACGATTGTAGGATTCAAAGAACCTAAAGAATTTTTAAATCATTTAGGAACCATTAAATAAATAAAGCAGTCTAGGATATATCGATACCCCGACTTTTCATTTTGTGAATGACAAAGGTGAGAAGTTGAAACGTTAAGATAGTACTGTAAAGATACCCGCATTTATGGGTATTTTGAATAGTATTAAGAGGTATTTTTTACTTCTTTCCCTCAACAAGTTTTTCTAAAATATAAAGCTGCAGTTCTTTATGCGGTATTTCTTTATCAAGTGCTTCTGTATAAATATTAGCGACCTCTTGTGCATGCAGATCGTAATTAAAATGAGGAAAATGATTCTCCCACCCTTTTCTTAAAATCTGATGCGCTACGGTATCGATAAGATATTCTTTGAATATAGCGTACATTGCAAAAAACATTCCGGTAAATAACACCGCCATAATAATCAATAAATGACAATCAATTTTTGCGAGTTTTGCATGAAAGAGTACTGCAAGAGGCAGCATAGCAATATGCCAAAGAATAATAAAAACAATGTATCCTTTGCCGACACTGAATCGAAAACCGGGAACATTGCCTTCGAGTTTTAATCCGTCTTGGTACATTTTATTGGTTTTAAGCAAATCTCTAAAAAGCATTGGTGCATCGGATTGACTAAAAACGTAGGGGATGATTTTTTCATTTACCAGTTGATTGGCATAACTTTTTATCCATGGGAATATTCTCAGCATTGGGTTTCCTTGATAATTTCACTGACTCGTTTTGCGCTACCGTGCTTTAGGAGTGAACGTAGCTCACCAGCATCAGTAAAAAATTTTTCTCTATTCATTTGAAGATAGCTATTATACAGATTTTCTACCGTAACTGCGTCTTGTATAAATTCGGGATGCAGCGGTTTTTTGAATTGATGCATAAATAAGAGATTCCCAAGCCCTGCATATTCGAGTTTAATAAGGGCGCGTCCGATGATATAGTCAAGCTTTTTAGCTATATAGACTAACACAAAAGGTGTCTTAATGAGACATGCTTCAAGCGTTGCCGTACCACTGCATATAAAAGCAAAATCTGATGATGCCAGTGTCATGTGTGCATCGTGCGTGATGGTAAAATCATGAATGTCACCATAAAGTTCTTCTATCTTATCGGACGTGAAGTGCGGTGGAATGACAAGCATTGCTTTACACTCGATGCGTTTACGGACTTCTTTGAAAATACTCATCAATTTTTTGATTTCACCGGGGCGGCTTCCAGGCATAAAGGTAACAATACCCGTAGGATCAAGAGAGGCTTTTTGTAAGGTAATTTCATCCAGCAGCGGATGACCTACATATTCGATGGGAGCGAGCGGTGAATAGTATGAGGGCTCAAAGGGAAGGATAGAGCATAGTTTTGTAAGAGTTTTTTCCAGTACGGGAATACGTTTTTTCTTCCATGCCCACGCCTGAGGGAGTATATAGTAGATGATTTCTTTGTGAGGATACTGCTTTCGAATTGCTTTAGCCAGCGGTAAGTTAAATCCAGATGAATCGATTAATAATACTTTGTCCACATCACGTGCCAGTTTAACCATCTGATCTTTGAGGCGAAAGAAAAAAGGGAGCTTGCTTATGGCATCCACAAATCCCATAATAGCTGTTGAGCGTAAATCGACAATACTCTCACCTAAAGAGAAATCAAAAATTCCACTGAGTTCAATATCATCTCCAAGTTCTTTAATAAGATAGCGTAGGTGAATATTTGCTGAGTGTTCGAGTGCGCTTACCAGAAGTTTCATGAGCTTCCTCCTCCGGTCATAGAATCATCCGGAATATATTTTTGTTTCATGTTTTCATGATAGTCACTTAAAAAAGTGGTGAGTGCATCAATTTGTGAGTCAGTAAGCGCCATAGCAAAGGGGATCATCATTTGGGCTAATTGTGTATTTCCTTGTTTCAATCGAAGCTGCTGAAGCTTATAAATTAAAAATGCTTTACGACGGAAGGCCAGTGCAGGGTATTGATTGGTTCCACCTGCTGAAAAACCATGACATCCATTACATCCTTTTTCAAAATAGAGTTTTTTACCTTGATTATAGGAAGAGGGTGCTGCAAGGAGTGCTATGATGCTAATAAAAAATACAATAAAAGCGCGCATAACTCTCCTTTTTAAACCTTCATAGATTACAATTACGTCATTATAGCAAAACACAGGAGTAACCATGGTTATTGCGAATACACTCATTTGTGATGCACATTCAGAACGTTTAGGTGATGTTAAAATTCAAAACGGTGTGATTGTTGAGATTGGTGATTCATTAATGGATGATGAGATAATTGATGGAAGCGGATGTTATCTGCTTCCAGGATTAGTAGATACGAATGTCTCACTCAAAGATGCACAGCTTAATGGTAAGAATCTGACATCATTAGCACATTATGCCCTTTCTGGCGGAGTAAGCACTGTTGTATTGGCAAGTGATGTATCTCCTAAGATTGACAATGAAATTACATTGGAATTTGTCCATCAGCATCGATATACAAAAGAGGGTGCCGTTATTGAATGCAGTATCAGTGCTCTGAATGATTCGGGAGCGTTGAGTAATATTGCGATTTTATTAAAAAAAGGGGCTCTTGCAATATCTACATCGACACTGTGTGATTACAATCTTATTAGTCGTATTTCTCAATATCTTCAAATGACCCATAAACCTCTTTTTTATAGATCGGTTGATAAAAGTTTATTTGAAAGCGGAGTTATGGCTGATGGCTCTGTAGCTACTCAATTAGGGCTTAGCGGTATTTCACCCCTTTCAGAAGTAGTACATGTAGCAGCGATGATCGAAGTGGCACGTCATTTTGGAATCAAGATCATTTTTAAAAGCGTTACTGAGCCTCGTAGTATCGAGTTGATATCCGATGCAATGGCATTAGGAATTGACGTGATGTCTGAAGTTGGTATACATCATCTATTGAAAAGTGATTCTGTATGTATAGGATACGATTCGGATGCGAAAATTAATCCTCCATTGGTGAGTGAAGAAAAACGCTTATTCTTAATTCGTGCCCTAAAAGAAGGACGAATTCACTCGCTAAGTGCCTTACATCAGCCTAATTCGGATATTCATAAAGATATTACCTTTAATGATGCCAGCTTCGGGACAACATCGATAGGAGAATATTTACCACTGTGTTATACCTATCTGATTAAAAATGAGACTATTACGATGAGCCGCTTTATAGAGCTGGCATCTAAAAATCCTGCGCAGACAGTTGGGATGAGTAAAGGGCTGATTGAAGTGGGAACACCTGTAGATTTAATCCTTTTTAACCCAAGTAACATGACACAAGTAACACACCACCATTCGTTATATAAAAATGAATCTTTACAGGGCAAAGTAATAATGGGAATACAAGGTGATGAAGTAACGCACTTTTAAAACATCTCTGATTTTATCGTTTTTTTATCACATTTTTTTATATATTTAATATTGGTAAAATAACTAATATAGTGTTATTAATGTGATAAAGTGACATGTTTACGTCTCTTTTATATAAATACTCACCAAAAATTATAATTTAAATGTGATAATTAATAAAAGTATATAGTTATCATAAGATAATATATTTTAATATTTAAAACCATTTAAGTTTTGCATTGATAGACTGCTAAGGATACAAAAATCTTATAAATAAACAAAGGGGTTTTCGATGGCACTATCAAGAAGAGATGCGATGAAGTTTTCCGGATTGGCGGCCGTAACGGCTGCGACTGCTGGATATGCAAAAAGTAAAGATGCACCAAAATCAGCAGCAAAAGGTATTCTATTATCACCGGCTCCTATTCCTGCTGCAAAAGGACAACGTGTTGTTATTGTAGGTGCTGGCCCATCTGGGCTTACTATTGCAAAATACATCAAAAAAGGAAATCCGAAAGTAGATGTAGTTTTGATGGATAAGCGTTCAGTCTTTATGTCAGGTTTTTTGAGCAACTTGGTTGCTACGGGAGTACTTCCATTAGAGTTTATCACGCATGATTTTTTAGAAGGTGCACGTAATGGAAACTATAATTTTTTACAAGCAACGGTACATGATGTAGATCGTACATCTAAAACAGTATATACGAATGAAGGTACTGTCAAATATGATATCCTTGTATTAGCTCCTGGTATCGATTATGATTATTCACATTGGACAAAAGGTGATATTGAGCTTGAGACAGTACTTCGTACTAAATTTCCTGCGGCATTTATTGCAGGTAGTGAGACATTGACACTTAAATCGAAAATCGAAAACTTCGAAGGTGGGAATTTTGTAGTAACAGTTCCTGGCGGTAACTACCGTTGTTTACCTGGACCATATGAGCGTAGTTGTCTTATCGCGGATTATTTTAAGAAAAACAAGATTAACGGTAAAGTAATCATTTTGGATGAAAATGCGGATATCACGATCAAAGCGGCTGGTTTCCACTCTGCATTTGATCAAATGTACAAAGATTATATTACATACATTCCAAGTGCAACGATTGATACTATTGATCCATATAAACAAAAGATTACTACTGAGTTTGGTCAGGAGATTGACTTTGCAGATGCGGCTCTTTATCCTCGTGTTCGTGGTAATAAATTACTTGAGATTGCGGGCGTTGCAAAAGACAGTGCGGCTAATAAAGCTGAAGCGAATATTGATCCGTTTACGTATCAAGTTATCGGGGATAAAAATGTCTTCTGTGCAGGTGATGTGCGTCCTATGGGCTTCAGTAAATCAGGTAATACTGCAAATACTGAAGGTAAGATTGTTGCAGCAAACATTATTAAATATTTGGGTGGACAAGAACTTAGCCGAAAAACATGGAGCTCTCCACTGACGGTATGTTTTTCGGCAGTCAGCGCTAATCCTGATCTTCGTGCTATTTCAGTACATGCAGAGTATGCGTATAATGACGCCAACAAAGCATTTGCTTTTGCCAATGCAGGTACGAATGAAAAATGGGATGGATCTGAAGGTCTTGATGGCGGAAAAGGTCTAAAAGAGTGGGGTAAAGGTCTTTATCGCGATTTGTTTAATTAATGATTATGTGCACGGCGCCAAGAAGCATCGTGCAAGATATATTTGAAAATTATGATTCCTATTTTAATAGGAATCATAATGATTTTGCATTTTGAAACTCAGATATTTCTGCCTCAACCATCTCATCAATCATGATTTTATACAGTTTCGTTAATAAATTTGGTGATACACCAAATTCCATTGCTCTCATCCGTACACGATCCATAACCGCTTCCATTCGCTCTTTTCCTTTGATTTCATCGATTGAACGTTTAAACTTTGCTGCTTGCTTCACATAAGCATTTCGTGCAGCTATAAATTCTACGATTTGATCATCTAATTCATCTATACAGTGACGGAGTTCTTCTAGGCTTTTGCAATCTTCAGTTTTCATGAATTTCCTTCAAATTGATTATTGTTCATAGTCTAACACAATGGAGATAAAGAGTGCGAATATCATATTTATATCACATGCTTATCTATAATAATATCTTATCTAGTAATTTTAGAGTTATTTTAACTATTCTTATAGATATTTAAGTAAAAGTGGAGAATAATAGAGTGATAAAATGATTTACAGGTATGGGAAATATTATGGATAGACGAGTTTTTTTAAAGGTTGTGGCTGGTGCGACTGTTGTTGCTGTGAGTCCATCGTTTATACGTGGGAATTTATATGCAGCGGATGGACGACTGTATGTAGGATATGAGAGAGCACAGATTGTTGATGCTTCCGGTGTTCCGATTAAAACATCAGCTCTGGAAAAAGAGGTGACTTATATTTTCAACTATCCATATGCATCGACACCGTGTATGTTGATTAATTTGCCGGAAGCTACAGAACAAGAGGTTTCATTAAAATCTGAAGAAGGTGAAGATTATATTTGGAAAAGTGGTGTAGGTCAGGATCGAACGATTGTGGCTTATTCCGCTATTTGTCCACACCAACTCACTCATCCGACGCCAAATGACAATTTTATACAATATGTCCCTAAATCAAAACCGACTATTGCGTATGATAACAGCGGTATTATTGTTTGTTCATCTCATCTTTCGGCATATGATGCCAAGGCTGGTGCAAAAAATCTTCGTGGTGCAGCTAGACAGCCATTAGCAGCAGTTGTTTTGGAGGTTGCGGCGGATGACACCATCTGGGCGGTAGGAATACTTGGTCCAGATAAGTTTCAAGATTATTTTAAATCGTTTAAACCTGAGCTTAAAGAATTTTACGGTGGAATAGCACAAGGTAAACAGTTGGTCTCGATTTCGGCAAAAACAGTGAAATTGACTGAATATTCTAAAGACATTATTCAATACTAAGGGGCAAGTATGAAAAAAATATTGACAATGATTGCTCTTGCCTCTTTATTGGCAGGATCGCTTAATGCAGAACAAATGGATCATCGAACGATGCTGATGAAAGATATGCGCACCATGCTTGAATCAATGGAACAAATTCAGCGTGGAGGGCTTTACAGTTCTTCTGATGACATGAAAGCAGGGGTGAAGAAACTCCAAGGAACGCTTAACACGCTTGAAAGTGAAGAAGTAAAATGGATTTTGCCCAAAGATCAAAAATACGCATATCAGTTTGCTCAAAAAACATCAAAGATGCTTCGTTTGTATTCGGATGATATGATCACTTCGATTGATGCAGGACGAATGGATGATGCCTTAGAAGATTATACGCAATTGCTAAAACAGTGCACATCATGCCATATTCGTATTCGTAACTGGTAGTTATTTTCCCCTAAAGGGAAAAGTGACTATTTACAGTCATTTTTGGTAGGGATTTCAAATCCGATTTCTACATCCTGCCATGTTTTACCTCCATGAAGATCAAAACACGCTTTATTGATGGATTGGAGTGATAGCAACATCGTAAAATCACCCAAATCAATAGACCCTTTTCCACTTACTTTTCCTTCAGTGACGGTATAAACAAGAGGAATCGTTTTAGTGACATTGTTCATAGTGATTTCTGTTAATGCTTTAGAATCTTTGACCGATATAATCTTTGCAGTGATAGTGTCGATGTTTTGTATTTTAAAGAAAGAACTTACCAGTTTTGCGTCACGTCCTGGGTTTCCTGAATTGATACTTCCTGTATCGATTTTGACATTGCTTCCAATTAGAAGCGCTTCGATGGAGCTTCCGCTTTTAGGCTGAACGGCTACACGATCAAAACTTCCGCCTACACCTATTTTTTCATAGGTTTTAAACGCTTTCCATGTTACCTTTGCTGTGTCGCTTTGATAAGAACAATCGGCAAATGCACTAAAAGCTAATAATACGGTTGCGCACACTATTTTTTTCATGAGATTCCTTTAATTTTAATCTTGGTGTTTATTGTATCAGAGTTTAATAAACTAAGATAACGATCGGGCAGCTTGACGTTTAGGAGTAATAATTTTTTCAGTATTCTTTTTCTTTTCTGCTGTTGATTGCCGCAAGAAAAACGGAATCGTTTTCTCAGGCCGTTTGGATAAATCGTCCATAAGTGATTTTTGGACTTGTTCACTATCATGTGTTAAAACAAGATAATCATGTAAAAGAGAAATCTGGCGATCGAGTGATATTTTCCATGTGGAAAGGGTCTGGGTATAGATCCATTCACTAAAGGCGTAAAAGCCCTCAAATACAGCTGGATTCCCGATTGATCCGGGAATGACGGGAACAGTCCACAATAACTTAACGGTATGATCAAAACTTCCGCTGTTGTAAAAAATATCCCAAAATCGTGCAAACCGTTTCATCTTTTGTATTTGTTCAAAACTGAGATTATTATTTTGGAGAATATCATAGGGAGGAATATCACTGTAAATCATTCCATGAAGGGCATCATGACGTGAGAGAGTCGTCCCTGAGAGGTTTTTGAGGATACCGATTTGAATTTCGCTGTGGGTGAGTGAAACGAGTTTATCAAGATTACGACCGAACCCTTGGATAGTCTCACCCGGGAGTCCTACAATGAGATCGAGGTGCATGTGCGCTTTTGTTTCGGTCTCTAAAAACTTTAGATTTTCATAAATTTTTTCAAGACGCAATGGTCGGTTAATCCCTTTTGCAATGACGGGGTCTAAGGTTTGGATCCCGATTTCCAGTTGTAATGACCCCTCAGGAAAGAGAGAGATCTTTGTCTTAAGAACATCGGGAAAATGATCGGGGATGACTTCAAAATGGGCGAAATAGGGCGGTTCTTTGGAAAGAAAAAAGTCCAATATCCGGTTGGCAAAGGTCATATTGAGATTAAAGGTGCGATCGATAAATTTAAAACTGCGTGCGCCACGGTTCCAGAGTATCTCAAATTCTTCGAGGAGTTCATCGAGTGGAAAATTACGTACTTTTTCGTCCATTGACGAGAGACAAAACTCACATTCAAAAGGACATCCGCGTGAGGCTTCCACATAGATGGTACGGTGCGCTACGTCTTCGTCACTGTAGGCACGATAGGGGAGTCTAACGGCTTTTAGATCAGGCATAGGGGCTTTTATAAACTGTGTAGAAACTGGATTCCCGTTTTCACGGGAATGATGGGAGGATAAAACCTCTTTACACAACTCATAAAATGCGACTTCTCCTTCACCGCTGATGATATAGTCTGCACGGCTAAAATCAACTCTGTGTGGAGTATATCCTGCCTCAGGACCACCTAAAACAATGGTTGTATCGGGAGAGACTTTTTTAATGATCTCTATGAGCTGTGCTGTTTCACTGGCATTCCAGATATAAACACTGATACCGAGTATGCGGGGTGAGTGTTTTAAAAT
>JAYVLH010000148.1:0-35543 GCA_043759555.1 Sulfuricurvum sp. | reverse complement strand
AAATATCTAGTAGATAACGGAATTGCCGTGTGCGGTCACATCGGATTACTGCCTCAGAGTGTTCGTGCTGAAGGTGGTTATAAAGTAAAAGGAAAAAGTGAAGAAGAGGCACTTTCACTGATTGCTGATGCTCAAGCCATTGAGCAAGCCGGTGCTTTTATCCTCGTTATAGAAGGGGTAAAAGCGGACGTAGCAACCCGCGTTGCTCAAAGTGTTACTATCCCTGTCATCGGTATCGGGGCAGGCAACGGTGTCGATGGTCAAGTATTGGTTTTTTCGGATATGCTAGGGCTGTATGAACCGTTTGTACCTAAATTTGTTAAACAATACCTAGACGGCGCATCAGCAGTAAAAGAAGCTGTAAAGAATTACGCAACAGAAGTTCAAGATAAGACGTTTCCTAATGAAAATCATGTCTATTAAGAGATTCTAAAGTGGAGCGCATCGTCGAAATCGAAAAATTTACCGCCGAAGAACCAACGGAAACGTCATTACGTCCAAGCAGTTGGGATGGCTACATCGGGCAAGAACAAATCAAAAAGAACTTGGGTGTTTTTATAGAAGCCAGTTCTAAGCGACGTGAAGCGCTCGATCATGTCCTTTTTTACGGTCCTCCCGGATTAGGAAAAACGACTCTTGCACTCATCATTGCCAATGAAATGGGAAGCAACATCAAAGTTACCGCCGCACCCATGATCGAAAAAAGTGGAGATCTCGCCGCCATTCTCACGAATCTCGAAGAAGGGGACATCCTCTTTATCGACGAAATACACCGACTCTCTCCTGCTGTTGAAGAAATCCTCTACCCCTCAATGGAAGATTTTCGTCTGGATATCATTATTGGTTCAGGTCCAGCGGCACAAACGGTCAAAATCGATCTTCCAAGATTCACCCTCATTGGTGCCACAACCCGTGCTGGGATGCTTTCCAATCCTCTTCGGGATCGTTTCGGGATGAATTTTCGGATGCAGTTTTATACCCCTGATGAACTTTGCACCATTGTCATCCAAGCTTCTCTCAAGCTGGGGAAAAGTATTGATAAAGAAGCAGCACACGAAATAGCAAAACGTTCTCGAGGAACACCCCGTATTGCATTGCGTCTGCTCAAGCGCGTACGAGACTTTGCGGATGTTGCTAATGAAACCTCTATTCTCCATTCACGCTCCCAATATGCTCTTGATCAACTGGGGATTAACGCTCATGGATTTGATGAGATGGACATACGTCTTCTTAAGCTGCTCATGGCGGCCAAAGGTCGCGCTATGGGTCTCAGTACCATTGCTGCAGCACTGAGTGAAGACGAGGGGACGATCGAAGATGTCCTTGAACCGTATTTATTAGCAAACGGTTATTTGGAACGAACTGCCCGCGGGCGGGTTGCAACTGCAAAAACATATGATTTACTCAAGTTTAGAAATCCATCTGAGTTGCTAGTCTAGTTAACACGGTTAACACTTCATTATTGAATAATTTACGTATTTCATCTATCATATCATTATCAAAACCTAAAGGATTCACCTATGAAAAAGATTTTAGCTCTCGCTCTCGCTCTTGGAGCCACTGCATTATTGGCCTGCCCTATGCAAGGCGGTATGAATAACGGACAAATGGGTGGTGCATGCATGATGCAAAAATGCCAATGTGATACGGCTAAGCTTCCAAAAGCTTTCGAAGCACTTGGTCTAAGCGATGCACAAAAAGCTGATGTTCAAAAAGTTCGTGAAGAAGGGAAAGAATTCCACAACAAACAGCATGAAAAAATGATGGCTATTCTGACTCCTGATCAACTTAAAAAATTCGAAGCCAATGCCCCTAAAATGTGTCCAAAAAAAGGTGGTATGAAAATGCCTAAAAACACTAAAATGGATATGAAAATGCCTGATGGAACGGCTTGTCCTAACTGCGATAAAAAATAGTTTATGATTAAAATCCTCCTCATTGAAGATGACGTAGAGATTGCTGATTTATTGACGCAATATCTGAGTCGTTATCAAATGGAGGTTATTAGCTATATACATCCCCAGTCAGCCCTTAATTCTCTCTCTATCGAATCTTATGACCTTGTTTTATTAGACCTTACATTACCTGATATAGACGGTCTTGATGTTTGTAAAATGTTACGTGAGCGGAGCAGCATACCCATTATTATTTCCTCTGCACGAAGTGATTTAGGTGACAAAGTTATAGCGCTGGAACTGGGAGCTGATGATTATCTCCCAAAACCTTATGAGCCTCGAGAACTGGTTGCCCGTATTCAAAGCCTGCTGCGTCGTATCAATGGAAAAAACCTTCATACATCTAATGAAGCATTTCGTGTGGATGAAAATGGTATATACAAAGAGGGAGAGCCTCTGGCTCTTACGCGCGCTGAATTTGAACTGCTTGCCCTTTTACTCAAACACCGTGGTCAAATTATCTCACGTGATTTTATCGCCAATAACGTCGAGTCTATCGGATGGGAGAGTTCAGAGCGAAGTATCGACGTACTCATCAGCCGTATTCGCCAAAAAATAGAGCTTAATCCTAAGCACCCGACACTTATTCGTTCCATTCGTGGAATGGGGTATCAATTTACCAAATGATACCACGATATCATTCCGTTTTCTTCAAACTTCATGCATTCTTTATAATCGCACTCATTGTTTTAGTACTACTGTTTAACACGGCATTAGGTGAACAAAAACATCAAAAATTTCGTCTTATAACTCATCGATCGATGGAGCTTTCTCAAGCATTAGAAATGCTCAAAAATCACACATGTGAGAATCAAACCAGGGAGCTTAGTCTTGCTGGATTCCAAGAAATACCCCGTCTTGAATCTGATGCCAAGCAAATAGCGCTCCCTACTCCGTTAGAGCAAAAGCTTAAAGACAATCAACTTCATGTTCAAATTTACCAAGATAATCAAGGATTTGTTTACGCCCTTATACGTAACCACTGCACTATGTTCTACCGGGATACTGCCGAGGGGGCGACATACTATTTCATCTGGATGTTGTTTTTTGCCCTTTTTGGCGGTTTGGTTTCTATGTATCTTTTATTGTGGCGTAATCTTCTCCCGTTAAAACATCTCTATGAACAAATACTTATTTATGGAAATGGAGGAGCTTTTCAAACTTTTTTCAGCAATGGAAAGGACGAAATAGCTTTAATTTCCAATGCCCTCTCAGATGCCATCGAGAAACAGCACCGCCTTAAAACATCCCGTGAGCTCTTTTTACGTAATATGATGCATGAACTTAAAACGCCTATTACCAAAGGTAAACTCATCGTTGAACTTGAGAATCCAAGTCCTAATATCACGCTGTTGGGAAAACTTTTTTCACGCATGGAACATCTAATAAAGCAAATGGCACAAATAGAAAAAATGCATGCTTTTGCAATAAAGTCAAAAAAAGTAAAATTAAAAATGCTTCTCTCGACAGCTGTAGAAAATTTATTGCTAGACGAAAACAATATCAAGGTTCAGGGGAATGAACAGATTATTATTAATGCAGATCCTGTACTTCTAACGAGTGCACTGCAGAATCTGATTGATAATGCCTATCGCCATGCATCGTCGTTTCCGATAGACATCACATACACAAGCAAAAGCATCTGCGTCAAAAATAGTGGTGAGCCACTTAAGCGTCCCGTAGAAGAAGCTTTGCAGGCTTTTGTAACAGAGAGAGGGGAAGGAGGGCTGGGCTTGGGTCTTTATATTGCCCAATCCGTATGTGAGTTGCATAACTTTCATCTAAATTATACGTACGAGACTGGACATCACACTTTTTGTATCGAATTTTGAGACTTAAGAATCATCCAAATAATAGCTGATACTACTGCCATCCCAAGACTCAACGCCATTCCAAGTGTCATCCACTCTCCCACGATGTAACCAATTTGGGCATCGGGAGCACGATAAAATTCGACAAAAGCACGACCCAATCCATACGCTACACCATAAAGTAAAATTAACTCGCCTTCAAATGCTTTATGTTTTCGGTACATATAAATAAGTACAAAAACAATAACACCCTCCACAAATGCCTCATACAGTTGTGAAGGGTGACGAAGGGTATCGTATACATAAATACCCCAGGGCACATCGGTCACACGTCCAACGAGCTCTTGGTTTAAAAAATTGCCAATACGTCCAAATACATAGCCAAGTGGAACTGACAATGCAACGACATCCATAAGTCGACCAAACGGGATTCCATGTCTACGATAAAAGAGGTAAGAACCCAGTAAAAAGCCAATAATCGCCCCATGAAAACTCATCCCCCGAATTCCGACAAACTGTCCGTCGATAAAGGGATTAAAAATTTGCCACGGTTGAGTTAGATAGTACATCGTGTGCGTATCGTAAAAAAGAACATATCCTAGTCGTGCACCAAGTATAACACCGATTTCAGCGTAAACGAAATAATTATCCAACTGTTCTTTGGTAATAGCCATCTTGTCTTTTTTGACAATCCATTTCGCGATCATGAGCGCAGATACAAGCGCGAGTACATACATCAACCCATACCAATGTACGGGGATCGGACCGAGACTGAATGCTACAGGATTAAAATGCTCATAAATATGATTCCAAAATTCCATTAAATTCCTTTATTTCGTATGCTGATGCTGACCTGTAATCTGCGCCATCACCTCGAAATTAGAATCCAAACGATAGGCTTGACCAAATCCCATGACAACACTTCCACTCATAATAGAAAGTTTAAAAAGATGAAAATCTCCCATACCAGCCAACGATCCAACTAAATCCTCATCAAATTTTTCTTTAAATAGGCAGATTATTGCTTCGAACGCGCTATCTTCACGGAGCGTTTCCCTAGCTATGGCCTCGATGGTCACTCTTTTTCTTGCAAAAGGCTGCAGTGTCTTGGACTCATCTTCGGCAAAAAGCAAAGAGACATTATTAGAGACCAAAAGATTACGCCCATGCTGCGCAACCGTACTGATGAGAATAAAAAAATCATTATCTAACCGAACAAAAGGAGCCGTACTCGCATACGGCACACCCTCTGAAGTCAATGATCCCATAACGAGGGTTTGAAATTGCTCTAAAAATACCCTAACTTTTAGTGTTGTCATTTTTTCCCTTTAATGCTTGAGCAATTAGCTCAATTGGATTTTTAAAGACAACATTTACATTGGCTTCATACATCGAATTATTAATCTGCATGCGGCATGCGCTGCACTCAGCACTCACGATTTGTGCACCGCTTTGGGCAATCATGGCGGCTTTTGGTTTTCCAGCAGCTTGTGCAAAATAGAACTTCTCTGTTTGCATCGTTACTCCGCCAAAACCGCAGCAGACATTAGGATCACTCATCTCTTTAATCGTGTAATTTTGCGCGATTAAACGGCGCGGCTCCTGATGGATACCTTGCATTTTACGAGCATGGCAAGGATCATGATAGGTAACACTCAAATCACTGCGCTCTTTTGTGGCTAAAACAGTTGCAAGCTCCGTATATTTTTCTAACCATTCTGTTGCCATAAAAATTTTATCTTTGAGCGCATTTGCCCGCTCTTTCCACTGCGGCTGATCGTGAAAATAATGGTCATAATCGATTTTTATCATCGCACTGCACGTTGCCTCTGGGATAATAATCGCTTCAACATCATCGATAAAACTTTCAAAATACTCAATGTTCTTTTTAGCGTTATGGTCAACCGTTGCAAAATCTCCCGTAAAATAGGCAGGAGCTCCGCAACAAAGCTGTTTTTTGGGAATAAAGACATCGATCTTCAGTTCTTCTAAAATCTCTACCAACCCATCACCAAGTTGTGTGTAATTGTAATTTCCCAAACAGCCGATGAAAATAGCTACCCGCCGTTTTCCGCCATTGTCAATATTTTCAGGATAACTGTTCAAAAAAGAGGTTTTCCCCATAGATGGCAGAAGTCGATCTTTTTTGATAATAGGGAGGGTAAAACGCGGTTCCATCGAGTTGATTTCTGCTTTGATTTTAAATCCGCATGTTTGGAAGACATATCCCATTTTAAACAAAATATCCATCGTAAAACGGTGGCGAAGAAGATAGAAAAATGCCCTCTTAAACCATGCAATCCCAAATTTTTGAGCAATATCCGCACGTACTTGCTCGATGACCATATCCGTTGCTAACGACTTTGGACATACATCCGTACAGTTGGTACATAAAAAACAGCTCTCAAATATCTCTTTGGCGTTAAAGTCAAGATCTAGCTGCCCCCGCTGATAAGCACCTAACAAATCAATAAATCCGCGGGGACTGGTGACTTCATCGGGATTAATATTATGAATCGTACAAACAGGAATACATTTCCCACACTTAATACACGCATCCGATGTCTCGGTGAAATTAAAAATGTCATGAGGCTGTATAGACATGATTACACCGTCTTACTAAATGTTTTTGAATTAGACGTATGATGTTTCATATAGGCATCAAACGGTATGGCAATATTACGGATCAATAACGTTCCTGTAGGCGAACACTCAATCAAAGATGGCGTAATGCTCAGCAATCCATCTGCTTCAAAAGGCTTCAGCTCTTCAAGAGCATCCGAAAAATAGTCCGCAAATTTTACATTATAAAGCTTTTCGAATCGCCCAATATCAAGCTTAAAATTACTCATAAGCTCCATAATGACGTATTGGCGGATACGGTCATCATCGTTTAACGCGACTCCACGTTCATACGGCAGTCTTCCTGCATCAATAGCCGCTTCGTATTCGTCCATCTCTTTAAAATTTTGCGCATAATAATCAACACCTTCACCAATACTAGTAAGACCCACACCGATCAAGTCAGCACCGCCTTTGGTCGTATAGCCTTGGAAATTACGGTGCAGTTCCCCTTTTTCAATCGCCTTAAACAGCTCATCTTCAGGCTTAGCAAAGTGATCCATACCAATGAGCCGATATCCTTTATCCGTCATATAATCAATCGTATACCGCATAATAGAAAGTTTTTCAGCCGGTGTAGGCAATGTCGTCTCATCGATTTTACGCATTGTTTTTTTAAGCCACGGCACATGCGCATAGTTAAACACAGCAAAACGATCCGGATCAAGAGTAATGGCTAAATCAAGTGTCTTCTTGAACGTCTCCAAACTTTGATACGGCAATCCGTAAATGAGATCAACATTGACACTCACCATATTGTATTTACGAGCCAGATCCATTGCAGCCTTGGTGATATCGTATGGCTGAACCCGATGAACCGCTATTTGGACTTTCTCATCAAAATCCTGGATTCCAAAACTCACCCGATTGAATCCTGCGTCACTCATCACTTTCATCTGTGCTTCGTCAATGTGTCTTGGGTCGATTTCACAACTGATCTCTGCACCATCAGCAAAATTTTGAAAATGACTTTTGATGACCACGATAATACGATTTAGCTGATCGGCGTCAAAAAATGTCGGCGTCCCTCCACCAAAGTGAAGCTGTATAACAGAGCGATTGACATCAATGTGCTGGCTTAAAATCTGTAGTTCACGCGTAAGATAATCAATGTAACGCTCTTTCTTATCTTCTTTAGACGTAAACACCACATTGCATCCGCAAAAGTAACAGGCATTTTTGCAAAAAGGAAGATGGAAATAAAGAGATAAAGGGCGTGTCGGATCCTGAGAATGAAGCTTCTCGAGATAGGAAGTGTAACCAAATGTATCACTAAACTCTAAAGCTGTAGGATAGCTCGTATAGCGCGGTCCTGGCTTAGAATATTGGGTAAATTTATCAAAATCAAGCATTATAGGTATCCATCAAAGGGTATAGTATCGCGATTATACTCTTTTGGATTGAAACCCCCCTAAAAATGTCACATTAGACATAAAACATATCATAAAAAAATCTTATTATATTTTAAAAATTGTGATAAAATAGTCAAAAACATATCAAGAAGAATTCACATGACACCAGCTAAAGTTCTTATTATTGAAGACGATGACGTCACTGCCCTTAATCTAAAAATGTCCTTGGAAAAATATGGCTATGAAGTCCTTTCCCTTGCTAATGAAGAAGTTAGCGCCCAAAACAAAATTAAAATTTACAATCCAGATATTGTTTTGATTGATATTGGACTAAAACGTCACGATGGCGGGATAGGGGTTGCTAATTTTATTCGAGAGAAAATGCCTCGCCCTTTTATTTTTCTCACAGCACATTCTGACAGTGCAATTTTGGACAAAGCCAAATTGACAGAGCCGTTTGGCTACATCGTCAAGCCGTTCGATCCGCTTAACTTGCACACGACTATCCAAATGGCACTTCACCGTTTTGAAGAAGAAAAAAAACGTCTTGTCAATCTAGACAGTCTCAAAACCGATAAAGAACATCTCGAAAAATTACTCTATGCCAAAAAACTTTCGAGCGAGCCCATTGTCGAATTTGGAGATGGTTATCGCCATGACATCTCACTTGGAGAGACCTTTTATAAAGGTCAAAAAATAAAACTTACAAAAAAAGAGAACGCTTTTATTCATCTGCTGGTAGCTCAACTGGGAAGTGTCGTCGATTTTGTTCAGGCAACCAATTACGTTTGGGGTGAAGAGGGAGCAAGCGACAACAGTGTTCGCACCCTCGTCTGGCGCTTACGTAATAAACTTCCCACCGATGCCATCAAAAATGCATCGGGCATTGGCTATTACCTCGAAGAATAAAGCTTTTCATATTCATATTCCAGTGCACGATAAGCCTCATTAAAATCAAATGACTCTTTATCATACTGTGCACTGTCTTCTATCAGTGCGCTAAGACGCGAAAACTCTTCAAATCTAAAATTAGCACTTGAGCCTTTCATCATATGGGCAATGCGGGCAATCTCTTCAAAATTATGTTCGTCAAGTTTTTCTTTCAATTCGCACAGTAAATTCGCCATATTTTTGTGAAAAAGGTCTAATAACTGTTTGATTTGCTCAGCTGAGAGCATTAATACTTTTTCAAGACGCTTCATCTCTTCGCTGATGCTTTTATCTTCTATTGGCGCGTGTTCAAATGAGTCGTGTGATTCTAAATATTTTTTCAGTAAAACTTCTATATCATAACTGCTAAATGGTTTTCCGATAAAAGCGTTGTATCCCAACTGTAACGCTTTTTCGCGTGAACCTTTCAGCACATTTGCACTGAGCTCGACAATAGGCGTTGCCGGAAGCTGATGCGTATTTTCATAATGACGAATTTTTTTAACCGCTTCATGCCCCGTCATTATTGGCATTTGCTCATCCATAAAAATTAAATCATACCGATTGACACAGGCACGTTCATACGCTATCTGACCATTTGGAACCAAATCAACTTCCAATCCATACCGTTCCAAAGTAATTCGAATAAGCGCTTGATTGGCTTCATTATCTTCTGCAACTAACACTTTTCCCATAAAAAATGCACTATTGCTGGCTACTGTTTTTACTTCACAAAACTCCTCAGGAGGAAATTCCACAGCAAGAGTAACCACAAATAAGCTTCCCCATCCAACTTTCGACTCAAGATGAATCTCTCCGCCCATTTGTATCGCCAGCTGTTTACATATTGAAAGTCCCAAACCGCTTCCGCCGCCGCCAAATTTGATTCCCTCAGAAGCTTGATAAAATGGATCAAAAATCCGCTTTTGATCTTCAAGTCCAATACCTTCGCCATAATCATGAACACAAATAATCAACATCGACATAACCCGATCAACATCAATACTTACATCTATAGAAGAATTCGGCGGACTAAACTTAATGGCGTTACTTAATAAGTTGCCTAAAATTTGCTGTATTCTAAATGAATCTGCACTAATACAATGGGGAATCTCTGGATCAATCGTATAAATAATAGCAATTGATTTAACATTTGCACTCGGTATAAAAAGCTCTAAGGTGTTAGTGATTTCATCATGAATATTAAAAGGATGAGGATCAATGGCAAACTCACCACTGCGTAGTTTATTAAAATCAAGAATATCATTAATAACATGTAGCAGGTTTTCACCGCTTTGATTGATAATATCTAAATACTTTTCAATACGTTCACCAAGATTTTCAGATTTCAATAAATGAACAAAGCCTAAAATCGCATTTAACGGTGTGCGGATCTCATGCGTCATATTGGAAAGAAAATATTCTTTTGCAATGTTTGCCTCAATTGCTTCTCGTTCTTTTTGATAAATTGTATCGGTATAAAGGGTCAAAACACCTGCAAAGTTCATATCAAACAAATAGCTGATTGCTTCAAACAAAGCTTGCGAATTAATGTCTAAATAGTAGGTAGCATTAACTACTGATCGCTTGAAATAACTGCACAAAATAAATAATTCGTCCGAGCGAATTTCTTGATTTTTCAAATATTCAATAAACTCTTTCATCACCGGGCACTGACCAAGTTCAACCTCACCGGAAACAACACCAATAAAGTAATCAAAAACTTGAGTTGCATAATAGGTTTTAAATCGCTGCGGATCGATACCATGTTTTTCAAGAATCGACGCACACTGCTCCTGAGATATCCACTCATCCAAAATACTTTTCTTGGCGCCTACCAGAGCTTCTTTTTCGTTATAAAGCTGTGTGAAACTTGGAAAATCCATTAAACTCTGCCTTTTATATTTTTGAACGATACTAGACTAAGGAGCAACCCAAAAAAAAACACCCAGCGATACCACCGCAAGCTGCCCTATTAAAATAGCAAGTGTACCAATAATATTCCCTGTTTGACAACTGCCGCATTGTTTGTATTTTCGTGATTCGTATTGAGCGTAAAAAAAATAGCCTATCATCAACAGCAATGTACCGAGTATAAGATATTTGTCCATCAAATAACCCCATTTTCTTATTTGCTCAGAGGCAAAAAACGGAATTAAAAAGGTTAATATCATTCCACCCATAAGGTATCGCGCACCTCGTTTAAAATAATCTCGAAAAAAGACTGTAGGACACGAGCCCCCATCACTCACCAATCCAAATTCAAGATGACTGTCGATGCGCTGCTTCATGTCTCGATCGACACGGTCCACAAACGTACTTCCAAAACAATAATCCAAATGCTGCTGAAAAATACGTGCTGCATCACCCTCTAAATCACAATAGCAGGTGACCCCGTGCTCATCTTCATAGACAGCCGTCACTTTGTCATATCTATCCACATCCACGCTAATACCTGTATAGTAGATGCTACGTTCGGTTTTATTGCTGATGTGAGAATGCTTTATTAGACGGGTATTGATGTAGGGAGTATAATTATCCCCTTCTTTAATAACGATAATACTGTACTGAATACCGATTAAAATTGCGCTTAACGCTTCCAAATCATTGGCTATCATGGTATCACGCATATCGGTAATCCATTGCAAAAGTTCATCATTAAAGAAACGGACATTGGCAGAAATTAATTTGATCGTCGGATTAGGGTATTGGATAAGAGTTTGAATCATTAGAAGATCTTTAAAAAATCTGTCTCAAAAGAGACAAGCTTTAGCGCCTTAGCGGCAAGCCTAGCCAAAGGGATCTATTCCTTTGGCGTTCAAAGTAATTGGCTTTAGTGACTTTTACCCACAACAATGATCATTTTAATATTAATGATTACAAAACGGATAAACTGCCAGATTTTACACGTACGCATTGCACGAGCAAATTTGCCAGGAATCATTGCATTATTGAATTTATCGTTTTTTGCAAAATTAAATTCTTCAGGTTTTACTGCCATTTTTTTTCCTTTTTAGTTTTATTTTTAAAAATTTTTATTCTGGAATGATTTTCCAGAAAGGTTTGAGTTTTGCTTTATAGATGAACAAAAAGTGGAGGATATGCTTGATCCAGTGACCTGCAAGTCCGATTTCACCAAAAGTATAATCGGTGTCGCGACCCGTACCCGGATATTTTTCTAAATCGGGAACAACAGGGTATACCGTCATGGCAGCCGCTTGACCATCAAACCAGCCTTTACCTGCGGATGCAACACATGCCGCACCCATTTCAGCCATAGACGCTTCATGTAAATGCGCATCAGGTCCATTTTGAATTAAATCACACACACTGTGCGCAACTGCTTTACCGATGATACCGCTTGGCATACCTGTACGCGGAGGAGTTGGGTTAATAACCGTTCCGTTTGGCGATTTAGCAGGCTTAGAGATGATATGTGGAGGTGCAAATGCAATTCCCGCTGCAAAAAGATTTTTGTACGACGGGTTTTGATACGTACGAGGCCAATCTGCGGCTTTCCACTCTTCGTAAGGCTTAGGTGCATAATTCGCATCAACTTTCATAAAGCCGTTTGGTGCAAAGATCGTATCGGTAATATCATCGCCAGTTTTACTATACGCTTTAAGACCAACACCTGCAAATGGAGGAATCAACATTGAAAAATCAAAGCTTTCTTCACCCATTGAACCATCGAGAAGCTCATAGGAGACTTTCCCTTTTTCCACTTTATTGACGTGTGCACCGGTGATATAATCGACTCCACGCTCTGCGAACAATGATTCTGTAAAGATACGGCTGCTGACAACATAACCGCCCACTTTCATGTGCAATCCGCCCATTCCAAAATCACCCATAAAGGATTCATTGGAAATCCATTTAATCTCTGCCATGTCACGAAGACCGGCTTTTCGTATTTCATGCTCGACGTTGAAAATATACTCGAATGCTGCACCCTGACATGTACACATACCATGACCTGTACCGATAAGGATTTTTTGACGCTCACCCTTACGCATTTTATCCATGATTTTTGTTAATTCATCCGCTGCATGCTCTGCGTGATCAGCGGTACATACAGAAACAGTATGCTCACCTAATTGAGAACCTTCACCCAATCCTGGCGTTGCTCCAAAATTAAGTTTTGGTCCTGTTGCATTGATAAGATAATCATACGTCACATCTTCACTTGTGCCTGCTTTGTCTTGACCCGTATATTCAATCGTTACGTATGGTTTATCACTCGCAGTATTTCCCTCAGGATTAAGACTGACTGCTTTTGCTTGTTTATAAGTGATCCCTGCTTTTGCATAAACAGGAGCAAGATCGAAAGTAACCTCTTCCTTCGTCATTTCACCGACACCTACCCAAATATTGGAAGGTATCCAATTCCATTTTGCATTTGGAGTAACCACAACTACTTCATGCTCACGACCGAGCCAATCAGCTGCAAATGTTGCAGCTGTATGTCCAGCAACCCCGCCGCCTAAAACAACTAATCTTGCCATCTTATCTCCTTGCCAGTAATATTTACTAAACTGATTATAGCTCAAAGCTATCAAAAATTTATCAACACCTTAAATAAAATCACTAAATAAAAAACAACTATTTCTTAAATTACGCCATCGATACCCCATTAGTATTGATTTTAATCATCATTTAAATTATAATTTCTTTATATAATAGTTAAAAGGTTGCCTAATGAAAGAGATTCTCATCATCGGCGGAGGAATTGCTGGAGTCGAAGCTGCAATTTATTACCGGAAAGAGGGCTTTCAAGTCGAACTCATCAGTGATCGAGACTATCTTTTCATTTATCCTATTTCGATTTGGATTCCTGTTGGAACGAGCGCGTTTGAAAATGTTTCTTTTCCTCTGCATAAAATGGCCAAACGACACGGGTTTACTCTAACCATCGATACAGTCAGTGCGATATGTGCTTTTGATAAAACGGTGACCCTTGAAACCAGAGGGAAACGACACGCTGATCATTTAGTCATAGCGCTAGGAAGCGGTAAGATGCAACACGAGGGGTTGGAACACACACTCTCCATTTGTGGTGTCCCACAGCAGTCTTTAGAACTTAAAACAAACATCGATGCGCTCATCGCTCGAGGCAGCGGTAAAATTGCTTTTGGTTTTGGGGGCAATCCCAATGATCCCAGCGGCGTTCGAGGCGGTCCAGGATTCGAGCTTTTTTTTAATCTCCATTACAAATTGAAAAAATTGGGGATACGTGACAACTACGAAATGACTTTTTTTGCACCTATGGCCAGTCCAGGGGCACGAATGGGTGAAAAAGCACTCAAGTTAATGGAAAAAATGTTTCGTCGTAATCGCTTTGGAACTCATTACGGCAAAAAAATCACCCGTTTTGAAGCCGATGGCATTATATTCGAAGATGAAAGCCGCTTAGAAAGTGATTTAACGATGTTTATCGCTGCGGGAAATGGTCATCTTGTTATCAAAGAAAGTGATTTACCGCTCAATGCTGCCGGATTCATTCGTATTGATGATTTTTGCGAAATTGAGAACACAAAAGGGTGGTATGCCATCGGTGATGTTGCGGCACTGGAGGGACCTGACTGGAAAGCCAAACAAGGGCATATTGCCGAAGTAATGGCCCGAAATGCAGCACATAATACTGCAATTGATGCTGGTTTAAAGTCGGGAGAAAAAAGAGGTTATCGTCATCATCTAAACATCTTATGTGTCATGGATATGGGCAATGGTGCAGGATTTGTTTACCGTGATGATAAAAAAGCACTGCTCATTCCAATGCCCATCATCGGGCATTGGCTCAAGATCGGCTGGGGATGGTATTATAAAATGTCCAAAATGAACTATTTTCCAAGAATTCCAGGAATGTGATTTAAAGGCTGTTTTCTCTTTTTAAACAGCCAGTATTTTTTCAACAATCTCGCGTACATTGTTGGAAAGATTCGGATGATTTTTCATTCTTTCCAATTCAATTCCCATCTTTGTTTTTTGATCAATACTTAAACGTCCGTAGTTTTTAAATGCTCCCGCAAGTCCTGAAGCGATCTGCGGATTAAAGGCATCAATCTCAATCACTTTGTCTGCAACAAATTCAAACCCTTTTCCGCTTTCGTCATAAAAAGTAACCGGATTACGAGCAAAACTTCCGATTAATGCACGTACTAAATTAGGAACTTTATGATCATATACTTCATCTTTTTGTAGTTCTTTGACTCTATCCAGTGTTCCCGCACGATACGAAGAGGCCAAAAGTGAAAAATATTTGTTCATCAAGAGTGTTTGGTCTCGATGCTGTTGGTAAAAATCATTCAATGCCTCTGCAGCCAACTGGGGCGCATAGGTTTCTAGTAAATCCAATGCGGCCAAACGACTGCTCATATTGACAGATTCATGATAACGATTCAGGCACATCATGGATATAGGATCACTTTCTAATGACATCAACAAGCCAAGACAGCGGTTACTTAAAGCTCGACGCCCCATACTAAGCGCATCAATAGCCGAATTTTTAGGTTCATAAATCGCACTGATCTCTCGGATTAAAATCTCTTTGTACGTATGTGCCAAATGCTTTTTTAAGACTTCAAGTGACGTATGAATAGCTCCTGCGTCGAGTATCTCTTGTCGCTGCATCATGGTATTGATACTTGGCAGCGTGAGCAATTCGGCCTTAAACATCATCTCAAGCGATATATCGTTCAAAATCACCCCATATGCCTCTACAAACAGAGGATTGATAGCCTCTCCCCTCATCATATTCTCAAGCGTCTCAATGGCGTACACATGCGATGCCTCATAACGATTAAAACCATCCGTATCGTGTGCCATTAAAAAGGAATAATCGATCTGATCACACTCAATTTTAACAGGAGCACTAAAATGTCGATTAAGTGACAACCTTGGAGTCGTTGTGATCTCTTCAAATAGGAGTTTACTCACAGCACTGTCTATCCAAATCACCCCATCGTGAAGAAGTGTTGCATTTGGGCTTTTCAATGTCATGTCGTTTCCATGCTCATCGACTAATCCAAGGGCAAACGGAAAAGCATAAGGCAGCTGCTCACCGCCATGCGTATCTTTTGGGATACTTTGTACAATCTGCAATGTCACTCTTTGTTCAGCCTCATCATAATGGCTGGATATGTTTAAGGTCGGTGTACGCTCTTGTGAATACCAGCGTTTAAACTGTGTCAAATCAATGGGACTTTGAGTTTGCATCGCCCACAAAAATTCTTCTGTCCCTACGGCCTTGCCATCAAAATGGTCAAAATACGTATCCATAGCAAGCCGAAATTTCTCCTCGCCCAAGAGGGTATGAAGCATGCGAATCACCTCAGCACCTTTTTCATAAATCGTCGCCGTGTAAAAATTATTGATCTCAATAAACTGCTGTGGCTTGATAGGATGTGCCGTGGGTCCTGCATCTTCAACAAACTGTCGTTCACGAAGCGATTTTACGTCATCAATACGCTGATTTAGTCGTGAATTCATATCAGCGCTGAAACACTGATCTCTAAAAACCGTCAGCCCTTCCTTAAGGGTAAGTTCAAACCAATTACGGCAGGTAATACGATTCCCCGTCCAGTTATGAAAATACTCATGCGCGATAACGCTCTCAATCCCCATAAAATCACTATCAGTTGCACTGGTCTCATCGGCTAACACATAATGGGAGTTAAAGATATTAAGTCCTTTATTTTCCATTGCCCCCATATTAAAACTGTCGACAGCAACAATGTTATACACATCCAAATCATATTCTCTGGCATACGTCTCTTCATCCCATGCCATCGATTTTTTAAGCGAACGCATCGCATGATGACACTTCTCCTCATTTCCGCGATCACAATAAATAGCCAAATCAACTTTTTTACCGCTCATCGTGATAAAAACATCGTGAATACTGCCCAAGTCTCCTGCAACCAGCGCAAACAAATACGAAGGCTTAGGAATCGGATCTTCCCAAATAGCAAGATGTTTTCCATTTTCCAACGTTGCCGTTCCGACGGGATTTCCATTTCCTAACAATATGGGACACATTGCCTTGTTGGCGATGATTTTCGTAGTAAAAGTACACATAACATCAGGTCGATCGATAAAATAGGTAATACGTCGGAATCCTTCGGGTTCATTTTGGGTACACCAAATACCGCCAGAACGATAGAGCCCTTCAAGTGCCGTATTTTCATCGGGATAAATACGGGTTATAACACGTATGCGTGCCGTGTCAGCATCCAGCGGAATGATAATCCCATCCTCTTCACGAATATACATCTTCTCATCCAAAAGAACATCATTCAGCCACAATAACTCCAAGTCCATCATTTCGCCATTTAGACGAATTTCTTTGGCATTATGATTTTGACGGACAATCGTCATGATATTGTCAACTCTTGTTGAACCATTGTCAATGATAAACTCCAAGAGGCAGGATGTAATGGTAAAATCAGATTGTTGGTAATCGCTAAAATGGATAGTTTGCGGCTGTTTCATCATTTCTCTTTTATACTTTATTGAAATCATAACAAAAAATACCTCAACTTCATGATTAGCCTTGTATGTATTATCATTTTTTGTAATCAAAACAAAAATACGCTACACTACCCATAAGCATACATAAATCACAAAGTTATCAAATGAACAACACCCTCAGTCTTGCCAGACAGCCTATCGTTGACTCCAAGGAGCAAATATTTGGATACGAATTTTTTTATCGAGATGAAGAGGGAGCCTGCCATATCGATGATGCCCGACATGCTACCAGTTCAGTTCTTGTTAATCTCCTCAATCAAATAGGCACAGCCGCAAGCTTTGGCAACGCATTAGCCTTTATCAATACCGATGGTCCGTTTTTTTTAACCGATATCGTCCGCACTCTGCCAAAAGAGAAATTTATTTTTGAACTCTCCCGCACAATGAAGCATACAGGACAAATTCATGAAGCTATTCGTAACTATCACTCTTTAGGCTACCGTTTTGCACTGGACAATGCATCCTTTCACCCAGACTACATCGAAAGCTTTGCTCCTCTTTTTGCTTACATGGATTTTGCTAAATTTGATGTCAATCAAACCGATATAGAACAACTGAACTTTCGCCCAAACCCTTTTGGAAAAATGAAACTTATTGCCCAAAAAATCGAATTTTATGAACTTCTTGAAGCCTATAAACTCGTCAATTTTGATTATTTTCAAGGCTTTTATTTTGCCAAATCGCATCTTATTACCCACACCCGGATTGATCCTAAAAATGCAGACGTTCTTTCATTATTTTCACTTTTACAAACCGATGCTTCACTTGATGAGATCTACACGTCATTTAAGCGCCACAGTGCCCTCTCTTTACAACTCATACAATTTCTCACGTCCACACATATCGAGTATCTTGAAGGAGCTTCCACGGTAAAAGAGATGATTGAGCGCATGGGAAAAAATGTGTTGATGCAATGGCTCCTGCTCATCATTTACTCAAAATCAGGGACAAGTGCAGCGGATAACATCAACGATTACACTCTTTTTTCCCAAAAACGTGTTGATACAATGCTAAAACTTCTTATACTGGCATCCAAAAATCCCAGTGAAAAACAAACAGAAAATACTCGCCTGATTGCTCTTTATTCTTTGCTAGAAGGGGTTATGAATCTTCCAATGGAACAAATTCTACGTCAGCTCAACCCTAAAGATGAGATTAAAGATGCCTTATTAGTGAACTCAGGTTTATTAGGAAGAATCTATGCTGCGGTACTAAAACTTGAAAACAACGATTCTATTACCGCTTTTTTACTATTGAAGTCCTATGGTGTATCGCAAGAGGATATTGAAAAGTTAGTTCGTGTCTAACTCTTCACACTAACTTCACGCTCGTTCCAATACAATTTTAAAAAAGGAGTTGCTTATGGCAATGCCAAGTGGATCAGAATTATTATTAATTTTCGGAATAGTTGTTTTGTTATTTGGATCGAAAAAAATTCCTGAGCTTGCCAAAGGACTGGGACAAGGTATCCGTTCTTTTAAAAAAGAGATGCAAAATGGCGATACTCATCCGCCTGCCCAAAGTAATATTGAGCTTCCACAAAACACCGAAGTTTCTGTAGCGACTATTATTGAACCCTCTCACAAAGAGTTCGTGAAACACGTATAACCACTTAACGTACATTCTTTCTTCTTGATAGCGATAGATTGTTAATTATCCGTCAGTGTTTGATAAAGATACTCGAAAATTTCTGCACTCTTAGAAAGAATATCATGATCATCTATCCCATTAGCGCGAATGGCAGTAAGAATAACTTTGACCCCTTCTGCTTCAGGTGTGAGAAATTTATCATCATTTATATCTATATTATGGACGATTTTAGCAATTTTATTCATTCTTTCATCATTAATTGAAAAAGCATGCATTAAAACTTCAAAGGTACATAAATCACCGATATGGGTAAATATCGCATCATTCATATCATACGTGATGTGTTTAGAGTTCGATGAATCAATTATATTTGCAAAAACAAACTCAGCCTTTGGATCGATGTATTTATGGATCAGCCACGCCGATGCCATTCTATCTACGAACGGGCGAGTACGTGTTTGCCATTGCTTATCTTGATAATCTTCAATATTTTTAAGTGGTATTATTGTTTGAGATGACAAAGAGACCGCTTCAACAGATAGTTCCAATTTATTTTGAATACCTTGAATTGTTTTTTGAAGAGTTTGCCCTTTTAGTGAATGGAAAAAATCGATGGCGTAAAGTACCTCAAAATCTCGAATAATTTTTTTCAAATTTTGTCGTGTTTCATACTCATGGTTCAGATCAACGCGAAAGGCACTGATTTTTTCTTCTACAATGCTGTATGAAGTTTCTGCTTGCGTTTGGAAGAGTGTAATGACTTCATTGTTTTCCATCATCTCAATTTTTTCTATCGCAACAAACTGCATTTCTCCACCAAAAGTCTTTATCTCTTGTGCAAGCCACTGAAAAAACTCATATTGATCATCACTGTAGGGGAGAATATGGACACCGTCTTTTAATGACAGCGTTCCCTTTTTTTGAAGCCTTCGGTAAATCCGAATTCGGTTGCGTTCAGGCTTTGAAGGCATTGAGTAAAACATTAAAAGCCATGTCGGAATCATTTATTCCCTTTCTAAATACGGATTAATCGAAAAATCATCAAAATAGCTCACGGCATCTGATTTGGTCCAAAGTCCGACTCTTCCGGAATATTCCAATGTATCATCATGCACTTTAAAAAGCTCCTTATCATCCAAATACACCGTGAAAAGTTCCTCTTTTACTGTCACTCTCAGCGTATGCCACCCATTGCCCAAGGTCGGCACATCTACTCCATAGGTCGAACTTTTACCCAATACAAGCAAATTTGTTCTAATACCTTCTTCGACCTTATATAAAACAACATTGTTTTCCAACGGGTTAGCCCTAAGAACATAATAGTTTTGCGGGTCTTTATAACGCCATATCAAGCCACCGCCTTGGTCTTTTCTCCCGCCAACTGCTCGCACCTTAACCGAAAGATCAATATTCGTAACCTCTATTTCATTGTTAATGACAAGATTAAAATGGCTTCCCGGATTTTCATTGGAAATCTGCGCCAAGACATTGGTGTTTTGATCTTTGAGCACCTGCCATTTGCTTACTCCGCCACCGGTAGAAACCTGCATCCATCCTTGTGGTAATTTTCCGACCGGGTACTTGTCAAAATCAAATGTTATCCCAAATAGAAAACTATTGAGGAATAATAGCAGAATAACTATTTTGTCCATTGACCCATTCCCCACTTGACGACAGTCTTATCCGCCCAATCGAGGTCTTTGTCTTTATGACAGTTGGTACACGCATTCGGTACTTTGTACTTTTTACTATCTGCCGGGCTAATAAATCCAAAGACATGGGTACGAACTGTTAACGGTGAGTTTGGCAAATGCTTGCCTGTTTTCGGCATATGACATTCGATACAGCTCGATCCTGTTGAACCCGCTTTATGATGAGTATGTTGCTCAATCGTCTCAGTATGCGGTCCAATTGGAGATCCGGGTTGATGACATTTCAGACACAATGCATCACCAAGCGGCTTGTCTGATGTACTATCAAGAACATGCGGATTATGACAGTTAACACAGGTAATACCATGTTTATACATCATCGATTGAACAAACTCATTCCCCTGTGTTCGGTTCTTTTTGCCGACACCGTTACCGTAAAATTCATCACTCTCATTATGATCAAATGGCGCTTTTGTTTTATACAGTTCCAATGGTTTACCCGGCTCATACCCTTTAGGATAATCTCGAACATCACCATACAAAGAGTGTATATCAGTAGTTTCAAGACGCTTATCACGGTTACGCATATGACATTGTAAGCACACTTCAGTAGAACGTTTCGGATCGGCATTGCTTGCTTTGTAAATTTCATTTTCTTTAGGTTTTTTTACATGTTCGCTTCCAGGGCCATGACACGCCTCGCACGATATTGCGGGTTCAGTTCGTTTTTCTTGACTCATATAACCTGTAAAGTGACACCCGTCACAGGTTTTAGAAGTTCCTACTTTGCTATTGTTCTCATCAAAACCATCATGATACCAATCTTTGGTCGTACTGTATGGCTGCCATTTTTTGAGCTGTGTATTCCACTGGTAGTTACCGATGACATAGTCTTTAGTCCCGTTTAATTCTTTGCTAAGCATATAGCGCTGTTTGAATTTTCCCCCAATAGTGTAAGTGACATCTTCTTTTTTAAAGTTGGCATCATCAGGAAGTTTCATGAAATCGGCCAATATAGCAGATGGGTCCTTACTGACGTTTTGGATCATTTTGGAATGATAAGAATTTTTCCATTTTTTGAACTCATCCTCATGACATTTTTTGCAGTTCTCTGATCCAACATACAGGGCATGTTTTTGAGATGCTGGCTGGATATCGGCATTTTCTGCCACCTGATCTTTACTCAGCTGTCCAATAAAGGGAATGATTTTTCCGTGTTGTTGATACATGGTATATCCAAAGGCACTGAGACCTAATATGGACGCTGTAATAAGTGTCCAAATAATTTTTTTACGCATACGTTTTTCCTTTAATAGTGTAATTGTAAACCCGCATAAAAGAGGGTTGATTTTGACTCTTCCGGTGATATCAGTTCGCGACCGGCAGAGAACATAAAACTATAACTTGGGGACATCCAATATTTAAGACCGCCATTAGCAATCATGGTTATATTTCCACCATTCAAATAGGTACTGTTATGCAGTTCGGCTAAAAGCTCCAAGTGCTCCAGAACTTCATATCCGACGACAAAGCCATATTCCATCTCATCACGCGCTCGCTTGATCGCGAGATACCCAAATTCACCTGTTACTGCCAATACTCCCATCTTTTTACTGATTTCAATCGGTAAAAAGAGAGCTTGGTCTATTTCAGAAACACCATTATTTAGGCTTTTTTTGACAGGAGTAAAGGTATATTGAGGATAAGCAGAGATGAGTAAATCGTTAGAACTATTTTCATAAAAACGCCATTTAACCCCGACTTTAGCATTTCCCATCCCTTTAGAATGAGATTCGCCATCTTGAAATAAAGAAACATACGAGCTTTCAACTTTCAGCTGTATATACGCTCCGACTCCATAGTTTACATCGATGATTGGCCCCTCATACCGTTGAGCATTTCCTCGAAGGTCACCCGTGTAAGCAAAATTTACTTCTAAATTCTTATCCCCAGGGGTATCGGGATCATCTGTCATCATCGGAGGCCCACCGGCAGCGTATAAAGGTAAGATTAGTAACAGTACAGATAGAAAAGCTCGTATTGAGAACATATATTGTCACTTTTCTTTATTTGTAACAGTTAAAATATAAATGTATCAACTGTTACAAAATAGTATACTATTAAAACTTTTTATAGCTTAAACAATAATTTAATATTTTTGTAAGTGAACAATATATTTTCAGATATCTGTATAGAAAAATATTGATAAATAAAATCAGAGTGGTTACAGCGCTATGATCACATATGTAAAAGTGACAAAAATAGGTGCATGGTTGCGAATAGATTACAAATTATCTTTTTTTTGAATTCTTAAAGTGTCTTAGAAGTGCCAATTTTAGGAAATTGTTGAGGATTTTTAAATAAAGATGGTGTCAGAGGGGGGACTCGAACCCCCGACCCCCGGCTTATGAGACCAGTGCTCTAACCAGCTGAGCTACCCTGACATTTCGAATGGAAGAGTGGAATTATAATGACCCATTGCTTATTATTAGCTAAAAGTACTATTATTTTGAGTGATAATTTTTGACTAAACAAGATTGAGTCAGATAGACTAAATATGTTGACTATTAATCCAAACTCATGTACAATCGCGCCTATAAAACAAAAAAGGAAGCACAATGAATTTTCAACCACTTGGAAAACGTGTATTAGTTCAACGTCTCGAAGAAGCGACAACAACTGCATCAGGTATCATTATTCCTGACAATGCAAAAGAAAAGCCTTCACAAGGTACTGTTATCGCGATAAGCGACAAGATAACAACTATTGAAGTAGGAAATGTTGTTGTATTTAGTAAATACTCAGGTACTGAGCTGACACTTGATGGAAAAACGTATCTAGTAATCGCAACAAGCGATATTCTTGGAATAATTAAATAATCAACCTCTATATAAGGAAAACATAATGGCAAAAGAAATTCACTATTCAGATGATGCACGTAACAAGTTAGCAGCAGGGGTACAAAAACTCACTGATGCAGTCAAAGTAACGATGGGGCCACGAGGTCGTAACGTCCTAATCCAGCGCAGCTACGGAGCACCTCTTATCACTAAAGATGGTGTTACAGTAGCCAAAGAGGTTGAACTCAAAGATGTATTGGAAAACATGGGAGCACAACTTGTAAAAGAAGTAGCATCCAACACAGCTGATGAAGCAGGAGATGGTACTACTACAGCAACGATCCTTGCAAACGCAATTTTCAAAGAAGGTCTTCGTAACATCACAGCAGGCGCGAATCCAATCGAAGTTAAACGCGGTATGGATAAAGCGACTGAAGCTATTTTGGCAGAATTAAAAGCCGCTTCACGTGTTATTAACGATAAAAAAGAGATCGCACAAGTAGCCACTATCTCAGCAAACTCAGATGAGCGTATCGGTGCAATGATCGCAGAAGCAATGGATAAAGTTGGCCGTGACGGCGTTATCACTGTCGAGGAAGCAAAAGGGATCAATGACGAACTTGACGTTGTTGAGGGAATGCAATTTGACCGTGGTTACCTCAGCCCATACTTCATCAATAACAGCGAAAAAATGACCGTAGAATTGGATCATCCATTTATCCTTCTTTTTGATCAAAAAATCTCGAATCTTAAAGATTTACTTCCGGTATTAGAACAAGTTCAAAAAAGTTCACGTCCTCTTCTCATTATTGCTGAAGACGTTGACGGTGAAGCATTAGCAACACTCGTTGTCAATAAACTTCGTGGTGTATTGAATATCACAGCCGTAAAAGCTCCAGGATTCGGTGACCGTCGCAAAGCAATGCTTCAAGACATCGCTGTTCTTACTCATGCGCAGCTTATCTCAGAAGAAATTGGTCGTACTCTCGACAGTGCAACTGTTGCGGATTTGGGTCAAGCGGCACGTGTTGTTATTACTAAAGACAACACCACTATCGTTAACGGTGCTGGCGAAAAAGAGGCAGTAGCCTCTCGTATCAAAGAGATTCGTACTCAAATCGAAACTACTACCAGTGAATACGATAAAGAAAAACTACAAGAACGTTTAGCGAAACTCGCTGGCGGTGTTGCTGTTATCAAAGTAGGTGCGGCAACAGAAACTGAAATGAAAGAGAAAAAAGATCGCGTTGACGATGCACTCTCAGCAACAAAAGCAGCAGTTGAAGAAGGGATTGTTATCGGCGGCGGTGCAGCACTTATTCGTGCAGCAGCAAAAGTAAAACATGACCTTAGCGGCGATCAAAAAATCGGATGGGAAATCATCCTTCGTGCGATCACAGCTCCTGTCAAACAAATTGCAGAAAATGCAGGTTATGATGCTGGCGTAGTTGTCAATACAATCGTATCTGCAACCAATGAAAATATTGGATTCAATGCAGCTACCGGAGAATATGTCGATATGTATGAAGCAGGTATCATCGATCCTCTCAAAGTAGAACGTGTCGCACTCACCAATGCAACATCTGTTTCCAGTATGCTTCTTACAACCGAAGCAACAATACATGAAGTTAAAGACGATAAAGCTGGTGCAATGCCAGACATGGGCGGAATGCCTGGAATGGGAATGTAAGTTCAGCCTTAAAAAATAACACCTACGTGTTATTTTGCTGAACGAAACCGTAGGCGATGCGCATAAGCATCCCTTACGGTTTCGCATCAAATAGAATATAATCTCCTCTTCTTAACTTCCCTCTAAAACAGACTGCCTTTTATAAAAAACTTGTACAAGGAATACCATGGCACAGATTATCGGAGACATTGTGGGTATAACCGGTGTTCTTGTCATTATTATTGCCTATATGTTAATGCAAATCGATCGGATGCACCCAAAAGGGTTTTTATTCTCTATTTTAAACACCATAGGTGCCATTTGCATTCTTATCTCACTTCTTTATACCTGGAATCTAGCCTCATTTGTCATGGAAGTGATTTGGCTGACCCTTAGTCTTTATGGGACTATCAAGGCTTATAAAAACAATAAAATCACACCTTTAGAGCTGCCCTAAAGTTATATGAGCGTTAAGCCTCAGTATCGTTTGCATTGTTAATAACCTGTCGGTTTTCCCAAATCGAATGGAATAATGCAATTGTTATTAATCCAATTCCGATCGTTCCTGTTAGCATTTCACTCACATGTGTTGTAATCTTCAACAACATAATAAATGCCAAAATCCCAATCGCATAGTGCGCACCGTGTTCCAAATAACGATAAGTAGCCAATGTTTTATGCTCCACAAAATAAAGAGTCATACTTCGTACAAACATAGCCCCAACCCCTAAACCGATCATAATAACAAATATATTGCTCGTCAATGCAAAAGCACCTATAACACCGTCAAAACTAAAACTGGCATCCAGCACTTCGAGATAAATGAATCCGGCGATCCCACTTTTTACCGTATCCGACGAAAGAAAATGATCCAACATTCCCAATAGTGAGTGCAGTAAAATCCCATACATAAACGCTATTATAATTCCAAAGTCATGCGTAATATGTCCCAAGCCAATACCAACCATAATAGCGATAATAAGTTCAATGTTAGCAACTGTGGAAACGTTTCGAACCAGTCGTGAATTCTCCACAAACGTCACCCATTTAATATCATGATCACCAAAGAAAAAATCCAAAAAAACCATAAGTAAAAATGACCCGCCAAATGCGAAAATCGTCGATTCAGTTGTTTTGAGTACTTTTTCATACTCATGAGGCTGATTCATAGCCACTTGCAATGTCTCCATCAATCCCATACCTGTTACAATCGAAACAATTGCTAACGGGAATACAAGTCTCATTCCAAATACAGCGATTGGAAGACCAAAAACGATAAAACGCTTCTGCCAAATCGGCTCCATTGTTTCAAGAACTTTAGCATTGACAACAGCATTGTCAAATGACAAAGAAACTTCTAAAATAATAAGTAAAAAGGTGATATAAATAGCGGCCAACCCACCAAGATAAAATGATGCGATCAGACCTACTGCCATAATTGCAAAAGAAGAATAAAAATAACGCATGGCACACCCTGAAAAAAAGATGTGCAATTATAAACAATTTAGCCTATAGAATCTCTATGTATGACGCGAGAATCCCATTTTACGCCCAAGCTTATCTCTTTTTTTCCCTAAAAAAGATTTTACCTCAACATACAAAGGCAAGAGTTTATACGACTTAGTCAACATAGCCAAATTTTTTGCTCTTGCTTTAACAACGGGAGCATAATAAGCGCATGTATTTTTATATTTTTCAAATGGCGATTGATTTACCGAAATAGATAAAAAAATATCCTCTAATGCAATTTTCTCCCTGTCAGTCAAACAGCTCATTTATTGTCCTTTTATATTTTCAATCTAAACATTATAAGAATGAATGCCCTATCAAGCACATGACACTAAAGTCTATTGATCTTTCGTACCACACGAAGTATCTCATCATCTTCCAACATCCCTAACATCTGCAAAACTGCCACAGCCGCTTGAGGTTTTGCATTACCCAACCGCCAGTCTTGATAAGTACGCATGGAAAGTCCTAAAGTGGCTGCCATCTCTTTTTGCGATATTTTTTTCCCATTACGCTGCGCTTCAAGTGCATTGTGCAACAGATTAAAAAGATCGTTTGTTTCCATTCGAATAGTATACGTTTTATTGTATTAAAAAAGTATTAAATAGTAATATACATACTTAATAATAATTATTAGATACGTTTTATATGTTTTATATACTTACTAATTGATTTATTATACATTAAAATTAAATCAATACAAAATAAAACTTATATTATATACGGTTTTTCGTATTATTTAATAATGAAAAATTTACTCATTGATGTTGAAAAAATAAAAAGTATGCTAATGCTCGGGAGGAATTAGAGGAGTGCGTTATGCCATTGAACGAGAGAAAGACGAAACCCTTTTTGTACAGGAAGAACTTCATGTGAAAAATAAGGGTTACTTAAAAAAACTACCATATCTCCAGCTTGCGGGCGTATAGAAATCATATTGCCATGGGCATCGCATAAATAGTTAAAAAGGAGTTCTCCTCCACTAAAGTGATCGATATCCGTTGGATGCGGGGTATAAGAAGTGGTGAATACTACAGTTGTGAGCTTTCGCTCAGGAGCTACGGTGCGAAATCCTATAGTTTTGCCACTAGGGTCACGCAGCTCACTCGAATCATCACTGTGCCTGAGATAAAAACTTCCATGATCGTATCCCAGTACTTGAACATCCGTAGAATTTGTCATTGAAAGAGCGAAAAAATTTTCTATATCTGGCTTTAAGCTCTCAAATCGACAGTCATAAATTTTACGATGATGGGATGACAGGGTATGAATATCCGTTTTACGGATGGCAGTATCAAGAGAGCGTCCCCGAAGTTCGGCACTCACGGATTCATCATCCTCGAGTGCCGATTTCGTTATAGCTCGGCATTCTTGTGGGGTTAGGACTCCCTCGATAACCATATAGGGAAAATCATGGTATGGATTCGGAAGTCGTTGCGTAGGGATTTCTATTCCCAGCAGTTCATCCTGAGCATAAACATAATTGCTGATTTGATGCATACTATAGCATCATTTCTTGTCCGTCACAATATAAAGCTGTTCGTGCCCCAATCGTTTTAATACGTCCATTACACCTACAAAGTTTTGAAATGCGGCTTCTTTATCACTGTAAAGGACAACGCTCATTTCTTTACCGCCGACAGTTACTTTTTGCTCAAATTCTTCCAAGCTTACTTGAGTTTTTTCATCTACCCACAATGTTCCGTCTTTTTTAATGGTCAATTTCATTTCAGAGGGTTTATGCTCACTTGCAGCGGCTGAAGCATTAGGTAAATCAACAGGGATAAGCCCGGTTTTGATAAACGTTGCTGTTGTTAATACCATCACCAGCAGTACTAACATGATGTCAATAAACGGGATGACATTAATGGAGTCAATTCGTTTCATTTTCATTGGTTTAGCCTTGTTTTTTCTGAGAATTTATTTCCCACATTGTCAAAAGGCGTTCCATTTTTCGAAGCAAAATATTGTAAAAAACAATCGCAGGGATTGCTACGACAAGCCCCATCGCTGTAGCTTTTAGTGCCAAAGCAAGGCCTGTCATAATCTTCTTCGGATCAACAGCACCCACATCTCCAAGAGAATAGAAGGTAATCATAATTCCTAAAACAGTCCCAAGCAATCCAACATAAGGGGCATTGGAGCCAATCGTAGCAATAGTAGAGACGTTATTACCCAAATCAAGTTCAAGTTCATCTTTATTATCATATTCTTCGATTCGAATAGAACCGTAACTCATCATTCGCTCAATAAATAATGTCAATGACACAATACTCATCAATACCAAAATACCCATAATCCCATAATCTACCGCGCTATGCGCATATTCCAAGAAATTACTATTTTCCATATCTATCCTTTAAATTCTAAATGCATGCATGTACCGCGACCTACTTTTGAGTCTACACGCAAATTTATACTATTACGGTCACAGTATCTTTTGACCAGACCAAGTCCAATCCCATACCCTGCCATGGTTTTGTCATTTTGATAATATCGATCAAATATCTGCACCAATGTAACCTCATCCATACCGCATCCGTGGTCACAAATACTCAGGGTATGTCCCACAATTTTGACGGTAATCTCAGGGGCTTCAATAGAATACTTGACCCCGTTATCCACCAAATTGTCAATAACCTTTGCCAAACCGATTCGATCAAGCTTGACTTCAAGAGGTTCACACTCTATGCTCCACTCAACACTAGGGTAAAGTCCTCCTAAAAACAGCATACGCTCTTCAATCAATTCTCGAAGATCAAACGCCTCAACAACTTCTTTTTCCATTTGTTTTTTAATCAAATAATCGAGCTCATTATACCGTTCTTTTAACATCATCGTAGCCAATTCGATTCTCTCAAGCCGCTTTTGACTTTTTTCATCATCATGAGTTTTTCGTAACATTGCTACATTGGCCGTAATCGTATTGATAGGAAGATTCAGTTCATGAAGCGTCTCTTTTGAAAAACGATCCAGATGATAAAAGTGTTCTTTGAGAGGCTCGATGGCAACTTTAGAGAGAATTTTTCCCAATCCAATCGAACCTATCAAAACACTCAACGAAATGATTCCCCACTGATTTATATGCAAAACTTCATGCAATGCGTAAATCACAACAATGATCACCGCGACTCCCATCACAAACAGTGCAATAAGGGCTATTTCAACGCTACGAAACATGTTGAAATATCTTAAAGTTAATGGTATGTATTTGCACTATGCTCTCTAAATCTATTAGGAATACTTTTAACTTTTTATAGCCCATCTCGTTCTCTTCCCTGCCAATAAAATGGCTTACGATGCAAATGGGCGATGGCGATAATGATAATTTCATCCGTTGATATATGATAGATTATTCCAAAAGGAAAACGACTCACAAGAGCACGTCTTGTTCTTGCCGAAAGAGGTTGCCATGCTTGCGGAAAATTAGAGATGCGCTCTTGTGTTTTTCGTATCGCCTCTACGAATATTCCGCCCAAACCTGCTTGCTGTTGCTCGTAATAAAGATAGGCTTCGTCAAGCTCTGCTTGCGCTTGGGGAACAAAGAAAACGCTATAAACCATACCGCTCGAAAACCTTGTCAGACGGGATTAAAAATTCTCTCTTCTCTTTGTAAAACTCTACTCTTTTTTCGGCTTCATCCGCCCATGCTTGATCTATGTCGTTATCGGGTGCATCAATGCTTTTGAGTAAAACATCGACAATATCTGCTCTTTCCAATATCGAAAGATGCAATGCTTCTTCAATAATTTGCTTTTGTATGTTTGACATTCCGCTAGCCTCACTTTTTTTAATTATAGCCAAAAGCCATTAATAGTTTACGAAACAAGCCGATACCCCATCCCCCGCACATTAACAATTCGATCATTGCCTATCTCATGTTTCAGACGATTAATATAGACACGAATTGCCCCTTCGCTTATCGTCTCTGATGCACTCCATAGTGCATCCATCATCATCTCTTTGGTAACAATCTCATCAACATTTTGGATCAATAATGCCATCAGTTGATACTCTTTAGGAGAAAAAACGATCTCTTTTCCTTCTAAAAAAATAGCTTTATGCTCACGATCCAAACACAGTTCGCCTACACATTGACGCTTAGCCATTCCACTTTTTCGTCGCAGTAAAGCGTTAATTCTCAAAAGTAGTTCATCCGTATCAAACGGTTTTTTCAGATAATCGTCTGCCCCATTTTCATACGCTTTACGTAAAATACTCGCGTCTTTATGTGAGGTTAGATAAATAGCCGGTGTATCATCATGGGAATCTCGTAATTCTTTGAGCAGTGCAAGCCCATCAATCAAAGGGACATTGATATCCAAAAGATACAGATCGAATCGTGTGGTGAATGTTGCACTAAGCGCTTCCTGACCATTTCGGCAAAAGTGTACTGAGAACCCTTCTTCCTCGAGAAAATCTTGGATCGATTCACCCAACAAAAGGTCATCTTCGAGGAATAAAATTTTAATCGACACGCTCAATCGACCATTGCAATACTTCACCTGCTCTCATAGGCACTACAGAACCGTACATTTCGGGAACCACAAAATCTTTCTTAGCCAGAACTACTTCTTTGTATTCGGCACAAATTCCATAAATTCGCTGGGCATTATCACTGATAAAGGCTTGTAGATTATCCAATTTCTTATGCGCATCAAAAATCTCACACAGCAATTGCAAAGCAATCGGTGCTGTAAATACACCTGCCCCGCAACCACACGACTCTTTGGCTGACTTTGGATGTGGTGCAGAATCGGATCCAAACATTACTTTTGGATGAGCTGCAAGTGCCACTTTGAGAAGCTCTGCCCGATCCTCCGGACGTTTAGCAATAGGCTTGCAAAAGAGATGCGGGCGCAGCATCCCACCGGCAACATCATCGAGGGTAATCATCAGATGATGAACAGTGATCGTCGCATACAGATTTTCGTATTTATCCAGCATCTCTACAGCCGCAGCGGTCGTAATATGTTCCATCACGATTTTAAGTTTTGGAAAATTCATCGCTAGCTTCTCATAAACACTCATAAATTCCGCTTCACGGTCCATCACAAATCCCTGCGTCTCTCCATGTACCGAGAGGACAAGCCCTAGATCACTCATCGCTTCGAGTGTTTCACGCATCGGCTCAATGTCAAAACTTACCACTCCACCCTCAGAGTTCGTTGTCGCACCGCTTGGATAAATCTTGATGGCGGTAATGTCGTCACGAACGCTTTCCAAAAACTCTCGACTATAGTTTTGATAAAAGAGAGTCATATAGGGTTCAAAATCATCCGATTCCATAGCCACTTTAATTCGATGGCGATAGGCCTTGACAGCTTCGAGCGTGGTTACAGGAGGAACAAGGTTTGGCATTACCAATGCACCGCTAAAGCTGTACGAAGTAAGCGGTGCTACGACTTCAAGCATCTCTCCATCACGCAAATGGACATGCATATCCAACGGCATAGTTAATGTCAGTGTTTGCATGATTATACCTTTAATTTCGCTTGCGCTTTTTGAATAAGTCCATTAAGTGCATTTTCATACCGTACGGCTTCAGCTTCATCTGTCGATTCAAAACGAGTGACAAGAATAGGTGTTGTATTACTCGCACGCACTAATCCCCATCCCTTATCAAAGATAACACGTACCCCGTCTACTTCGATGATTTCACGAATGTGAGGAAAATCAGCAGGAGGATTTTTTAGCAGCTCTTTAAGTGCATCGATGAGAGCAAATTTTTCATGTTCTGTCGTTGTAACTTTTATCTCTTCTGTCGAATACACTTTGGGAAGTTTTGCTATCTCAGCATCCAAATCTATTCCGTCATGTATCAGTTCAAGCATTCTAAATGTTGCGTAAATAGCATCATCATAGCCAAAATAACGATCTGCAAAGAACACATGTCCGCTCACTTCACATGCCAAGTCAGCATGCAGTTCTTTCATTTTAACTTTTAGATTTGAGTGACCGGTTTTGTACATAACCGCCGTTGCACCTCGTTCACGCAGAGTATCATACATTACTTGCGAACATTTCACTTCACCGATAACGATGGGATTTTTCATCTTTAGAGCAAACAACAGCGCCATTAAATCGCCTTTGATATTGTTTTTATGCGTCAATACTGCAATACGGTCGCTGTCGCCGTCATAGGCAAACGCAATATCTCCACGCTCTGCAAGTACTTTTTTAATGTCATGAAGGTTATGCTCTTCACTAGGGTCTGGATGATGGTTAGGAAACGTTCCGTCTGGATCAACATAAATACCGAACGTATCGAGATCTAATGCACTAAAAATATCTACTAATCCAAGTCCAGCGACGCCGTTACCGCAATCATAAACAATCCGTTCTTTCATCCCTTTGAGATGTGAAAATTCCTTGATCATATATGCTTTATAACGACTCAACGCGTCGATTTCGGTAACATCACGCGGTGTTTTAAGAGGAAAAGGGAGAATATCGATGGTTCGCCCAAGCGCATATATCGATTCACCAAAAAAGGGAAGTTGATTGATGGTAATTTTAAATCCATTGTATTCACTTGGATTATGAGAGCCCGTAATCATGACAGAAGCACAGGCTGTGACACCGTTAAACTCTTGATAATTGCAAAAATAGTTCACAGGAGTTGGAACCATCCCCATCCCCAAAACTTTCATACCGCCCGCATTCAAACCTGCAGTTAAATATTCAAACAAAATAGGAGAGTGAGAACGTGCATCGTAGCCAACCGCGACATACTCGCCATACGGACGCATCTCATCCGCAAGCGCGTATCCAAGACGAGTAATCGTCTCTTCATTCAGCTCTTGTTCAAAAATTCCTCGAATGTCATATTCACGATAAATACTCATAATTTCCCTTTTACAATCGTAATAAGTAAATTATAGCGTGAGGAAAGTTAAAGAAGGTTTTTAAATGGCCCTTTTAAACTCAGGATATGCTTCAAGACCACATTCGCTAACATCAAGCCCTTGCTGCTGTTCCTCATCAGTTGCACGAAATGGAAAAATGGTATTGATAAGATAAATAATAATAAACGAAACCGTAAATACAAAAATTCCAATTTCTACTACCCCTTTGAGCTGATTCAATAAAGTAATATTTTTGGTCGCATCACTTGCAAAAATTCCTACCGCAAGTGTTCCCCAAATACCGTTTACCAAATGCACCGACAGTGCTCCTACAGGATCGTCAATACGAATTTTATCAAACAACGGAATCGCTACAATAACCAGAATTCCACCTATCATGCCTACAGCCATTGCATCATAAAGAGTGAACAAATGGGCTCCTGCAGTAACGGCCACCAAACCGCCAAGCGCACCATTGAGAATCATCGTGATATCAAAAAGTTTATAACGAACATAAATCAAAATTCCAGCAGATATTGCCCCGGCAAGACCAGCAACATTGGTATTAAAAATAGTCAAAGCAACACTGTCTGCCAATTCTTTTGTCGAAATACCGCCAACCGAACCGCCATTAAATCCAAACCAGCCGATCCACAACAACATAGCTCCCAAAACAACGAGGGGGATATTCGATGCAGGGATAACACGCATCTGGTTTCCAACATAACGCCCTTTTCGAGAGCCTATCACTAAAATTGCAGCGAGTAATGCCCATCCGCCTGTCGAATGAATCACCGTTGATCCTGCTAAATCCACCATATGAAGATTAAAAATAGTATCTTTAAGCCAATTAGTACCCCAACTGATATTTACAGCGGTCGGATAAATAAATGCGCCCATGATAACTGTAAAAATGGTAAGCGGGAAAAGCTTTGCCCGCTCCCCTACTCCACCGCTCATGATATTGATCGCTTTTCCGACAAATGCCATTTGAAACATAAAAAATGCCCATTTACTCATCGTAGAATTTTGCAATTCTCCAAAAGCAAGCGCATAACCGACCAAAATAAATGCCATTGAAGCAACTGCATAAATCATCACATTGACCGTCAATACGCTGGAAACGTTTTTTGTACGAACCAAACCTGCTTCGAGCATTGCAAATCCAGGAACCATTAAAATAATAAGGGTAATAGAGAAGAGGGTAAAAAGTGTATCAATAACGTACGCAGTATCCATGCAACACCTTTGATTTGAGATAAAGGTGTGCATTATATATTCAATCACAAGGATTGAAGAAGAAAAACTGATTAAAATTTAATCAGTAAGAATTAAATCGCCTCGATATCTGTCTCACCAGTACGAATACGGATGATTTGATTAATGTCACTTACGAAGATTTTACCATCTCCGATTTTCCCTGTACGAGCTGCTTCAACAATGGTATTAACGACTTGATCAACCATTGCACTGTCAACTACCATTTCCATTTTGATCTTCGGAAGAAAATCAACTACATACTCAGCACCGCGATACAATTCGCTGTGCCCTTTTTGACGACCATAACCTTTTACTTCGCTTACGGTCATTCCAGTGATCCCGATTTCAGCAAGAGCATCTTTTACGTCTTCAAGCTTAAAAGGTTTAATAACTGCTTCAATTTTTTTCATTGTAATTCCTTATTTATAGATTAAAGCCACGTTCACCGTGTACTGATTCGTCAAGACCCATGCTCTCTTCTTCATCATTGACACGTGATCCGCCAGTAATTGCCATAGCGATATAATACACCACAACCGTTCCAATCAAGGTAAATGTACCAACAATTGCAACTGATTCAAGCTGAACCATAATTTGTCCCATACGATCACCTGCATCTTTAAGCGGTCCTGCCCAAAGAAGCGCTTTATCATTTACCGCGAAGATACCTGTTGCAATCGCACCCCAAAGACCTGCAAGGAAATGGACACCAAATGCATCCAAACTATCATCGTAACCCAATTTTTTCTTAAGAACCATAACACCAAAGAATGCAATTAATGCACCAGTAATCCCGATGATAAATGCACCATCAACCAAGACAAATCCTGCTGCTGGTGTGATAGCAACTAATCCGGCAATAGCACCTGATGCAGCGCCAAGCAATGTTGCTTTTTTGAACACCATATATTCTAATAACATCCATGTTATTGAAGCAATAGCGGCTGAAATTGTTGTTGATAAAAATGCTACACCA
>JAYVLH010000147.1:0-25733 GCA_043759555.1 Sulfuricurvum sp. | reverse complement strand
GTCACGCTGTTTCAGTAAACGGTTAAACAAAGAACTTTTGCCAACGTTTGGTTTACCGATAATGGCTAATTTTTGCATTAATTGCCCTTTTAAATAAGTTTTTCATTATAGCGTAAATGCACTTAGGGTATGATTTTAAGATGACAACCTACCCTTATGACCAATTTAAAAATGATATCCCTCATCTAAAAGCACTGTGCGAATCCTTCAATCCGGACACAATAATAGCCATAGCTCGCGGTGGAATGACATTAGCACATGCTTTAGGGATGGCTCTTAACGTACGAAATCTTCAGAGTATCCGATGTGAAAGTTATGATGGCGACACACAGCGCTCAATCCTGACCATTTTTGGAACATCCGATTTTTCAAATTCAAAACGGGTACTCATTGTAGATGACATTGTTGATAGCGGCAAAACACTTCACACTCTTTTGCCTTTTTTACAAAATAATAATCCTGATGTTGAATTTAAAGCTGCTGCTCTTTTTACAAAATCAACAGCGATGATTCAACCTGACTTTTTCTTACATGAAGCTATAGATTGGATCGATTTTTTTTGGGAAAGAGATTTCTTAAAAAGCAATTTGATATAATCCCATTTATTATAAATTTCAAAATTTTATCCCTCAAGGACTTTTATGCCAAAAGAGTATATTTTCACTTCTGAATCTGTAACCGAAGGACATCCTGACAAAATGGCAGATCAAATCAGTGATGCAATTTTAGACTACATCATCGAACACGATACAAAAGCACGTGTAGCCTGTGAAACCCTTGTTTCTAATGGTTTTTGTGTCATTGCCGGTGAGCTTAAAACAACTGCTTACGCTCCAATGCAAGAGATAGCACGACAAGTCGTACGTGAAATCGGCTATACCGATGCAACGTACGGATTTGATTACCGTTCGTGTGCGGTACTTAATGGTATTGGTGAACAATCTCCTGACATCAATCAAGGAGTCGATCAAGCAGATGGAGAAATCGGCGCTGGAGATCAAGGGTTAATGTTTGGTTACGCATGTCGTGAAACGGATGTACTTATGCCATTGCCTATTTATCTCTCTCATCGTCTTGCTGAACGTTTAGCCCAAGTGCGCAAAGATGGAACAATACCTTACCTCCGTCCAGATGGAAAGACCCAAGTCAGTATCCGTTATGTTGATGATAAACCTGTCTCTGTTGAAACCGTAGTTGTCTCGACACAGCATGCCCCTGATATTTTGCAAGAAAAATTGCATGCGGACATTATCAAAGAGGTAATAGAGCATGTCATTCCCCATGAACTCATGAGCCCGAACATCGTTTATCATATTAATCCAACCGGTAAGTTTGTAATCGGCGGACCACAAGGTGATGCAGGATTGACAGGGCGAAAAATCATTGTTGATACCTACGGCGGGGCATGTCCTCACGGAGGTGGAGCTTTCAGCGGAAAAGACCCGACCAAAGTTGACCGTTCTGCCGCGTATGCAGCGCGTCACGTTGCTAAAAACTTAGTAGCAGCAGGGGCATGTGATCGTGCAACTATTCAAGTATCCTATGCGATAGGCGTTGTCAAACCTATCTCAATTATGGTCAATACGCACGGTACAGCCGTAGTTCCAGAAGAACAAATAGAAAGCTGTGTGAAGGAGCTATTTGATCTTACGCCTCGCGGGATTATTGAATCCCTTGACTTATTACGCCCAATTTACCGAAAAACTGCTGCTTATGGACATTTTGGACGCGAACTTCCAGAATTTACATGGGAAAAAACAGACCGTGTAGACGACATCAAAGCCTATTTAGGGTTGTAAGCTACTACGCTGTCATCCCATATAGAGTTTGGGATAGACAAGTCGTAACATTGTTCTTTAATAAAATCAATAAACCTTATATTTTTTAGCTACCTTTAAAATTCTTCTGTTATAGTTACTCATATTTATATTTAGGAGAATCCATGGCAGTAGTAATTAACGATACCTGTATTAATTGTGGCGCTTGTATTGATGAGTGTCCTGTAGAAGCGATCGTAGATGAGGATGATAACCCAACGGGTGAAGAAATTTACTACGTATATGGTGACAAATGTGTTGAGTGTGTAAGCTTCCATGATGTTCCTGCGTGTGCAACTGCTTGTCCAACAGAGGGTTGTATCACTTGGGATGAAGTTGGTGAAAGCCCATCTCACCGCGATGATGTCACTGCTGAAATGCGTTCAGGCAAAGTCAACATCGTAGATTAATAAAAAGATAAAAGAAATTTTTATTTCTTTTATCAAATAACTGCAAATCCTCTCCATAAGTTGAGGATTTGCGTAACGTAAGCTGCATTGTCTTTCTCTCTTTTTTTATCTTTAATATTATTAACATTATTATTTCGCTATAATCCCGCTCTATTATTTACATAAAACAGGAGCATTGATGGAACAGACATTATCAATCATCAAGCCTGACGCCGTAGCAAAAGGTGTCATTGGAAAAATTTTGGATCGTTTTGAGACAGATGGTCTTAAAATTGCAGCTACCAAAAAAGTTCAGCTTAGCCGTCAAGACGCTGAAGCATTTTACGCAGTACATGCTGCTCGTCCTTTTTTCAACGACCTTGTTGACTTTATGGTGAGTGGTCCTGTTGTTATTACTGTTCTTGAAGGCGAAAATGCCGTTCTAAGAAACCGTGATTTGATGGGTGCTACTAACCCTAAAGAAGCAGAAGCAGGAACTATCCGTGCTGATTTTGCTGAAAATATCGATGCCAATGCAGTTCATGGAAGTGATTCAGTTGAAAACGCTAAAAATGAAATCGCGTTTTTCTTTTCAGGTCGCGAGATCTCTTAAATGACATTAATACCGTTTAAGCACTTAAATTCTATCCCCTTAGAATTTAATGTTGTCGTCGATAATACTTTTTTTAAAGGGACTTTGGTTCATAAAAAAGGGAGAATTGCACAATTAAACGGTACAATATCAGGAAGCATTTCAATACCTTGTGATTTATGCGCTGAAATGGTTGAGAGAATTCTAAATGAAGAGCTCTCTTTTTACCTTTCAGACGGTATTGTAAGTGAAAATGAAGATGAGCTTGATATTGTGGAAATCACAACACCAATGATCAACATGGAAGAGCTTTTAAGTTCAGAGCTTGAACTGATTAAAAGTGATTATTTTTGCTGTTCGCATTGCGAAGGCAAAACAGTAGAACAAGAGTTCTAAATTTATTATAGAAAGGACTATTAACAATGGCAGTACCTAAAAGAAGAGTGAGTCACACTCGCGCAGCAAAACGCAGAACTCACTATAAAGTTTCACTTGCTCGTCCAGTCAAAGACAAAGATGGCACGTACAAATTGTCTCATTACGCTAACCCAGTTACTGGTGAGTATAAATAATCGATGATCAAAATTGCAATTGATGCAATGGGCGGGGACTTCGGTCCCGAACCAATTGTAAGAGGAACCATAGAAGCTCTAAAAGAGAAAAAGTTCGAAGCGATTTTGGTTGGCAAAAAAGATGAAATTTTATCTTTGCTACCTAAGGGTTATAAAGACAAAATTTTAATTATTGAAGCAAATGATGTCATTGATATGGGTGATGCAGCTACCGATGCACTCAAGCGTCAAGACAGTTCCATTTATAAAGCAATAGAGCTCGTTCGCAATGGACAAGCTGATGGTGTCGTCAGTGCAGGACATAGCGGTGCAACGATGACGCTTGCAACTTTACGGCTAGGACGTTTAAAAAATGTATTGCGTCCTGCATTAGTCACATCAATGCCTACTAAAAGTGGGAAACGAAGTATATTAATGGATGCTGGAGCTAATGTTGACTGTAAAGCTGAACACCTTTTTCAGTTTGGTATCATGGGATACTATTACGCTCAAGATATGTTTAAAATTGCAAATCCACGCGTTGGTTTACTTGCTAATGGAGAAGAAGCTTCAAAAGGTAACGAAGTCACCAAAGAAGCATTCAAAATACTAGAAGGGCAAAAAGGCTTTATTGGTAATGTCGAGGGGAATAACATCTTTGATGGTTCTTGCGATGTTATCATTTGCGATGGATTTATCGGAAACTTGGTTCTTAAAGCTTCTGAAGGAGTCGCATCAACTATCAGCTACTTCATCAAAGAGTATATTCGTAAGTCTCCTGTTGCTATTACAGGTGCATTATTGATGCGCAAGGTTTTCCATTTACTTAAAAAAGAGATTGATTATGCCGAAATCGGCGGTGCTCCATTGGTTGGAATCAAAGGTTGCGCTATCGTAAGTCACGGTAAAAGCAACCCAAAAGCCATTAAAAATGCTATTTTTCAAGCGATTCTTTACGTCGATACAGGGGTAAACATACACATTGAAAATCGTCTTGAAAAACTTAAAACTAAATTAAACTAGCCTCAAAAAAAGGTACGCCATGTATGCAGCATTTCGCTCTATTGGAGCTTATGTCCCCGCCAAAATTCTTTCTAATAGTGATCTTGAAAAAATGGTTGATACGAGTGATGAGTGGATCTTTAAGCGAACAGGGATAAAAGAACGCCACATTGCAGCATCAGATGAAAAAACCAGTGATATGGGTGTCAAGGCTGCTCAAATTGCCATAGAACGTGCTGGAATCAATAAAGACCAAATTGATATGATAGTTTGCGCAACGATTTCACCCGATTATTTTTGTATGCCATCAACAGCCACTATCATCGCGGACAAACTTGGTCTTCAAAAAGTAATGGCGTATGATATTTCTGCTGCCTGTACCGGTTTTGTGTATGCACTAAGTGTTGCCAAAGCATTTATCGAATCTGGAATGAAAAAAAATGTTCTTATTATTGGAGCAGAAAAACTGAGTGCTATTACCGATTATACTGACAGAGGCACATGTATCCTTTTTGGTGATGGAGCAGGAGCTGCAATTATCAGCGCAACCACAGAACAATCAGAGGCGATCATTGATATTCATACAGGTTCTGATGGCTCTTATGCTGATTTGCTAATGACTCCAAACGGTGGAAGCGGATCAGCCCATGATGAACTTGATCGCGAAAGTGCAGGATGCTTCATGAAAATGAAAGGAAATGAAACCTTTAAGGTGGCAGTCCGGACTCTCACGAGTGATGTAGTAGCCATTCTTGAAGAAAATAATATCGATTCTTCATCGATTCAGCACTTTATACCTCATCAAGCCAACTATCGAATTATCAAAGCTGTTGGTGATGCTCTTAACCTAAGAGAAGATCAAGTAGTTCTAACCGTTGAAAAATATGGTAATACATCAGGCGCATCAATACCCATGGCAATCAATGATATATATGAATCAGGTCGTCTTCAAGAGGGTGAATTGATGCTTTTAGATGCATTTGGCGGCGGATTAACATGGGGAAGCGCCCTCGTCCCTTTTGCTGGTAAAGGCATTTAAATATCGCTACAATTGTAAATCTTTTTACCAAGGTTTACAATGCTCTACTCTAACTCCCTTATCTACATCGAGCTTCACGAAAGTGAAATCCCCTGGCTAAAAATTTTTACCCATACTCTTCGAAAAGAATTTTCTGAATGTACCCGTGAAGAAAAAGAGGCTATTTGGAATTCACTAGACATCATTGAAAAAGAGATGCTGGACTATTTTAAACCTGATAAAATCAATATGGCTTCATTTGGCAATATGTTACCGAGAGTTCATTGGCATATCATGGCACGTTTTAATGATGATAGTTATTTTCCAGAACCGATGTGGGGAGTTAAACAAAGAGAGGGAAGTGTTAAAATGGCTCCATTAGAGCCATTTTTAGAGAAGGTAAAAAATAAATTAACTTCTTGATCTGCTATCGGAACGATTTTGACCGCTAAAGCTGCGTGAACGATCACCACGATCTCCGCCAGCACCTCCAGCAGCATTACGATCGTTATTTCCACGATATCCGCCGCCAGATGAACTACGCTCTCCGCTGCCGCTTGCATTACGGTCGTTGTTGCCACGATATCCGCCGCCAGTGCTGCCGCCACGGTTATTATTACCACGGTATCCACCACTGCCGCCACGACGATTTCCACCGCCATCATGACCACGACTTTGAAGATTACTAAGAATTTTTTCCATGCGCTCAGCTGAGATACCAATTTGATTCGGTCCTGCAACGGTATTTCGCTCCATTAACAAAGAGATTAATTTGTACGCAATTTGCTCTTGGTCAAATTCTTCTTTAAGTGCATCAAGCACTTTGTGCGCTTCATCATAAACATGTTGTTTTTCGATTTCAGCTAGAAGACGATTTACTTGAGAGTTTTTAACATCCATTTTACTTGGAATGTAAGCATGCTCCATCGTTGTTCCAACTTTAGATTTAATACGTTGAAGCTCTTTGAACTCAAGAGGAGTAACAAGAGTAATTGCTACCCCTTTTTTACCCGCACGTCCTGTACGTCCGATACGGTGAACATAACTTTCAGAATCAAAAGGGATATGATAGTTGAAAACATGTGTGATACCATCGATATGCAAACCACGCGCTGCTACGTCGGTTGCAATCAATACATCAAAGGCATCAGATTTAGCTCCCTTGATAACGCTCTCACGCTGACGTTGCTCCATATCTCCATGAAGCCCTTTAGCTGAATAACCCGCTGCTGACAATACGTTTGAAAGACGATCAACTTCTTTTTTCGTACGGCAGAAAACAACACTTTTTTTAGCATCTTCTGCATCCATAAGACGAATAATTGCATCATCACGCTCAGATTCTTCAATAACATAATACTGCTGTGCAATATCGGCATTGGTTGTTTCAGCTTTTGTGATAGAGGCAAAAAATGGATTTACCAAAATACGCTCTGCAAGATTTTTAATCGGCTGAGGCATTGTTGCTGAGAATAACAACGTTTGACGCTCAGTTGGAAGATAGCTGAAAATTTCATTAATATCATCCAAGAAACCCATATCAAGCATTTCATCTGCTTCATCCAAAATAACGGTTGAAGGAGCGAAACCTTTAAGCATATCACGGCTCAACATATCCAGCAAACGCCCTGGTGTTGCAATGATAACCTGTGCGCCACGATCAATAAGATCAAGCTGACGATTGTATGAGCTACCGCCATAAATAGTAACAGTACGAGCGCCTAAGTGCTTACCGTATTTAAAAATCTCATCACTTACTTGATTAGCAAGCTCACGTGTTGGAGTGATGATAAGGATTTCGATACCACCCTTAAGGTGCATTTTATTCAGTGCCGGAAGTCCGAATGCTGCTGTTTTACCTGTACCTGTTTGTGCTTGACCGACGACATCACGCCCTTCCATAATGACTGGAATTACCATTGTTTGGATAGGACTTGGATTTTTGAAACCTGCTTGATCAATACTTTGCATAATTTCTTTACGAAGACCAAACTCCGCAAATGTTGGAAGTTCTTTATCGAGTACTTCTACTGTTGTTTCTACATCATTCATATTATTACCTTTTGTGTGTACGCCACGCCAACAAAAAAAGGAATCCGTTTTTCATTAAATGAAAATATTTCCTAAAAAGCCCATGTTGCTATGCTGTGCGACGATGACGTTAAATATTGTCCTCTTGGACGACAAATTTTCAGAGAATTATTCTCTTACCATGGAAGGTACCTTAGTAAGGTTTTATTTTATATAAAGCTTTACGAAGGCACCCAAAAATTTCGAGCGAATTATAACTTATATAAGCATAAATACTCCTGACAAACCCACTGTAATAAAAGCTAAAGGTATTCTTTAGTTTCAGAGTGTTTAATTTTCGGACTATTTTTTTTAAACTTTGGTGATTATACTTGCGAAAATTATTATTGGAGCAATATTATGTTTAACGTACGTATGGAAAAAGAATGTGGCTGTTTTAAACGAAGCGGAATGCCTTCTGTAAAAGCATTTGATAATAAAGATGACGCTCTAAGCGAAGCATCAGAATGGGCAGGAGAGATGAATGAAACTTTTTGTCGTAAACACCGCTTTAATGTTGTTGAAGAAGGTAATGACCTTATCATCAAACTAGAGATGAACTAAAGACACCCTAGCGGTGTCTGTCTAGCCAAACCATTAATCCTTTTTGTCCATGAAGACGATTTTCTGCTTCTTGAAAAATCACACTTTGATCCCCTTCTAAAACTGCTTCACTGACTTCTACTTCACGATAAGCCGGCAAACAATGCAGGAAAATAGCATAAGCATCAGCAAGCTTCATCAATGCTTCATCCACAATATAACCCGTAAAATCTTTAAGTCTTTGAGCCTTTTCTTCCTCTTGTCCCATGGAAATCCATGTATCTGTCGTAACAACCGTAGCACCCGAAACTGCAATTTTTGGATCATTGGTAAACACAATTTTTGCGCCGCTTAACTGTGCTAGCTCCATCGCGTCTGAAACGATTAACGGATCACATTCGTATCCCTCTGGAGTGGCCACACGAAGTTCAAATCCAAGTTTAGCAGCCAGCATCAGCCAAGAGTGCGTCATATTGTTTCCATCGCCGATGTAGGCTACAATAGGGTCAATATGACGTCCGCACTCTACCATGGTCATGTAATCAGCGATAAGCTGTACAGGATGGTAGCTATCACTTAGACCATTAATTACCGGTACACTTGAATGGCTGGAAAACTCTTCGAGCATAGAGTGCTCGTAAGTACGGATCATTACCATATCTGTCATCGATGAGATAACGCGAGCCGTATCTTTAACCGGTTCTCCTCGACCTAAATGGATGTCACGATTGGAAAGAAATAATGCATGTCCGCCAAGCTGAAACATTCCTGCTTCAAAGCTAACGCGTGTACGCGTTGAGCTTTTCTCAAAAATCATTGCTAAGGTTTGCCCCTCAAGATAGGGGTGTGGTTTACGAGCCTTTTGCTCTTTTTTTATCGTTAATGCCAAATCGATAATTTCTAATATCTCTTCTTTGGTATAATCTTTAAGTGTCAAAAAATGTCTCACGAAAAATCCTCATTTTCAAAAAACAATCATAGCATAAAAATATTATAACAATCCTGCCACTTCTTTTGCATGATAACTGATGATGATGTCAGCTCCGGCACGTTTAAACCCGATCATTGTCTCCATCATTACGCGATTGTAATCGATTAAGCCGGCATTTCCAGCAAATTTCAACATTGCGTATTCGCCGCTTACGTTGTATACCGCAAGTGGTAATTGCGATGCTTCGCGAATATCTCTGACAATATCTAAATACGCCAATGCTGGCTTTACCATCAAAATATCCGCACCTTGCGCCTCATCAGCCAGACTCTCCCGAATGGCTTCACGACGATTGGCAGGATCCATCTGATACGTAGAGCGATCCCCAAAACTCGGTACCGACTCTGCAACATCCCTAAATGGTCCATAATATCCGCTGGCAAATTTGGTCGAATAGGCCATAATCGGAAGATTCTCATATCCTCCACCATCGAGCGCATCACGCAGCGTTGTAATAATCCCATCCATCATCCCTGATGGTGCAATCATATCTACTCCGGCTGTTGCGTGAACGAGCGCTTGTTGTGCTGAAATACCTAAGGTTAGATCATTATCGACTGTCTCATGAACGTGATCGAGAATACCACAATGTCCATGATCCGTATACTCACAAAAGCACAGATCGGTGACGACAAACATTTTCGGGTAAGTATGCTTGATCGCACGTACTGCTGTTGCAATGATTCCGTGATCGCATAGCGCATCAGAGCCTATCGAGTCTTTTACTTTTGGGATACCAAACAGCAGTATGGAATAAATACCTAAAGACTGCAGGAGTTCACACTCTTTTAATATCTCGTCCAAACTCATTTGATAGACACCTGGCATTGATGCCACTTCAGTTTTTATCCCCTCGCCTGGTTTAACAAAAAGCGGATAAATAAAATCATTCACACTAACGTGAGTTTCACGTACCAGTGAACGTAAATGTGGATTAAGGCGAGTGCGGCGAAAACGGTTCATAAATAACTCCAAATAATAGTAAAAGGGAATTTTATCGCTGATTCGTTTAAATAAACCATTTTTTCAGAAACGACCATTATAATAACACCATGAAAATAACGAATAAATTTGAAAAATCTGCCATCGCCAATCTCCCTAGTAAATATGGTCACTTTAAAATCCGTGCTTACAAAGAGGGTCATCAAGAACACCTTGCCATTTTTACAGAAAATTTTGAAACTTCTGATTCTCCCCTTGTACGTATTCATTCCCAATGTCTTACAGGCGATACGTTTGGAAGTATCAAATGCGATTGTAACAATCAACTTCATAAAGCACTGGAACTCATAGCCAAAGAGGGCGGTCTCATCATCTATCACGCGCAAGAAGGACGCAATATCGGTTTGCTGAACAAACTTAATGCCTATGCGCTTCAAGATCAAGGACGCAATACGATAGAAGCCAATGTAGAACTTGGATTTGCTCCCGATCAACGTACGTATGATGTTGTCCGTGAAGTGTTTAACGATTTTAAACTTACTAAAATCCGTCTTTTGACCAACAATCCTGCGAAAGTTTTAATTGTTGAGGGTTTAAAAGTTGAAATTACCGAGCGTATTCCTGTCATTATCGATCCTAACCCTTATAATGAAGGGTATTTGAAAACCAAAAAAGAGTGCATGGGGCATTTACTTGACTAATTTACACCGACTTATGAGAGCGCAAAATATTATTGTGGATGAGAGTTTTTACGAATACGCTCACCATTACAAAGAACTGCTGCTGCAATGGAACAAAATTCATAATCTCACAGGAGCCAAAACTCCGGCACAAATCGATGAGTTTATTGTCGATGCGGTTGCTCCCATCACTTTTTTACCACCTATAAAACAGGCCATGGATATCGGAACAGGTGCAGGATTTCCAGGGATGATTTTGGCTTTTGCACTGCCGCAAACACACTTTACCCTCGTAGAACCTCTTGCTAAGCGTGCTAGTTTTTTACAGTTCGTGAAAGCAGATTTAGGACTTAATAATGTAACCGTACAGGCCAAACGCGTTGAGCAACTGGAGCCTCAGTCCTTTGATTTTATCACGTCTCGCGCCGTGACCGATACGCAAATGCTGTTAAAGCTATCACAACCTTTTCGTACATCAGGGACTCTTTTGCTCTTTTACAAAGGGGAAAAAGTGTATGATGAAATAGATGAATCGTTAAACTGTAAGATTATCGAAAAACACAATCGTCACTATCTTTTAATCGAGTCTTAAATTATGTTAAAATTTTTACTGTTTGTCGGTCTTATTACCACGGTTTATTATGTTTTCTTCGCCAAAAAGAAGGTTCTTACCTCACCCAAAAATGACAACTTACTGGACGAAGCAATGATTCCCTGCACTACATGTGGAACGTATGTTCAAGCCAAAGAAGCATTAATGAGTGGTGGAAAATATTACTGCTGTCACGAATGTTTACAAAAAAAATAGGGAGACTTTAATGATACTTTTCGGACACCCGCTACTGCCTTCAGAACAGTTTTACCACATTAGTTCGATTGATGCCATATCAAATACCCCTTCCAACTCTGTTATAGCACTTATATTTGAAGAGCAAAATCTTGATATTATTACCCATTTACGTGCTAACAACATTCGGTTTGCCCTTTATGTAACGTCGAGCGTTGAAGCTGTTTTAGCGGAAAACTTTCGAGCAACCTATCTCATCGTCAATAGTAAAAGTGGTGCTGAAATTCAAAAAATCGCAGAACATTATCTTTTTGATGCGAAAGTATTAGGCTATTGTGAAGAAGTAGAAAATCTTGAAAAACTGATTGAGATGAGATTAGATGGAGCAATTTTTGCTGAGGCGGTTGTGAAAATCACCTCTTAAACTTGTAGAAACCAAGCCCGTCTTGGCTACGCTAACGCACTATGTGCTTTTTAATACAGACAAAGCAATTAACTATTCCACCCACTCTCGTTTTAAATCCTTATCCAAACATGCCAAAATCTCATATCCGATTGTCCCAACTGCTTTTGCGTACTCATTGGCATTATTAAAAATCAATAATTCTTCAACATCACTCGAGAATACTACGCTGTCCATCGAAATACGACCGCGAAGGGAAGCTCCATTGGGAGTAACATAATGATTAGACGCAAGGCGATCAAGTCCGTTAGCATATCCCAAATCATAAGTCGAAATGACCTCATCTTCTTTGGCTTCATAAATGCCGTTGTATCCAACGCGCTCACCCCTCTTTAGCAGTCGTGTCGTTATTTTATTCCCACACAACGATAAAACTGGCTTCAACGGTGGCTGTGGCAATGAAATATCCATTTGTAAGCATCCGTACAAAGCGATCCCAACACGTACCATATCATCAGGACATTGGCTCGAACGAAATATCCCTGCCGAATTTGAGAGATGAAAACGTGGATTCCATTGATATTTCTTCACATATTTTGCGACATTATTTTTTAAATCATCAAAGGCTTTACGCTGCCAAAACCATTCCGAGCTAAGAGCATCAGCACTTTTAAAGTGACTCATAACCCCAACACATGTTAAATCCTGAGCAGCCATAGTATCAAACGCTTTTTTGAGTTCTTCCACTGCAATACCGTTGCGATGCATACCTGTATCGATTTTAAGCTCTACCTTTGTCCCTTTTGGAAACTTTGGTAATGAAACAAGTGTATTAACAACATAATGAAATTTCGGATTGCTAAGTGTCGGAAAATCAGCAAGAATCAAAATCGTCTCAAAAAAAGGCTCAATTTCCAATGCTTCCCGCTCCAATCGGACCACAGCATGTTGTATCCCATACTCGGCACACGCTTTTGCAATAAGACAAGCCCCATGCCCATACGCATTGTCTTTTAAAACCACGGCTATTTTATCTTTGCCACCAACTTGATGTGCGATAATGTCAAGATTATTGATAAGTGCCTCTCGGCTAAGCTTTATTGTTCCCATATCAAATTATAGTACAAGGTAAATTAATGCGCTATTTTCCCGCCGAATTTGAACCCCAAAGTTTTGTTCAACTCATTTTTCCTCATCCTCAAAGTGACTGGATTGATTACCTAGAAGAAGCACGTGCATGTTTTGTAAATATTGCCACGGCAATAGCCCAACATCAGCCATGTCTTATTATCTGTGACGATGTTGATTTTGTCAAAAACTATTTTACTTCCTATGACAATCTGATATTTATTTCGTATCAAACCAATGATACATGGGCACGCGATTGCAGCGCACTCAGTATTATTGATGAAGACGAAGATGAGGCACTGCTGCTTGATTTTACCTTTACCGGATGGGGTGGGAAATTTGATGCCTCGCGCGATAATGCCATGAGTCGTGCCATTTCAGATATCTATGGTGCTCGTATGGAAAAAGTTGATTTCATTTTGGAAGGGGGAGCGGTTGAGAGCAATGGAATGGGTTCATTGCTTGTCACCTCTGAATGTATTCTCAATCCTAATCGAAATGCCCATTTAAATAAAAAACAAACCGAAGACCTTATCAAAAAAGAACTGGGAGTCGAACAGATTTTATGGCTCAATCACGGCTATTTGGCAGGAGATGATACCGACAGTCATATCGATACTCTCGCGAGATTTATTGACGTTAATACCATTATGTATGTCAAATGTGAAGACACAGAAGATGAGCACTACGATGCACTTAAAAAAATGGAAGAAGAATTACAAGTACTGAGAGATCTTGATGGTGAGCCGTTTAAACTCATTGCACTTCCGATGACAAATCCTCATTTTTATGATGATGAGCGGCTTCCGGCTACTTATGCCAATTTTTTAATCATCAACGACGCTGTATTGCTCCCCATTTACAATGACCCGCACGATGCTCAAGCAATCGTCATTTGCGAACATGCATTTCGTGGGCGATCCATTATTCCCATCGACTGTTCAATACTCATCCGTCAGCACGGATCTCTTCATTGTGTCACAATGCAATTTCCTGAAGATGTGTCCATCCGATTCCTTTCTTAACACTATTTCTCTACAATTTCTTCATATTATCTTAAGGATTAAAAGTATGAAGAAACTCGCTCTCCTCTCGTTGGCTGCAGTTGCTGCTCTAGCCTCTGACTCCGTTAGCATTCAAAAAATTACTGTTGAAGCTGAAGCGCCAAAATCAGGAAATCAAACGCTTGAAGCACACGAAATAGTTCAATTTTCACGTCAAAGCGATCTTGGCGAAATGCTCTCAGGCACTCTTCCTGAAATTACCCATGTTCGTACAACAGCAATCGGAAATGATATTGTTTTACGCGGATTTAAAAAAGACAACATTAACGTAACCATTGATAATGCTAAAGTATGCGGTGCTTGTCCAAATCGTATGGATCCGCCTGCTATGCACGTATCGTCAAGTCAAATTGCCACGGTTGAAATTCAAGAAGGGCCGTTTGACGTCACTCAATTCGGAAGTTTGGGTGGCACAATTAACGTAGTCACCAAAGATCCGAAGAAAGGGTTGCGCGGAGAAGTTTCCACAACTCTTGGCAGCTATGATTACCGTAAAATTTCTACAACTGTTGAAGGGGGCAATGATACCGCACAAGCTCTCGTCGGATATAGCAGGGAAACCAGTGGCCAATACAAAGACGGCAACGGAAAAAGCATGACTGAACAGGCTGATGCAGCATCTACTCCAGGACAACGTTATTCTTCCGCACATAAAGATGATAATGCGTATGCACGACAAAATTTCTGGGCTAAAGTTGTCGGTAATATCAGTAATAATCAAAAACTCACCCTAAACTATTTCGGGGATCGTGCCGATGATGTCCTCTATCCTCGCTATCCCATGGATGCACTCAAAGATGATACAGATATATTTAAAGCCAAATACCAACTTTTTGATTTAGGAACTTTTTCCCATGAATTAATGGTCGAAGCCTATCATTCCAAAGTCAAACATGAGATGGGAACCGATTTTCGAGCCGGTGCAACGGATGCAGCCCATACCATGGTCTCTCCTATCGATGCAACGATTCAAGGGGTTCGTGTTGAAAACAGCACATCTTTGAATGAAACGGATATGACACTCGGCCTCGATCTTTCTACTCGTAACTGGAACGGAACAAAAGGAAACAGACTCAACCCATATGCCACCGTTCAAATCCCTAATACCGATACTGATAACGTCGGTCTTTACGCCAAGGCATCCCATACCTTCGGTGCATTGGATATCAACGGCGGACTTCGCTATGATGACACAAGTGTCGATGCTGATCAATCGTTGATGACCAATGTAAAAGATCGAGATTATAATAATCTCAGTGCTAATGTATTAGGTCGCTATCATTACAGTAACAGTGGAGACTTCTTTGTAGGCTTGGGACAGTCTTCCCGTGTACCAGATGCGAGAGAACTTTATTTTGCCGGAGGAATCGGCAATACCAATCTTAATGAAACCATCAATCGTGAAATCGATGTGGGAGTTGAACAAAGCCTCGGCAATGTACACCTCAGAGGGACACTGTTTTACAGTGATCTCAAAGACTATATCTATGCATACAAAACGGGAACAGCTTCTAACACATCCTATGCTAATATTGATGCAAGTATCGTTGGTGGCGATATCACAGCAGATTACATTATAAACAATGAATGGTCTCTTCGGTCAGGTATCGCATATCAAAAAGGGACGAAAAAAGACACTTCCCAACTCGATGCATTGAGTACAGCTGCACAAACAGATAAAGATTTAGCTGATATTCCCCCGCTTAAAGGGAGAGTCGCTTTAGTATTTGATGATTCTAAAAATTATGCTTCTGCTGAATTGATTGGCGCACAATCACAAAGCTATGATGAAAATAACGGAGAACAAGCTATTGCAGGTTATGGAATTCTAAATCTCAAATACGGTACTGATTTAGGCAACGGATTCTCTCTTAGTACAGGAATTAATAACTTTTTTAATCGCACATATACTGTAAGCAACAGTTATATCGGGCTCACTACTTTAATGGAAGGGGCTCAGCCTCTTATTCTTAATGAACCTGGACGTAACTTCTACGCAACCGTCAGTTATAAATTCTAATCCCTCTCCCTTCTGGGAATCCTAACGTTTCGTCAAAACTTCAGGATTCTATCGGGGGGTTCTCTCCTAAAACGCTTTTACTTTAAAGGTATCCTTGTCTACATAATACGTATTTTGAAAATCATGATACGGGCGGTCAATCGGTTGTGTTTTCAATTTAGCATTAAAAATACTATCCATTTTAGTTCGAATTGCAACAAATGCTTTATATTCCTTACCCGTAAACCCTTCGGTTTTTTTCTTCATAACACTCAATGGATTAATCGGCGTACTCCCGTCATACATCCCAAAATGCAAGTGAGGACCTGATGATAGGCCCGTGGTACCTACAAAACCAATAATTTGTCCTTGCTTTATTTTGAATCCGTTATGAATCCCCTGTTTAAAACTTTTTTGATGGGCATAAAGGCTGACCAACCCATTAGAATGCCGAATCTTTATTGTGTTTCCATATCCATTGGAGTATCCGGCAAAACATACAGTACCATCCCCCGTTGCAAGGATAGGTGTACCAGGACGAGCTCCAAAATCAACCCCGACATGAGCACGATATCGGTGCAGTACCGGATGCCATCGACTTTTAGTAAAACCTGAAGTTATACGCGGATTACCAATAGGAAGTTTAAAAAGAAATTTTTCAAATTGAGCCCCTTTTGCATCGTAATAACGCCCATCCGTATGACGGTATACCGTAAATCGATTTCCGCCAATTTCGATCATTGCTCCTGTAACTACAGGCATTGAAAAAAGTTTTCCTTGACGATATTTTTGTTCATATACCATCACAAATGGATCATCAGGCTGAATGTCTTTTTTAAAATTCACCCGTCCTTTAAACATTTTAACAAAAGTTGATGCAAGATTTTTAGACCCAGTGGCACGCAGGATATCATCATAAGGGGAACTTGATATTTTTGTATACAGAACTTCTTTGTATGTTTCACTGATAATAGGAATAACACGCATTGTATAGCGCTTCTTAGGTGTCAAATAAATTTGCAGTTGAAGTTCATCATTGATAGGGATAAGAATTTGATCGATAATATTTTTGGAACTTATCAACATCTGACAATTGGCTGTATAAGGGATATCTTCAGTCAGTTTTTGATCTTCTTTTTCCATATTATAATAAAGAGAAAGGGGCAGTTTTTTATGCTCCAGAAAGGTAAGAAAACTCTCGCCATTATTCCATTTAAAGGGTTTTACCTGTGATGCAAAAATCAAAATGGGCAACAATAAAAATAGAAATATTCGACCCATTACCATCCTTGAACACTGTTTTTTTGCAAAAAGAGTCTAAAATCATAGCAAAAAATCTGTTTACAAAGACTCTATTAGCTATAATCGATTCATTAACTCCATTAAAAGGTTACTTACATGCGCATTTGGTTTTTTTTACTTATTACAATAGGAATACTAGAGGCTTCTTCTATCTCTACACCTCTTTTAACCATTGAGGACAAGCGTGGTGCTATCGAAGCCCCTGAACTCAAAGTAGGAATGAGCGGGTTTATTGTTCGTCATTTTGACGCTACACACAGTTCGATTATTGCTAATGCACGTGTCACACAAATCAATCCATCCTCTAACCGTGCCATCATTGAATTCTCGCAGTATGACGGATTACGTCAAAACTCACTCCCTAGTGGCAAATGGAATCCAAAAGTAGCCGATGAAGTGATCATTGCTTATGATTACGAACGCGCACTCTTAATCGCACCTAATGATGATACCTACCTTTCATTGACGGCTAGCATTCCTAATATTGAGTGGGTTCATCCCGATCTCTATGCCACTTATCTTTCTCATGAAGGTCACCCAACACCGCTCGTAGAGGATTTTCGCCGCTTTTGTACTGCTTCTTCTATTGGTCTGCTGTATGTTCAAAGTGCCCAAACACTTTTTACTCTAGATTGCAAAAACTTTACCCTTCTTCAAAATACAGAATCTGTCGTGAAAGATCAAAAAAAACAAATACCTTTTTACACACGCGTTCCTAAAATCCGTGCTGCATGGTGGGGTGAGGGCAGTTCAACACTGGAAAGTTATGAGCCTTACTATCTCGAACTCATTGCATTAAGCAATCCAAAGAATAAAGAACTATATGCGTTATACAAAGCAAAATTTGGCGAAAAGAGCGCATTATTGCGTCATTTTGAACTCAAGGAATAAGTATGTTTCCCTCAAATGCTCTTGCTTTTTTTATTGAATTACTTGGAAGTGAAAATGTTTACAGCGATAAAGCACATCTCATCGCGTATTCGTATGATGCTACACGTGAAAAGTTTGAACCCGACGCCGTTTTATTTCCCCGCAGCGAATCCGATGTCAGTGAGATTTTAAAATATTGTAACGAACATAAAATCGTGATCGTTCCGCGCGGTGCAGGCAGTGGTTTCACTGGCGGAGCACTCCCCTCTTCTGGCGGAATTGTTTTAGCCTTTGAAAAACATATGAACAAGATTTTAGAAATTGATATGCAAAACATGGTTGCCATCGTTCAACCGGGAGTTATCAACATGGAGCTCCAAAAAGCAGTAGAAGAGGTAGGACTTTTTTATCCGCCTGATCCTGCAAGTCAAGAGTACTCTACTATCGGCGGAAACGTCAACGAGAATGCTGGCGGTATGCGTGCAGCAAAATATGGTATTACCAAAGACTACGTCATGGCCATCCGGGCGGTACTTCCCAATGGTGATATCATCAAAGCAGGGAAACGGACGATCAAAGACGTTGCCGGATACAATATAGCAGGGATATTAATTGCTTCAGAGGGAACACTTGCAGTCACTACCGAAGTGACTCTAAAACTCCTTTCTAAACCAAAAATGACCAAAACTGCCATGGGAATCTTCCCCACTGTCAGCGTTGCTATGGAAGCTGTTTACAAAACGATGGCAAGCGGTGTCACCCCTGTAGCCATGGAATTTTTAGACAATCTCACTATTCGTGCTGTTGAGCAAGTCTATCACAAAGGGCTTCCAACCGAAGCAGGTGCTATTCTCGTCACAGATGTCGATGGAAACCTCGAAGAAGATCTTGATTTTCAACTCGCAATCATCGAGAAAGTCTTCCGTGAAAATGGATGCAATGAATTTAAAATCGCTCAAAACAAACAAGAAGCATCTGATTTATGGTTTGCACGACGCAATGCAAGCCAGTCACTTTCTATATATGGTTCTAAAAAAATCAACGAAGACGTCACGGTCCCCCGTTCTGCATTGCCTGAGCTTTTAGAAAAATTTAATGCTATTGCTCTTAAATACAATATTAATATCCCCTGCTTTGGTCATACAGGCGATGGCAATGTTCACACCAATGTTATGGTCGATGGTAAAGATCCCGAACAGGTCAAAATTGGCTATGAAGCGATTCGTGAAGTCTTCCAAGCGACAATTGATTTGGGGGGGACTCTCAGTGGTGAGCACGGTATCGGTCTGGCAAAAGCCCCCTATATGTCGATGGCATTTACCCCTGAAGAGATGGCACTGTTTCAATCCATCAAACGGGCATTCGATCCTAATAATATCCTGAATCCTGCAAAAATGGGACTTAATTAGTTATGACTATAAAGGCTGGATGGAGATTTCTATATCATTATATCATGCTCATGTTCGATCGTGACATTACGGTATATGCTTCCAGTCTTAGCTTTTACACCATTTTCACTATGGTTCCTCTACTAATTATCGCCCTAAGTCTTATTGCGAATGTTCCTGTATTTAGTGATCAATATGCATCAATGCAAGTATTTTTATTCGATAACATTATGCCGGTTCAAACAGAAGCTATTGCAGAATACTTGGAATCATTCTTTAAAAACTCTGTGCAGCTTGGAATTATTGGATTTTCAACAATGATTATCTCTTCAATGCTCTTTTTTCAAAATTTTGAACACATTGCTGAGAAAATTTTTCACTCTCCACAACGTGGTATTTGGGAAGCGATTACCACCTATTGGACACTCATTACCCTCACACCAATCCTTTTAATAATCTCTATGAGCTTGAAAGCTTATTTAGTTGCTCATGTTTCAGGAATGGCATTAAACACTCTTTCAATTTTCCCTTTTTTACTTTTATGGGGAATTTTTTTTATCATCTATAAGATTGTAGTAAATGCCATTATCTCTCCAAAAGCTGCAGCCATCAGTTCTTTTATCGTAGCATTAGTTTGGGGATTGGCAAAAAATAGCTTTATTCAATATGTTTTTTACAATAAAACCTATGCCACGATGTATGGCTCACTTTCTGCTCTTATCTTTTTCTTTTTATGGATTTATGTTTCATGGATTATCGTCATTTACGGAATGAAGTTATGCTATTTGATAAATCGCGCTGAACAGCGTCACACTCCCAAGAGTCCCTAAACTCCAAAATGCCCATTTCCACCGCATCGCCATAAGTGCTAAGACGACGCTTCCGATCCCCATCCACATCGGAATGAATACATGATGTATATCTCCCATATCAAACATCTTCAACAAATAAGGGTCAAATAAATCTCCCCACGGTGTGAAAAAATGAAGGGCCAAGACAGTAGGATAATAAATATTAAAGAGAAGAGAGAGGGGGATAGAGCCAATATGCCACCATCCGAATATCCCAAAAATCGCTAATGAGACAGGAAGCATCACGGCATAACACCAAACATTGAGTGCCAAAAAGATTTGCCACGGCTTCCACTCTCCATAATAGCGGACAAAAACAAAGATAGAGAGAACTCCGAATGAAGAGAACCAAAACGATAATGAGAAAAAAAGTTTTGGGAAAAAAGAGAGAATAAGCCCCACGGCTATAAGTAAGGTTTGAACCGAAACAATTTTAATCCCCCTATCATAGAGCCAGTATCCCACAGTAATCATCCCAAACGACCTCACCATTGCAGGGTTAAACTCCAAAATTACCAAATAGCTAAAAAGCAATCCCATCACTGCCATGGAGAGGTCCCGATTACCGTGCCGGTAAGGAAAATAGCGATTGTGCAACCAACGATAAGGAGGACGGAGTAAAAAATAAGCGATAAGGCTTAAAATAGCAAAATGATAGCCACTAATCGAGAGAGCAGGACTCAGCCCCATAGCCCCTATAAGCTCTTGAAAATCTTGAGACATAGGCGTAGCAACGAACAACCCGCCATAAAGCTCTTTCATCTGTTGGTTTTCATGTACCGAGGCAATAACACGATACCATTTCTCTTTGAGGCTTAAAAGAGGATATACCTCATAAATTTCACCCTTCGCACGAAACCCTTTTAAAAAATCCAAAAAAGTGACTTTTTGCACCTGAAGCTCCACTAACACATCTCGGCCCCGCAGATCACGTAAATAAGGACTCATCACGCATCTGCACAGCGAGCCGTTTTCCAATCGCAACTTCATCGATGTCTTAGTCTGTTCTCGAATGAGCTTCACCTCTTGATCCACCACCTCGGCACGAATCAGCGGATTATCAAAAGTTTTGAGTGTTGTAAATTGAAAGTATTCATAACCAAGGGAAAGGGAGGCAATAACCAGGAGGAATAGGACAAAGAAAAATCCGCTTCGTCGGTCGAAAAGATCAATGCGTTCGAGTTTATTGCTCACTTTAACCTCTCAAGCTGGGAAAGACAAAGGCTAAATTATCGGCATTGAAACATTGCCTGAACCCATATCGATATCCATATTCATATTGGCAGTTTTCATATCAACACTTTCATAAATGATCTGTGCCGCACCAAACGTCGGCTTATCCACAAATCGAGTAAACTTTTTCTGGAACATTAGTTTCACATGTCCTGTCGGACCATTACGCTGTTTTCCAATAATAATCTCAGCTTCTTCTTCCTCTTTTTCAGTGTACTTAGAAATAAATTCTTTCCCAGCTGAAATTGCCTCTTTTTCTCGCTCCTTTTCCTCTTTATAGAGATAAACATCATTACGATAGACAAAAAGGATGATATCAGCATCCTGCTCAATAGAACCGGATTCACGAATATCACTGAGCATCGGTCGTTTATCGGAGCGTGATTCAAGGCTACGATTGAGCTGAGAAAGAGCAACAATAGGCATTTCTAGTTCACGAGCCAGCATCTTCAAACCCCGTGATATCTCACTTACCTCAAGATGCCGATCTTTACCGCCTGTCCCATTCATAATTTGGAGGTAATCGATGACTGCGAGTTCGATTTCAGGATGACGGCTTTTAAGCTTTCGCAGTTTGGAGCGAAGCTGATGAATATTGATTGAACCGTGATCATCTACATAGAGTTTAGAGTGGCGCATTTTATCGACTGCATCGTTAAGCCGTTTGTACTCTTCAGGAGTCATATCTCCTACACGTAAGCGCTGAAGCTGTATCGAGGTTTGAACACTCAAGAGTCGTAACATCAACTGTTCAGCAGGCATTTCTAAAGAGAAAAAGGCCACACCTTTCCCTTTTTCAAGGAGATTTTGTACCATATTTAGAGCAAATGAAGTTTTCCCCATAGCGGGACGTGCCGCGACGATAACCAAATCACCTTTTCCAAATCCTGTCGTCATTTTGTTGAGCTCTGCATATCCGGTATCCACCCCGACTAAAATCGCGTCACCACGCTCACGCATCTCTTCGATATACGCCATCGTATCATCCGTAATTTTTGGGGCATCTTTAAAATCAATGGATTGAGAATTTTGGGTAATCTCATAAAGCTTTTTTTCAACTAAATCAACGACATCATTACCATTTAAATTTTCTTCAAGCGTTACCCGCTTTATTTCTGTTGTGAGTGTCAGAAGATGACGCTTAATCGCTTTATCTTTGATCTCTTGGACATAAGCTGTGGTGTTGGAAATAGGGTTGGCGGTGAGAATCTCGACCAACACCCGCTCATCAAACTTTTGTTTTCCGCTAAGCTCTTTTTTGATAAATTCTTCATCGATGGGAAGGTCTCTATGCGATAGAGAAAGCATTGCACGATATATCTCTTGGTGTGCAGCTAAATAAAAATCTTCAGCATTCAAGACCGCTTCAAACTCATCGAACTGAGCAGGGTCAAAAATAATGGAACTTAAAACCGATCGTTCAAATGCTAAATTGTAAAGAGATTCTTCCATCAATCTTCCTGCGCTTCCATTTTTTCAACTTCTTCAATAAATCGATCAACAAGATGTTCTTCATCTAAACGCGCAACCACTTCACCCTTCACCATGACCAAACCGGATCCTTTGCCATATGCGATAGCAACATCGGCGTGTTTGGCTTCTCCAATGGCATTAACCACACACCCCATCACCGATAAATCGAGTGGTTTTTTGATATGTTTGGTACGTTCTTCAATCACTGCAACCGCACTGACTAAATCAGCTTCAATCCGTCCGCACGTCGGACATGAGATGATATTTGGTCCCTCTTTTGCTACCCCGCTGTCTTTTAAAATCGCACGACCGATTTTAATCTCCTCTTCGAGTTCGCCTGTAATCGATACACGCATCGTATCCCCGATGCCATCGAGTAATAATGCTCCAAGTCCGATAGCGCTTTTAATCGTTGCATGAAAAATTGTCCCTGCTTCCGTAACTCCCAAGTGAAACGGATAGTTATTTTTTGGGCGCAGCATTCGATAGGCTTCGACAGTACGCTGTACATCGCTCGCTTTGAGTGAGACTTTGATATCCGTAAATCCGAGATCTTCGAGAAATTTAATATTGTACTCAGCAGATGCAACCATCCCCTCAGCCGTTTGACCATATCGCTGTTCGAATTCTTTTTCCAAGCTTCCGGCATTAACTCCGATACGGATCGGAATATGACGTTCTTCACACGCTTTGACGATTTCACGAATACGTGATTTTTCGCCAATATTTCCAGGATTAAAACGGATACAGTCCACTACTTCAGCTGCAATAAGTGCTAATTTATAGTTAAAATGGATATCGGCAACAAGAGGGAGAGAAATTTGTTCTTTAATCGCTTTGAGCGCCAAGGCATCTTCTTCATCCGGTACAGCAACACGTACGATATCGCACCCCGCGAAATGGAGACGATTGATCTGTTCCACTGTAGCCGCAACATCCGACGTACGCGAGTAGGTCATCGACTGTACCGAAATGGGAGCATCACCCCCTATAGCAACATTTCCGACGTAAATTTTTTTAGTTGGGTATCGTGTAATCATGAGGTGATTGTAGCTATTTGGATGTTAAAGTTACGTAAACTCAATTGGGTCCATATCGATTTCACACAGCGGTGATTTTATGTGTTTGATTGCCCGTATCAACTCCGTGCTTTTGTCACTGCGCAGCAAGATTTGAAACCGATATTTATCCGCAATTTTTTCAATCGGTGATGTACCGAATCCGACAATATCTATCGATGAAACAGTTCTTAATACATCAACAACTTTCTCCATTTCCAGCTTAGCTTTCATCCCATTTTTATGACTAAACAGCAGTCGTGCCAACTTTTTATAAGGCGGATAGCGGTTCTCCCGAATTTTAAGTTCATCTTTTAAAAATGATTCATAATCATCCAAATATTGACGAAAAAAAGACTCATTAAAGCTTTGTACAATGACAGTAGAATCATTTTTTCGCCCACTTCTACCTGCTATTTGAACGAGCAAAGACAATGCCTTCTCACGCGCACGATAATCTGCTTGACCCAATAAATTATCTATTCCCATCACAACAGCGAGAGCTATATCGTGATAATCATGCCCCTTAGAAAGCATTTGCGTCCCAACCAGCAGATCAATCTCACGAGCATTAAATGCCTTGAGCACTTTAACCAATTTGTTTTGCGTCGTAATAACATCCCGATCAAACTGCTGTATCTTAATCTCATCAAAATGCTTCTCAAAATGCTCCACAGCCTCTGCCGTGCCTAATCGTGACGTACTCAAATGGCCACTTTGGCATTTTGGACAAATACGAGGCAGCACTTCCGTATAATTGCAATAATGACACTTTAAAGCACGCGCATTGCGATGTAAGCTCATACCTACACTGCAAAAGGGACACTCGATGACATAACCGCACCCATCACACACCATTGTTTTAAAATTCGCACGAGTGGGGATAAAAACAATTCCCTGATGACCTGAATTAAAATTGGCAACAATGTGTGCATCTAAAAATGGAGTCAAAGCCTCAACAGAAGGCTCATACACAAAAGAACGTCTAGAAGTGTAATAACCACCACGAAGCCTAAAAAATGGATATTTAGTATAGCTGGAAAGACTGGGTGTGGCACTCCCCAAAACTACAGGAATTTTCATGAGGGATCCTATATAAATAGCCATATCTCGTGCATTGTAGCGAGGTCTCGAAGATGATTTATAACTTTCATCATGCTCTTCATCCACAACAATCATCCCTAAATCCACTATGGGTAAAAACAACGCCGATCGCGGACCTGCAATAATGCGTGCACTGCCATCAACAATCTTTTCCAACGTCACTTTTTTTTGTTTTGGGGTCATTTTAGAATGCCACAACACAAAAGCTTCCCCGAAATGTTTTTTAAATCGTTGTTCCATTTGCGGGGTGAGAGAGATTTCAGGCAGAAGCAATAAACACCGCTTTCCTTCACATAACACTTCATCCATGCGCTTCATGTATATTTCACTTTTACCGGCACCCGTATCGCCAAACAAAAGTGAAACGGGATGGGAGCGGATGAAATCAAAGGCTTGGATTTGCAACTCTGAGAGGGTAATATTGATAGGAATTTTGTCATCCCGAACAATCTCTTTGTCATCCCGAACTTGATTCGGG
>JAYVLH010000146.1:0-3777 GCA_043759555.1 Sulfuricurvum sp. | reverse complement strand
TTTTAAATCTTTGTCGCCAGAATAAACCGCTATTTCAAAATGAACAAATCACGGTTACCCTCAGTCTTGGATTAACGCAAATACGCAACGATGATACTATGGATACCCTTATACATCGTGCGGATACTGCTCTTTACCGCGCTAAGAAAAATGGAAAAGACCGAATGGAAATGGAGTTATAATGGATTTGAATTATTTTGACGTTGCGGTTGGTTCAATCATTTTGTTACTTGGACTAAAAGGACTCTTAAACGGATTTTCAAAGGAACTTTTTGGACTCATAGGTATAGTTGGCGGTTTGTATGTTGCATCCCATATTGGTGGGGTACTCGGAAAATTTCTTAATGAGATGATTTTTAATTTTGAATCTACTTCCGCCATCAATCTTGTTGGTTTTGTTTTTACCGTTGGAATCTTTTGGCTTTTTATGGTTGCACTTGGTGCTGGATTTAAACGCCTTAGTACACTCAGTGGTCTAGGACCCTTAGATCGTGTCCTTGGTTTTATTGTGGGTGCCAGCAAGTTTTTCTTTATTTTGTCAGTTATTATTTATGCTCTTTTTAGTGTTACTGCCATTCGAGAAAATTTTGGTGAAAAAATGAAAAGCAGCATCTTTTTTGAGCCTATGCTTGCTACTGGTAATTTCATCTTACATATTGAAACCAATGATGTTAAAAGTCTTTTAGATACGAATCAAAGCGATGAGAATCACTCAGATTCATCATCCGTTAAAAAGGAAAAATAATCATTATGGGTGCCCTTACTGATTTTACAGAACGTACTGTTGAATACGCGAAACTACTGACGGATTTCAAACAGCTTTTAAAAGCCAACAGTTTGAAATTCACTATTCAGCGAGAAGTAATTTTAGAGATGCTTTACAATAGTGACGAGCACTTAACTCCTGAGGCGCTTCATCATCTTATACAAGAAAAGCATCCTGATTTAAACACAGGAATTGCAACTGTTTATCGTACACTTTCACTGCTTGAAGATTCTGACATGGTGACATCTCTCTCATTTGGGGCACAAGGCAAAAAATACGAACTGGGTGCCAAAGATCATCACGATCATATCATCTGTACAAAATGCGGCAGTATTAGCGAATTTGTCGATGAAGAAATTGAAGTAAGACAGAAAAAAATCGCAGAAGAGCTTGGATTTGTGATGCAGGAGCATTCAATGCAAATTTACGGCATCTGTAAAACATGCCAAACGAAAAAATAAAGGAAATTTATTGTGACATTTGATAATCAATACGTAGTTCAACGGATCGAAAAAGCTAACCAATTACGAGAAGCAGGAATCGACCCATACGCTAATAACTCTGCTCGTAACACAACCATTGAAAAATTCAATAACGTCAACTCAGATCTTTTTCAAAAAGAAGAAAAACGTGATGAGCATCGTCACTATATCGTTGCCGGACGTATTAAACTCTATCGTTTAATGGGTAAGGCCAGCTTTGTTAAGATAGAAGATGAAAGCGGTGTACTTCAAATTTACGTTGCACGTGACAATCTTCCTGAAAATTTTTACAACGATATTTTTAAAAAACTTATTGAGGTGGGTGATATTATTGAAGTAAGCGGATATCCGTTTGTTACCCAGCAAGGCGAGCTATCACTTCATGTCGACCTATTAAAGATCCTTACAAAAGCCATTTCACCTTTACCTGAAAAATTTCACGGTATTCAAGACAAGGAATTGCGCTACCGTCAACGCTATCTTGATCTGATTATGAATTCTGAAGTGCGTAAAACATTTCATATCCGATCTAAAGTTATCAGTCTTACGCGCCGATTTTTTGAAGACAAAGGATTTTTAGAGGTTGAGACCCCTATGATGCACCCTATAGCAGGGGGTGCGAATGCCAAACCGTTTGTCACCCATCATAATGCACTTGGAATTGATCGTTTTTTACGTATTGCGCCTGAGCTTTATCTTAAACGTCTTATCGTTGGCGGATTTGAAGCAGTCTTTGAGATCAATCGAAACTTTCGCAATGAAGGAATGGATGCTACCCACAATCCAGAATTTACTTCCATTGAATTTTATTGGGCGTATAAAACGTACAAAGATTTGATCGTTATTACCAAAGAGTATTTTGACTATCTATTTGATCACTTGAATCTTCCAAAACGACTCCCATATGGAGAAGTAGAAATTGATTTTGATCAATTCAACGAAATTGAGCTGATAAAAAGTTTGAGTATTATTGGTGGTGTACCTGAAGCAATCGTCAATGATAAAGATGCCATTTTAGAATTTTTGCGTTCGCATAAACTTGAAGCCAAAACAACCCTTAATCTTGGACAGCTTCAGGGTGAATTATTTGATGAATTTGTTGAAGCAAAGCTAATCAATCCTACGTTTATTACCCACTATCCGGTAGAAATTTCACCGCTTGCCCGTCGCAATGATGAGCGTCCAGAACTTACTGACCGTTTTGAGCTCTTTATCGCCGGTCGAGAAATCGCCAATGCATTTAGTGAACTAAATGACCCGATTGATCAACTAGAACGCTTTGAAGGTCAAATGGCCGCTAAAGATTCTGGTGATGATGAAGCTCACGATATGGATGAAGATTTTGTCACTGCCCTTTCATACGGTATGGCACCTACTGCAGGCCAAGGAATCGGAATAGACCGTCTTGTCATGATGCTGACCAATCAACACTCAATACGGGATGTTTTACTTTTCCCTGCAATGAAACCACAACACAACAATCTTAACAATGGAGAAGAAAATGAGCTTTCTTAAAGAATACGACAACGAAATTTATACCCTGTGTGAGCAAGAGCTTGAACGTCAAACTGATCATTTAGAGATGATTGCATCCGAAAACTTTACCCTTCCAGCTGTCATGGAAGCAATGGGCAGCGTATTTACTAATAAATATGCTGAAGGGTATCCTGCTAAACGCTATTATGGCGGATGTGAATATGCAGATGGTGTTGAGCAATTGGCAATTGACCGTGCATGTAAACTTTTTGACTGTAACTTTGCAAACGTACAACCTCATTCAGGTTCATCCGCTAACGGTGCTGTTTATGCTGCATTATTGCAAGCAGGAGACAAATTGCTGGGAATGGACTTGAGCCATGGTGGACACTTGACCCATGGTTCAAAAGTAAGCTTCTCTGGTAAAAACTACCACAGTTTTTCGTATGGAGTTGAACTTGATGGTCGTATCAATTACGACCGTGTACTGGACATTGCTAAAATCGTACAGCCTAAAATTATTGTGTGCGGTGCATCTGCTTATGCTCGTGAAATCGATTTTTCCAAGTTTCGTGAAATTGCGGATGCCGTTGGTGCAATATTATTCGCTGATATCGCTCACATTGCAGGACTTGTCGTCGCAGGTGAACACCCTAGTCCATTTCCTCATGCGCATATTGTCACTACAACAACACATAAAACACTTGCCGGCCCTCGCGGCGGTATGATTATGACCAATGATGAAGATATTGCTAAAAAAATCAATTCTGCTATTTTCCCAGCATTACAAGGCGGACCGCTAGTTCATGTTATTGCGGCAAAAGCAGTTGGATTTAAATACAATCTCTCTCCTGAATGGAAAGTTTATGCCAAACAAGTAAAAGCCAATGCAGCAGTATTAGCAGATGTATTAATGAAACGCGGTTATGACATTGTCAGTGGCGGAACAGATAATCATCTTATCTTAGTCTCTTTTTTGAATAAATCCTTTAGCGGTAAAGAAGCAGATGCAGCATTGGGCCGCGCAGGAATTACCGTCAATAAAAATACCGT
>JAYVLH010000145.1:0-10986 GCA_043759555.1 Sulfuricurvum sp. | reverse complement strand
AATAGAAGAGTTTAAAAAAGGGCGTATGGTCATCATGGTGGATGATGAGGATCGTGAGAACGAGGGCGACTTGGTTTATGCATCTGTTTTTTCGACTCCTGATCATGTTAATTTTATGGCAACGCATGCCAAAGGGCTTATTTGTGTTGCGATTAATCCAAGTATCGCTAAGCGTTTAAATTTGGAACCGATGGTTAAAAGCAATTTATCTATGCATGAAACAGCATTTACAATTTCTGTAGATGCTACAGCAGCTACTACGGGTATTTCTACAGCTGAACGCGATATGACGATTAAAATTCTTGCTAATCCAATTTCTCATTCTTCAGAACTTGTTGCTCCTGGACATATTTTCCCATTGATTGCAAAAGAGGGCGGTACACTGGTTCGTATCGGTCATACAGAAGGTTCTGTTGATTTATGCCGTTTGTCTGGTTTGGCAGAATCAGCTGTTATCTGTGAAATCATGAAAGAAGATGGCTCAATGGCCAGACGTGATGATTTGGATATTTTTGCGCAGAAACATTCTCTTAAAACAGTCTATATTTCTGATATTGTTGAGTATCGTCTTGCAAATGAGATATTGGTTAAAGCCGTTGCTGAAGAAGAGATCGAATTTTTTGGTGTTCATGTAAAAAAATATTCTTTTGAGGATCATCAAGGTGATCAGCATACTGCCGTTGTTTTTTATAAAGCAGGTGAAACAGCCAATGTCAGGGTTCATAATGTTATCCCTGATATTGATCTTTTATTGAATCAAAGTCGTTATTCGCAGCTCATTGATTCGATTCATTACTTGAAGCAAAACAGCGGAGTATTATTGTTTATCAATAAGCCGAGACATCAGCATGGGAATATGAAAGAGTATGGTATCGGAGCACAGATACTTAAAATTTTGGGCGTACGACATATGCGACTGATTGCGGATTCTAAAAATGTTGAGTTTGCCGCATTAAGCGGATTTGGGTTGGATGTTATCGAAGTGATTAATCCAAGTGACGGGCTGGAGTAGACTTTTTAAAGAGAGGATGGAGATTTTATTCTCTCATTCCTTATATCACAGTTGGTAGCAGTAGGATTAATTTTTCATTGCCCTGATGAACGACTCGTAAATATTTTCAAGTTGAAGGTCTTGCTCAAGGATTTCTGTATTGTCTTGAACCATAAAGTGTTCCAGCACTGCAACACGTTTGAGAAGATATTCAAACATTTCTTTATTAATATCGGGAAGTTTATTGTGGCTGAATGGATCTTTGTCTCGTCCTTTTTGAATGACATGAGCTGGAATTCCAATCGCAGTGCTATTTTCAGGAACATTACGAACAACGACTGAATTTGCGCCAACTTTTGAATTTTCACCTATGGTAATATTGCCTAAAATTTTTGCACCTGCACCGATGACGACTCCACTTTTGATTGTAGGATGCCGTTTGCCAGCAGTCAAACTTACGCCGCCTAAAGTAACACCTTGATAAATAAGGACATCATCTTCGATAACAGCCGTCTGGCCAATAACAACGCCCGTCCCATGGTCGATGAAAACCCGTCGTCCTATGGTAGCTCCCGGATGGATGTCTATATGGGTAATAATTTGATTAATCCCCATAATGAGTCGGGAAAAGGCTTTAAAATTATTACGGTAGAGCCGATTGGCAATACGATACCAAAAGATCGCCCATACTCCCGGATAATTGAATAATAATTCAATGCGTGAGCTTATCGCGGGGTCGTTCTTGTAGACATTCGAAAAATCTTCGCTAATTTCAGAAAAAAGTCCCAATTATAATCCTTATCGAGTTGTGCGTAAATATCCATTTTGGTAGAGGTACATTTCGAGCTTTTGAAGTGTATCAGTTTTTTCTTCTTCTGCCATAAAATCACTCGTTGCTAATTTATTTTTAAGGTTCATTAGAAGTTTTGAGCTGTCATAGCCAATATCTTCGAGAATATTGAGTATATTATCGGATTCAGTGAAGTTTTCGATCTCATACCCTGTATCATTGATAAGGATTGTACATTCGCTTGGGTGTGTAAAGAGATTGTGATTCATTCCCAATGTCTCTTGATATGCACCTACGTTGAAAAAAGCAAGAAAGTATTCCTCTTCATCCAAATCAATATCATGGAGATAAAGCGGAGTTTCAGGTTTAAATTTAATCTCTCCGTCGCTGTCACACGTTATGTCCCAAAGACTCGCTGCACGAATAGCTGGAATATCCAGACGATCAAGCGGCATGATCGGAAACGGTTGTTGTAATCCCCAATAATCGGGAATACTTTGAAAAATAGAACTGTTGATGAGATAACGTTCTTGCAACTTTACTTGCAATCGTTCGATTTCTGGCACAAGGTTGTCTTGGGACAAGTAGAGTGATTTTTTTATAATCTGATGCACCAAAATTTCTGCATTGGAGCGATCCAGTAGGTCAATATGCCCGAGATTAAACAGTGTTAGCAAAGACTCCATGTGATCAAGCGCATCATGCATATACTCGATGCACGTGCGTGGGGATAAGAGGGCGTTGAGCTCACGTAATTCCTCGATAAGCGGAGGATTTACATCTTTAAGTTTAAGTGATTTTTCTTGGTAGTCATGCGAAAAGAGTTCAAGTACTGGGGTTACCAGCACGGAATGTGATGCAACGATAAAACGTCCAGACTCCGTAAAGATATCAGGGTGTGCTACCCCTTTAGCGTTCATGATTTCACGAATCAAGAAGACAACACTGTTAGAAAATTCTTCTAAAGTATAGTTACGAAGACGATTGGACGTATGCTGAGAATATTCAACCGCTAATCCGCCACCGATATTAATAGCACCTAAATGACTGGCACCCATTTTTTTGAGTTCAGCATAGATATTTCCAGATTCACGTAAAACACGTTTCAGTGTGGAGATATCTTGCATTTGTGAGCCGACATGGAAATGAATCATGGTAAAGTGTTCTACCATATTGTGCTCTTGCAGCATACTCATGGCTTCAATAAGTTCGGTAGAGGTAAGACCGAACTTGGCACTTAATCCGCTGCTTTTTGCCCATATTCCGCTTCCTTCGCTTTGAAGACGAATACGAATTCCGATATTGGGTACTTTTAGTTTGCACTGCTGTGCTACATCAATGATCCACTCAAGCTCTCCGATCCCCTCAATGGTAATGGTGATATTATGTCCCATCTGAGCTGCTATGAACCCCAATGTTACCATTTCTTCATCTTTAAAGCCATTGACGGTGATGGGTGAACCTAAGGGTGTTTTTGCCATTGCAAGTGCCAGTTCGGCTTTAGAACCAGCTTCTAAACCGTAGTTGTGCTTTTCACCATGTTCAACGATAGCATCAACGGTTTCTGGAAACTGGTTGACTTTGAGAGGAAAAACAGCATGAAATTTCCCAGTGTAATCGTTTTCAAAAATAGCACGTTGAAAGTTTGAGTACAGTAAATCGATTTGTTTGCCAATCAAATGGGGGAAGCGTAAAATCAATGGACCGCTCAGATTTGTTTTACGAATTTTTTGGGTTATTTCAATGAGTGACGGGGAACTTTTGTAGTTAACTTTGACCATCCCTTGATCAATCATAAAGTTATTTTCTCCCCAAATATCAATACCGTAATTTTGCATACATTTCCTTCTTTAGTGGTGGAATTTTTGACGAAATATAAATGTCATTATCGAAATAGATAAAGTCACTTTAGACTTTCTAATGGAATGATAGATTCTTTTTGTTCAAGTAAATCTTTTATCCAAATAGTATTGTTTAGTCGTTCGTTTTCACCGATCACAGCACAATAGCGAGCATTGATACGATCAGCACCTTTGAGGTGGTTTTTGAGGCTTTTAGGGTCATATTCTACGACTGCTTTCGTATTTTTACGTATAGTCTCGGCAGCTTTTAAAATCATACTTAGAGATTCATTTTCCATTGCACCAAGATAATACCCTTCACGTACGGATTCAGGCATAACTATAAGTTCCATCAAACGTTCGATACCAAGAGCAAATCCTATCGCAGGAGTTGGTTTACCGTCCAAAAATTCGATAAGACGATCATAGCGTCCTCCACCGGCAATAGCACTTTGAGAGCCAATCTCGTCACTTATAAACTCAAAGGCTGTTTTGGAATAATAATCCAAACCACGTACTAGATTGGTGTCGATCTCATAAGCAATAGCGTGATTGTCGAGAATGGTTTTTAGAGAATCAAAATCACTTTGGCATTCACCACAAAGATGTTGGATAAGTTTGGGTGCATTGACGTATAGGCTTTGACACGCCTCATTTTTACAATCCAGTACACGGATAGGATTGGTTAACTTGCGTCTCTGACAGTCTTCACACAGTGCATCGCCACAGTTTTCGATAAAGCCAATGAGCTTTTCGCGGTAAGCTGGCATACAGTTTTGATCGCCAAGTGAGTTAAGCTGCAGCCGATAGCCGATTCCTAAAGCTTTGAGAATGTCGGCCACCATCATAATCATCAAGGCATCTTCATAAACGGATGCAACACCAAAGCTCTCTACCCCAAACTGATGGAACTGACGCAATCGCCCTTTTTGCGGACGTTCATAGCGGAACATGGAACCGTGGTAGTAAAAACGATGAATTCCCCCTTTTTTATCCAGCTTATTTTGGATAAATGCCCGAACAACTCCTGCTGTTCCTTCTGGGCGAAGACATACGTCATTTTGTCCTTTGTCGATAAACTGATACATCTCTTTGCCTACGATGTCACTGCTCTCACCTACGGAACGTTTAAAAAGGGCTGTTTCTTCGAGTAAAGGTGTTTCGATATAGTGAAATCCGTATTTTTTAGCAATTGTTGAGGCAGTAGCTAAAAAATATTCATACCGCTCATAGTTGTCTTCTAGGATGTCATTCATTCCGCGTAATGATTGGATCATTCATTTCCTTTTATGAGACCTGCGATCTCGGTTGTGATAGTATCAATAGATTGTGACGCATCGATTACAATCGTCTTTATTCCCAGTGCATGGGACGCTTGTATGAGGGCATCTTGGATGCTTAGGAGGTAGTTTATTCCACGAGATTCGATAACATCATGCTCTTTTTGAGATAGACGATATTCAAGTTCTTTCGGAGTGAGTTTTAAAATAAAAACGATGTCCGGCAAATGTCCGCTGGTTGCTAATGTATTGAGGGACACGAGGGTGTCGATAGGACAAATCTCCTGCACCAAAGCATAAGCAACTCCTGAAACAGCGGAACGGTCACTTATTATCAATGAATCAATATTGGGTAATATTATAGTTTCAGTATGCTCTGCTCGATCGGCTAAAAAGAGGAGCAGTTCTGCCATTTTACTTTTAAGTTCCCCATGCAGTACCATCGAGCGTATGTCAATTCCGACAGGGGTGCCACCGGGTTCTTTAGTGTAAAGAGCTTTCGGAAAATAGGATTTTAAACACTCTATTTGGGTGCTTTTTCCTGCTGTATCAATTCCTTCTATTGCAATGTACATGATTTCATACTCCCGATAACATTTTGAACTGATGAGGGTAGGAGATGGTCGGTTTTACCGTTGAATTTTAAAAGGTTTCGCACAATAGAGGAACTGATAAAGGCATGTTTGAGTCGAGGCATCAAATAAACTGTTTCAATATTGGGATCAAGCGAATGATTGAGGTATCCAAGCTGAAGTTCAAACTCAAAATCACTGACTGCACGAAGTCCACGTATAAGAAACGTTGCATCTAGAGTATTTGCCAGTTCAACCGTGAGATTGTCAAATCCAATCACACGTACGCGTTCTAAATCCTTTGTGGTCAATTTAGCCATCTCTACACGTTGCTCAAGAGTAAACATAGGACGCTTGTCGCGTGAGTCGGCAACAGCGACAATAACCTCATCAAAAAGCCGAAGCCCTCGCTCTATAATATCAAAATGACCGTTGGTGATCGGGTCAAATGTTCCCGGATAAAGAGCTACTTTTTTACTATTCATTCGCCGCTCCATCTTTTGTAAAGAGTATTATTGATGTTCATTAAATCCATCCATTTGCCAATCATAAAATTTTCCATATCTTCCAGTGTCGTTTGTTCGCCATAATAAGCAAGTGCAGGGGGTGCAATGATGACTCCCATCATGGAAAGTTTGTGCATATTTTCCAGTGCGATGGGTGAAAAGGGAATCTCTCTCGGTGCTAAAATCAATGTTTTACGCTCTTTAATCATAACACTCGCAGCGCGCGTGATAAGGTTATCTGCGATACCACAGGCAATTTTTGCCAACGTATTCATACTGCATGGGGTGATAATCATTGCAGTTGCCCCATACGACCCTGATGCTACGGATGCCCATATTTCATTATTTTGGTGAAGATGTGTATTTTCTTCTTTATCCAAAACAATTTGCGCATGCTCGGATACAATCAAATGTTTAGTAATATCAGCAGGGAGTGCATGTAAAAATTTGAGTCCTAAAGAAGCACCGCTCGCTCCACTGATTCCTACGATAATTTTCATTGAAGCTCCACTGTGTTGTCACCAACTATTTTGGCACGGACTCGTTTATTGTCGGCTTTTTCAATCGTAATAATATCATACAGTGCTCCTTCTTGCATTGCGGTTGCGATAAATTCAACAATGACGGCACCGCTTCGTATTTGAACACTGACTTTGGCATTACGTAAAACAATGGGTGTTGGCTCAAGTTGGCGGTCTGTAATAGGAGTATTGGCTTGAACAGTAGAGCGAAATCGATATGATTTTTCAGGAATGGAAGCAAGGGGTTTACCTCGAAAAGAGGTAAAAGGGATACTTTTTAGTGTGGTATTAGTAGGTGATAGCGGTTCTTTTCGAGAAGTTTTTCGGGTGGAGTGCAGTACGGATAGTGATGCATCAATCACATACTCAAAATAGTGACGTATACCGTTGCTGTCAGAAATGTAAAATGTCCCTTTGTTTTTTGTATAACCATCTTTGTCAAAAATGGCATGAGCTGTAGAGGACAATGACTCTATGTAACCATGGGGAATAATTTGGACCGAATGGATTGTCATGCTTGGATAGTTGGTTGAAAAATAGGTTGTTATTTGTTCTTGGAGCTGTGTATAGTCCGTATTGCTTCGTTTGGTAAAATTGACGTACCGTATTTTTGCTCCATCGATTTGGCATCCATTGAGTTCAAAGGTTTTGAGAATGATTTGAGCATTCATCCGATAAGAACTTTTTCCATCAGGTATAAGGACGATCTCAAAGTCTTTTGGACACTCTGCATTCAAATCAGATGATTTTATGGTTGGAGAGGTGAAAAAATAGCTCTGCTGTAAGGTATTAGCATGAAGAATTGAAAGAAAAAAAAGGGTAATAAAAATAATTTTGCTCATAAGATGTAATTGTAACATAAATAAAATAGATGACGAAAATGGATTGTAGGGCGGACATTAATTAGCAGGTAACATTAGGGGTGATACCCTTTGAGACGATCTCTCATTTGATATAAAAAAATACCAAGTACTAATGCACAAACGGATGAAAAAGAAAATAAGAAATCACTGCCAATATGATCCCAAATCATGCCGCCCATACTTAATGAAGCGAGGGTTGCCAATCCTATAAAAGTGTAATAAACACCATATGCAGTCGCTTTGAGTTCCAAAGGGGCAGTATCAGAGATAATTGCTTTGGCAAGGGCATTAAAGCCTCCGGCAAAAAACCCGTAAATTCCGAATCCAATCCATGTTCCCCAGATACTTCCAGATGCCATGAAAAGAGTACCTAATCCGAATGCCACGTATATAGCAGCTAAAAGTGTCGGTTTACCGTGTCGGTCTGCCATTTTACCGATGGGGATGGCAAAAAAAGATTGTGTCAGATTATAAAGGGCATACGCAAGAGGAATCATTGCAAGGGCAAAACCGTTGCTTCCCGCTTTGAGCAGAAAGAAGGAATAATTCATAGCCACTAAACTAAAAAGAGTTTGAAAACCTACCAGCCAATAAAATTCTGAAGGAAGTGCCTCAGGTCTAAACCGCCGCTGGGCTGATGGTGTGAAAGGGGCATCAGTAACAAAAAAAATGAGTATTGCCATAGAAATAAGTCCCGGAATCAGACTGAGGGCAAAAACACTTCGAAACGAGCTTTCACTCTCTCCCCAAAACCATAAAACTCCAAAAGCAGTGAGAGAACCTACCAGCGCACCAGCACCATCCATCATTTTGTGAAAGCCAAATACAAATCCACTTGTCTCTTTAGAGGTAAACGCACTGATAAGGGCATCACGCGGAGCGACACGAATCCCTTTGGAAAGGCGATCACCGATACGGATAACAGCAATCATAGTGACACTTTGGGCAAAAAATGCGAGAGGCTTGATAAGATTGGACATCCCGTATCCAAAGACGGTCAACCCTTTTCGTTTCCCTAATCGATCGGAATAGAATCCAGAAAGAGCTATAAGGAGGGCAACTCCGAATTCAGCCAACCCTTCGATAAGACCGATTTCACTTTTGGTTGCATGTAAAAAATGATCCATAAAGAGGGGAAGGAGAGGGAGGATCATCTCCGTAGAAAAATCGGTAAAGAAGCTATTGGCACCCAGTGCTATGATATTACGATTGAGCGACATTATTTTCATAATATCATTTTAACTAAAGATAAGCAATTATTTTAATATTTTGGATAGTGTAATAAATCAACAATAATATATCAAGATATGTTGATATTATGATAGAATACCATATTAAATAGGGGAGCAATATATGATTTTAGCAAGTGCAATTTTTTTAGTGACACTGATTTTTGTCATTTGGCAGCCGCGCGGGTTGCAGATTGGGACAACTGCTGTTATAGGTGCCCTGGCAGCTTTAGCATTGGGTGTCGTAAGTTTTGCTGATGTATGGACAGTCACCTCAATCGTATGGGATGCGACACTGGCATTTATCGGAATCATCTTGCTGTCGATGGTACTCGATGAGATAGGATTTTTTGAGTGGGCAGCATTGAAGATGGCGCGTCTTTCGGGTGGTAATGGACATTTAATGTTTGTCTATATTCTAATCCTTGGTGCTGTAGTTTCGGCATTTTTTGCCAATGATGGAGCCGCTTTGATCTTGACACCCATCGTACTTGCGAAAATGAAACATCTCAAAATGAATCCCATCGCGATGTTTGCCTTTTTAATGGCAGGGGGATTCATTGGCGACAGTGCCTCCAATCCGCTGGTTATCTCTAACCTGACGAACATCGTGACAGCCGGGTATTTTCACATAGGCTTTTGGGAATACGCCAAGACGATGTACTTGCCTAACTTGCTTAGCATCATCGCTTCTATTACTGTATTGTGTTTTTATTTTCGCAAAGATATACCGACTCGTATTGATATCACACAACTAGCAACTCCCGAGTCAGCGATCAAAAATATGAGGATGTTTCGTCTCAGTTGGTGGTTTTTGGCTCTGTTGATGATGGGTTATTTCATCGGTGACCGTTATCATCTTCCTGTATCGGTATTTGCTCTCGGCGGAGCGCTGGTGTTTCTCGCCATTGCGACCTATTTTAAAGCGACGAAACCGATTATGACAATCAAAGCGGCACCGTGGCAGGTTGTATGGTTCAGCATCGGACTCTACGTGGTCGTCTATGGACTCAAAAATGGCGGATTGACGAGCTATTTGGCAGGATTGATTACCCAGTTGCAAACGATGGGGAATGCCTATGCCGTAATTGGAACGGGTTTTTTGTCTGCCATTCTCAGTTCTGTAATGAACAATATGCCGACCATAATGATCATGGACATAGCGATTGGTGAAGCTGGTAATCATGCATTGGCATATGCGAATATCATCGGCTGTAACCTCGGACCGAAGATGACCCCGATAGGCTCGCTCGCAACCTTGCTATGGCTTCATGTATTGGCACAAAAAGGAGTTAAAATCGGATGGGGTGAATATATGAAGGTGGGATTAGTGATTACGCCGCCGGTATTATTGGCAGCATTGGTTGGGTTGTTATAATTTGTGGCGGAATATCTTGATCAGGAATTAAAAATAGAATTTCAATCCAAACGACAAAATCTCGTTCTTTGTTTGGCTGTCGGGTTCATAATAACCGCCGACTACATTCGAAGCATCCACGTTCCAGTACTCGTAATTGTAGGCGATAAAAGTACTTAGCTGAGGATTAAGTTTTACCTCAAACGGCACCGTGATTTTGTACCCGTAGACGTTGTTGAGATTAAATGTATACCCGTGTAAATTTTCATACATTTTCGCATTAAATGCTTTACGGTAAGAAGCATCCGTACCGATAGACATGGTGGATGACATGCGGTAGTGCAGTCCGATACCGACATTGTAGTATTCCCAGTCATAACGTTCATCAAATCCTGAAACTCCAGGAGTGCTGTGTAATTGTCGTAGCCATTGATGATATCCTACCCCAATGATGACCGGCATTTCAAGATCACTTCTGAAATTACGTGCTGTTGCTTTGTATCCAAAATCATAATTAGATATTTCATTAGTTGTAGTCGTTAGATGAGATCCAAATGTGGGATTCAGATTTGTTCCGCCAATATAATTGGTGTCACCTTTAGCATAAGCCGCAGTAAAATAAAGTCCTTGATATTGGGGCTCTATTGAGAGGGTTGCCCCAAAAATTTTACCGAAATCAGCATTTTCGGTATCGAGCAGCTGACCGGCACTATTGGTTTCCGCATAATCAAAACGGGTAGTATCGGCACTTACTGAGAGGGAATAATCGGAAGCAAAAAGAGAAGTTGTTCCTAGTAGTGTAATAAGTAATAAAGTTTTGTTTAACATAATTTAACCTTTTAATATATTTTATGATTATATCACTAAATTATAAAACTATAAGGAATAAGGCAGTAATTTTAGTGACGTTGGGTAACATTAATCCATAAATATGTAATATATGGCGAATTCGCATCATTAACGAATACCCATTGCCAACATTCTACCATCCAAACCTGTTAATTCACTAAAAACCTCATAAGGCGTTTTAAACCCT
>JAYVLH010000144.1:0-16981 GCA_043759555.1 Sulfuricurvum sp. | reverse complement strand
TGATCCAATTACAGGAGAGAAATTCGGAACCATACAAGTTCATTTTGACGATTCTTCCTATCGTCTAATGATGAAAAATAATAATGAAACAACACTTACCATTCTGGCTGTGACGTTTTTATTATTAATATTCTTTGTCTATGTCATCAAAAGAGAATTTAGATTTTTAAAAGCACTCACCCAAAATGTACTGCAGTATGATCCAAAACTCAATAATTTCACATTAATTGAATCGACCCGAACCGATGAAGTCGGAATTATTCATAATGCGATTATCGCTATGGTTAATAAAATACATATGTATTCAAAAGATTTAGATACCATCAACCAATCCTTGGAACTTAAAATTCAAGAAAGAACAAAAGAATTAGAAGAAGCTAATAAACGATTAAGAGCATTAACACTTATCGATCCGCTAACACAGCTATCCAATAGAAGAGCATTTGAAAATCATTTTCGGGAAATGGGCCAACTTTCACAGCGTAACAGTGTGAATTTTTCAGTTATTATGTGCGATATTGACCATTTTAAACATATCAATGATACTTATGGACATACCGCTGGGGATGACGTACTCAGAGAACTTGCCAAAATTATAAAAAATTCACTTCAAAGAAGCAGTGATTTTATAGCACGGTATGGCGGTGAAGAGTTTGTAATCGTACTATACGATACAAACATTGATGATGCAAAAGAAGTGTGCATGAGGATTCAAAATAACCTCAAAAATCTCGATGGTTTAAAATCTCAATGGGGTAAAATAAATTCAGTCACTATGAGTTTTGGAATTGCCAGCATGATCCCTGATGAAAAGAATAACTATGAGAATCTTATCTTCTCTGCTGACGCAGCCTTATACAAAGCAAAAAATGAAGGGCGAAACCGTATTTGTACTATTTAAATTAATCCAATGTTACCCTTTAGTTCCCGGTTAAATATGCCGATTTAGATTTTAAACAAAGGGGTATATTATGCAGATAAACGCAACAACAAATTTACTCAATCCCTACGCCACAAACGCTCTCGGACAAAATGAAAAAGAGTCTGCCGATTTTAAAGAAAAAATAAAAAGCGGTGAGATATCCGGGAAAACTCTTTCGCAAGCTTATCTTGCAGAATACAGCAAAAGTGTTGATACGTATTCATCAAGCAATCTAGAAGCACAAAGTGCCCCTTTTGATCTGAGTAAAGTTAAAGATATTTTGAAATCCATTGACTTTAACGCGATCGGGTATACCGGTAAACCCATCGCAGATATGAATCCTGATGAAGCCAAAGCGCTGGTCAGTGAAGATGGATTCTTTGGAGTCACCCAAACCTCCAATCGTCTTGCTGATTTTGTTCTCAGCGGTAGTGGAGACAATGTCGATAAACTCAAAGCAGGTCGCGAAGGGATCGTTCACGGATTTAATGAAGCAGAAAAAATATGGGGGGGCAAGCTTCCTGATATTTCATATCAGACACTCGATAAAACATTGGCTAAAATCGATGAAAAAATCACGTCTCTCGGAGGAAGCATTTTAGATACCAAGGCCTAAATTCTGAAATTGGTCCCATCGGTTCCCTTTCTTTCCGTAATAAATGTATGTTAGAATTCATTATAATCAGCATGTGAGGAATAGCAGTGCCATCAAATAAACATTCATCACCCTTCGGACGAAACCTTTGGCAAACAATAGCTGCATTAATATTAACCATCATTGCATTTATTATTTATGTCTATTCCGAAAAACAAACGGACAAGATGAACGATATGCGCCTCAACTCTTTTTTACTCGCCGATGAACTGCGCCAGTCTTCAGATGATTTAACGCGCATGGTCAGAACGTATGTAATTACCGGCGATCCGCTCTATAAAGAACATTATCAAGAGATTCTCGATATTCGTAATGGAGAAAAGCTACGTCCAGTTAATTATCAAAATATTTATTGGGATTTGGTAGAATTGGATGATAAACGACCTCGCCCTTGCAGTCATCAAACCGTCCCCCTTATTGAGATGATGCGCCAGGCAGAATTTACACGAGATGAATTCAACAAACTTTCTGAAGCTAAGAACAATTCGGATGCACTGACCCAAACCGAATTTACTGCAATGAAACTCATCGAATCCAATGGTTCCGAATCTGAAAAATTGCTCCAAAAACAAAAAGCCATTGGGCTTTTACATGATGAAACTTACCATAAGGCAAAAGCTTCTATTATGCATCCCATCGATGATTTTGATATCCTTATGAAAAAACGTACAAATGATGCAGTTTATAGAGCTGAAATGATCGCGCTGATTTTACGTCTATTTTTTATCGTAACCGGAATTATATTGTTTTACAAACTTTGGCACCTTTATAAAACCATTAATCAGATACTGGGAGGGACGATCGATACACTTCATACCCATATCATGAGGATTGGACAAGGAGATTTTTCAATTCCTATCATCGTAAAACCTGAAACTGAAAATAGCGTCCTCGGGTGGCTAAGGGAAACACAATCAACTTTAAAAGATTTGATTACCAAGAATGAGCGACTAAAACAACTCTATGCAGCCCTTAGCCAATGTAATCAAGCCATTGTACGATCAAAAAATCAAGAAGAACTCTTTCCCATCATTTGTCGTGATGCTGTCAATTTTGGTGGGTTAACAATGGCATGGATTGGACTCATGGATTCACACAACCAACAGATCATACCTGTTGCTTCTTATGGTGAAGGCATAGAGTATCTTGATGAGCTGCATGTTCATTTACATTCTGATAATATTTTGGGACAGGGACCTACTGGACGTGCATTTAATGAGAATCATCCTGTTTGGTGTCAAAATTTTCAAAATGATCCAACTACCTCGCCTTGGCATTTGAAAGGCAAAAAATATTCCTTTGGCTCATCTGCCGCTCTCCCGCTTGAGTGTAATGGCATTCCAGTAGGAGTCTTCACTCTCTACTCTAACCAAGTCGATGCATTCGATAACGAAGCGCAAAAACTTCTCGAAGAGATGGCTAACGACATCAGTTATGCACTCGATACATTTAGACTTAATCAAGAACGGGAAAATGCAGAAGAACAAGTTCGCTATTTAGTCAATTATGATTCATTGACGGGACTCTCCAATCGTACCCGCCTGAATGAATATGTCCTATTAACACTAGAGCGAGCGAAACGGCATAACGAAAACTTTTGTGTCATGTTTCTAGATGTGGATCATTTTAAAGACATTAATGAAACTCTCGGGCACAAAATCGGCGATCAATTACTGATTGAATCTGCACAACGGCTGAAGTCTGTATTACGAGACGAAGACATCATAGCGCGTTTAGGAGGAGATGAGTTTATACTTTTACTCCCCAGTATCCAAATGAACGGAGCGGATAAAGTGGCTCAAAAACTTCTAGATGCGATTCAAAAAGCTTTTTTAATTGAAGACAACGAGATTAGTATAAGCGTGTCCATCGGAATTTCCCTCTATCCTTATGATGGAGAAAACTTCGAAACGCTCTATAAAAATGCAGATATCGCTATGTACCGCGCCAAACAAGACGGAAGAAATGGGTATTGTTTTTTCACAGAAGAGATGCAGCGCCACTCTATTCGCAATATGACACTGGGCAATGCACTGCGCCATGCTCTTGAGGAAAATGAATTCCAAATCCATTATCAGCCTCAGATACGTTCGAAAGATGGAAAAATCATTGGAGCAGAAGCGCTTCTTCGCTGGTATTACCCAGCTCTTGGTTTTATTTCTCCGGCTGAATTTATCCCTATCGCAGAAGAAAATGGTCTTATTTTACCCATTGGCGAATGGGTACTACGCAATGCGGTACAACAGGCCAAAAAGTGGATAGATCAAGGATATGAACCCATCATCATGGCCGTAAATCTCTCGGCCGTACAGTTTCGGCATAGTGCTCTTCCTGATACGGTTTCAAATATACTCATGGAGGTTGGCTTACCACCTGAATATCTGGAACTCGAACTCACAGAAGGTGTAGCGATGCATGATCCACATAAAGCAATTAGCATTATGAATGATCTGCATGAGCGTGGAGTCCGAATGTCGATTGACGACTTTGGGACCGGATATTCGAGCTTGAGCTATCTCAAAAAATTCAAAATCTACAAATTAAAAATCGATCAATCTTTTGTACGTGATATCAATATAGATGATGAAGATAAAGCAATTGTCAGTGCGATTATCAGTATGGCAAAACGTTTAGGCTTACAGACAATCGCTGAAGGAGTAGAAACGATTGGGCAGCTCGAATATCTTCAAGCAGAAGGATGTGACGAAATACAAGGGTACTACTATTCTAAGCCCCTTCCTGCCGAAGTATTTGAAGCGTTTAGAACGGGACGTTAATGACTAAAAGACTACTGTATTGTTTGGCAGAAAGGACACGTTTTAGCCGCCAATGGAATCTCCATCGCACATTCAGGACATACTTTTGTTGTCAGTGCTTCAGGTGCAGCTTCAGGCTCACTGGCTTTGAGTTTATTATAAGCCTTAACCATCATAAACATCACTGAACCTAAAATTATGAATGAGATGAGATCATTAACAAAAATCCCCAATTTAATCGCTGGAGCACCTGCCGTATCTAAAGCAGATAATGAGGCATACTCTTTACCATCAAGAGCGATAAATAAGGATGAAAAATCAACACCGCCCATCAATAATCCAACCGGCGGCATAATAATGTTTGCGACTAATGATTTAACAACCGTTGCAAATGCTGCCCCAAAAATAAATCCTACTGCCATATCGATGACATTACCACCGATTAAAAACTTTTTGAACTCAGTAAACATACATTGCTCCTTTTTCAATATTAAACCTCTATTGTATCTTTTAAACGATCACGAATCCGCAAAAATTCATCCAAATGATCAAAGAAGATATCAATCAGCTGTGGATCGAAATGCTTTCCTCTCTCTTCTTTAAAGAGAGTAAAAATTTTCTCATCATCCCATGACTTTTTATAGACACGATCACTGCCTAATGCGTCAAAGACATCAGCCAGTGCTGTAATACGACCATAAATATGAATACTTTCTCCGCATAGCCCTCGTGGGTACCCGCTACCATCCCACTTTTCGTGATGTTCATAGGCAACCGTTGCTGCCATCAGAAGTAACTTTCGTTGAGAATGCTTGAGCATCTCGTACCCAAGACCTGCATGAGTATCCATAATACGTCGCTCATCCGCATCAAAACGTCCCGGTTTGTTTAATACCGCATCAGGAATGGCTACTTTTCCTATATCATGCATCGGGGAGGCCTGCTTAAGCATCTCCGCTTCATCTTCACTAAGCCCATAATACAAAGCAAGAAGCTTCGTATATTCAGCCACTCGTCGTACATGATTCCCCGTCTCTTTAGAACGGCTTTCACCGATAGCACCCATCGTAAACACAACCTCACGCTGAGTATCTTCAATTTCTGTGTTCAAAGCAGTTATCTCTTCAAGGGCACTGTCCATTCCGCCGATCATTGTATTAAGAGCGATTGAAAGCTGCCCTATTTCATCATCACGGTTGATTTTTATTTGCTGCGTATAATCTTGTGTTTTCGTAATCTTTTTGGCAACGTTTGAAAGGGTAATAACAGGACGGATAAGAGCAGTTGCAACATAATAAGCCGCTGATGAAATAAAAATAGCACCGAGAATCAACAGTAAAACAAACCATTGTTCATATTTGTACAATAATCGATAGGCAGACTCTTTTTTCTCTTCCAAAACAATAGTCAATTCTGGTTTCATACGCAAAGTGCGAGAAACTTTAAGAGATTGATCAAAGATACTCGAACGTAAATCAATATGTCCGTCACGATGCTGAACATAATAATGCCGTTCATCGGTATTGGAAAAAAAAGGTTTAAAATTTTGGAATGAGTAGGTAACAAGTATTTTACCTATGGGCTGCTTGGTAAAAGTCGAAATAATAGGCACACTAAAAAATGGGATTTCCTTCATAGTATTTCCGATTGATCTAAAATCACTCGATGCTATAATCTTGTTTTTTTGATCAATAACGTATAAATCACCTATTAAGCTAATGTCATTTTTTTTTGCTAAAAGTGTATTACTGATACGATAATCCAAGTCTTGTGTATAGATATCATTCATCACATCAGATTTTACAATAAATGTCATATCCTTCTTTAGCGTTTCAAGATGCTGATCAATATGCTCACCGGTCATATGTAATTGCGTGTTCATGTCCTGTGTCACTGCACTGTATTGTTCTTGACGAAAGGAACTTCCCATCAATAACATGGTCAAAGCATACGGTATTAAACTAATTCCTAAAAACAATAAAATGGTTTTAAGTTTAAAACTCATAAATCACCCTTACACTGTTATCAACCATCTTTGAAGGGATATAGCCCATAGAACCTTCAACATTTTTTACAAATACCTTAATTGACTCAAACGAGGGCTGTGTTACAGGAGGTGTATTTCCCTGAAAGTGTTGTTTTACCCAATACATATTAAGGCTATTTCGATCCATTCCTAATACAACAGCCTCAAATTCGCTTCTCACCTCATCTTGTCCCACTAAATTGACAGGAATAATTTGTTGATTTCCGATTGTGTGCCTTTTTTGTAAATAAATATCACGAATTTCTTGAGGGCTTATTGTTGGCAAAGCGAGGTTTTTAGACACAATCACACTGTAATTTGCTCCTGAAACGATTATTGCTAATCCTAAAATAAGAGCTGGCACTTTCATCTAAAACAGCACCGACAGTGAAAATAAAAGCGTATTTTCATTATTTAATGAATGCCACTGATATTCTCCCTTTAAGGACACAGGATACAAAGGACGATAACTGTAACCAAATACCCCAATATTATCGACATAATTGCTATGGTGATCATTATAGTATTCGTATCGAGTGACAAAAGCATGCTCTTGAGAATAGCGATACATTCCTTGTGCATATCCTGAGAACGTTATTGCTTGATCGTTAGTAGCAAACTCGTTTTTAGCAACCATCATTTCACTCATCATTTGCCATTTAGTATCATCGTATTTTGCATTTGCTTGAACAAACCGTGTACGCTGATTGGTAAGAGTACGGTATTCACCGACACTCCCTCCGCTGCTCCAGTCGCTGTTGAACTCTTTTTCTGCTGAAAATCCATAAAAATGGGTATTGGGGATATTGATATACTCCGCATCAAGGTCGTGATTGTTTTGCGCAAAAAGATGATACTTAGTACCATCAAGACCGGGAATATAGCCATTTAAATCAATACCCGTCAAAAATCTTGGAAAAAGCAGCAGACTATAAAGAGGACTGGAAGTTGTATCGCGAAGAACATTGATAGGCTCCATATTCCAATAGCCTATAGGGGTAATCATCTTACCAAAACGTAAATTATACGCATCCGTGAGCCAAAGATCGCCATAAAAACGTTCTGCATGAAATCTTTGGCTACCGCTCTCTTCTCCAGTTGAAAAATTTTTACGATAAAAACCAACTGCCTCAAACTCTGCCAAATACGAGAGCATTGGATTAATATCCCCATATGCCATGACTGCAATATCATCAAGCGTAAATGTTTCTTCACTGTTTTTGGATTCAAGTTCACTGGAATAATATCCGCCGACATTGAGCATTGGATTAATATGCAATCCTTGCCCTAAACTATAAGGATCCGCATACAAAACAACATTGAATAGTACCAACATGCTTATTGTGCGGTTTATCATATTTATTATCCTTATTCATTCTTTTAAAATTAGATAAATATATCATAAAAAGATTTTATTTTCACAATGATTAAATTTTAATCATATAGTAGACTTCAAAATAGTCAAATCTCTACTACAATTATTAAGATAAAAAAATCCCAATTAGGAGCACGTATGAAATTCGGGGAATTAAAAAAAGAAGGGCACTGGCCGTCACTGCTAGCTGCATTCTTATATTTTGACTTTAGTTTTATGATGTGGACCATGCTTGGTCCATTGGCAACAGAAATTAATGAAACGCTCACAAAAGCTGGAAATATTCTTAACGATTCGCAGCTTGCATCCCTTCTGGCACTGCCTATATTGTCAGGTGCATTATTGCGTATTCTCCTTGGCTTCTTCGTCGATAAGTTCGGTCCAAAAAAGACAGCCCTTGGCTCTCAATTGATTGTCATAGTAACACTGTTCTTTGCTTTCTTACAAGCAGATGCGATTACTTATAATCAACTTCTATTGGTTGCACTAGGTCTTGGTTTTGGCGGTGCATCATTTGCCGTAGCCCTTCCGCAAGCGGGGCAATGGTATCCGCCGCGTCTTCAAGGTGTTGTTCTTGGAATCGCAGGTGCAGGAAACATCGGTGTTGTTATCGACTTTTTGTTTGCTCCTAAAATCGCCCAATTATGGGGATGGCCGTCGGTATTTCTCGTAGGTGCTGTGTTATCGACTATTATTTTTGTTGCCTATATGTTTTTAGCCAAAGATGCTCCTGCTAGTGTATACAAAGCAAATCCTAAAAAATTCGGTGATTACATGAAATTGTTACGGGATAAAGACACATGGTGGTTTAACCTTTTCTATGCTGTCTCTTTCGGAGGATTTGTCGGATTTGCCAACTACATGAAAGTGTATTTGATGAACACCTATCAAGCCGATATGTCAGCTATCGGTCTTGATATTTTAAATGAAACCAATGTCAAAGTTATGGCAGGATATTTCGGAGCACTTTGTATCTTTGCCGGTGCAGTGCTTCGTCCTGTAGGTGGAGCGATTGCCGATACAATGGGAGGGGTAAAATCTCTTTACGTATTTTATGGCAGCATTGTTGTTCTATCATTAATCACAGCATTGATCCATCTTCCGTTTTGGGCAGCAATTAGTGTGATGTTTTTGATCATGGCGAACCTTGGTATGGCAAATGGTTCAGTATTCCAGCTTGTGCCACAACGTTTTGGAAAAGATATCGGAATTATGACGGGGCTAATCGGTGCAGCCGGCGGTCTTGGCGGATCGGCATTGATCAAAACCTTTGGTTGGTCACAAGGGGCATTTGATGGCTACACTGCCGGATTCTTGATCTTTGCAGGATTCGTTATGATCGCTATTTCTGGAATCTCTTTGGTCAAAACCCGTTGGAGAACAACATGGGGTGTAGCCTCTGGCGGACGGATTTAATTTTATTTTTTCCTCGTCATTTTCTGGTTAAAATAGAGAATGACGATCAAACATAAAGGCTTACTATATGCTCCAACTTCAATCTTCCGAAGCCATCTTGCCAAAGCCCAATACTATGGGAGATGATGCCTGTGCTTATACCATCATCGATAACTCCCTTTTTATCAGTGTTTTATGTGATGGTGTCGGAAGTGCTAAACGCGGCGGAAGTGCAGCACGCCAATGTGTCAAATTTTTTATTGACCAGTTCAAAACACGCCCAAAGGCATGGGATATTCCCAAAACGATGGAAGTATTTACCCGTCATATCAACAATCTTTTATTTAAAGAGTCTATGTCTCAATATGAGAAAATTGAACTTTTAACCACGCTGTGTCTCGCCGTTATCGAAGGGGAGACTCTCTATACTCTTAATCTTGGTGATTCTCGCATCTATCTACTCTCACCAGAGAGTGAATTAAAACAACTCAGCCACGATCACACCATGGATGATGAATATATGTCCCATGTCCTTACCCAAGCATGCGGACTCTCTGAGAATATCGATGTTCCTATTCTCTCCACACATATTGCAGTCGGGGATACCCTTATTCTTTGCAGTGATGGTGTTTACAACCTCATAGACGATGCTTCTTTTTCACAACTTGTCCAAAAAGGGCTTGGTGCAAACAGTATCATTAATCATATTTCCCAAAATGCCAAACCTCAAGATCGCGACGATATGAGTCTGCAAATTTTTCGTATCGATGCACTCGATCCTCTTTTTGCTATTAAAAATGCACCACTACCTATTCCTGAAACACTGTTTGAAGGACAAATCATCGATGGTTTTACACTCATGGAACCGATGATGGAACACCGCCGTATCTGGAAAGTTTCCAAAAAGAATGAGATTCTTGTTATGAAATTTCCAATGTCTGCCGATGATCCTCAAGCACTTGATGAATTTGTACGTGAAGCATGGTATGCCAAACAAATCACCCACAAAGCATTCGGTCATGCTTGGGTGCCAAAAGAGAGAACTGTACGTTATTATCTAATGGAGCTGATCGAGGGGGTAAGTCTTCGTGAATATCTCAAAAATCGACCGATTTCCATCGATACTGCCATTGAGCTTGGAAAGTTTTTACATAAAGTTGAAGCCCATCTTCTCCATTTAGGACTTGTTCACGGAGACATCAAGCCTGAGAACATCATCGTTATCAAAAAAACCGATGTAGCAGGCGTTAATTTTAAAATGGTAGATTTTGGCTCAATGGTAGAAATATTTTCTCTCAATTCTCGTGCTGGAACGCCAAGCTATCTCGCACCCGAACGTTTTACAGGAGGAATTATCAATGAAGCAAGCGAAATTTTTTCCATCGGTGTAACCCTGTATTGGGCGCTCACAGGAGAACTCCCTTATGGAGAAATAGAGCCCTTTCAAACTCCGACGTTTAAGACACCAAAACGACCTATAAAACTTAACAAAAATATCCCAGTATGGCTTGACTCAATCATCATGCATGCCATTGCTCTGAAACCTGATGAACGCTATAGCCACTATTCAGAGTTTTTTTATGAACTAAAATCTCCCGAAAAAGTAAAGGCATATTTTTCAAAAGGTGCACCTCTGATCGAACGCTCACCCATTATCTTTTACAAAGTCGGTTTTTTGATAATACTGTTTCTTGAAATCATTACTTTTGTATTGTATATTTCAAAATAATACTTATAATGCTTTAATTACTCATAGATTATAATTACACAATGAAAATATTACTGATAGATCATTCTGGATTGCAAGTCCAAACACGAAAAATGTTTATTGAAGAAGCAATCACGCCGTGCGAAATTACAATAGCATTCACCCTTGGTGAGGTTTTTACCGCTTATAAAAAAGATCTTTTCGATCTTGTTATTCTCGATCATACCATTGAAAATGGGCTAAAATGTTTCGAATACATCCTAGAAAACGATCCGCTACAGAATATTTTAGTCGTTAGCGATGCAATTCACTGTGTTATCCCTCGCTGTGGAGATTGCGTTCAAAATAACAATATTCGTCGCCTAAGCAATCCAACATCCATTCGCAATATTGCCCGTATGGTTGGTAGTTTTAATAACTATAAATGCGATCATTATGATGAAGAGACCAATAAGATCCGCCTCTAGCTTTTATTCTTCTCTTAAACTCAGCGAAACTTTCCCTTTTTGTAAATCCACTTCCAGCACACGGATGTGGCTTAGCTGCTGATTGACACTGAGCACTTCCAGCGGATGAGCAATCCGTTTTTGAGACATCTGAGAGATATGTATTAACCCGTCATTTTTAAGACCAATATCCACAAATGCACCAAAATCAGCAATATTTCGTACAACACCTGAGACTATAGAGCCTTCATGTAGCTCTTTTATATCAGTAAGTCCCTCACGAAACATAATCGGCGGCAGCGTTTCACGCGGGTCAAATCCTGGCTTTTTCAACTCAGCTATGATGTCACCGAGAGTCGCTATACCCACTCCTAATTCCTGTGCTATAGTTGCTACCTGTTCTTTGGTGATTTCCTGTATGTTAAAACGGCTCGTTAGCTTAACGGCCACATCGTAACTTTCAGGATGTACACCCGTATTATCGAGAATACTTTTTCCATCACGTATACGAAAAAATCCCGCGCATTGCTCATACGCTTTTGCTCCCAGCCCTTTTACTTTTAAGAGTTCACTTTTACTTTTAAATGCACCAGTAGTTTCACGATATTCTATAATCGATCGAGCAAGTTTAGCCCCAACACCGGCAACATAAGAGAGTAAGGATACAGAGGCACTGTTAGGGTCAATTCCAATGCGATTCACTAGATCTTCGGTCACTTCACCCAATTTCTTTTCCAGCAGTTTTTGATCAACATCGTGCTGATATTGCCCAACACCCAGTGATTTTGGATCTATTTTGACCAGTGCTGCCATTGGATCGCGTAAACGCTGCGCAATAGAGATCGCCCCTCGTATCGTTACGTCCAGGTTTGGATATTCTTCTTGTGCTATTTTGGAAGCGGAATAAACCGATGCCCCTGCTTCTGATACCACAGTATATGAGAGATTAAGTCCCTCCTCACGATTAACACGTGCAAAAAACTCTTGTGTTTCCCGAGAACCCGTGCCGTTTCCGATAGCAACTCCTGTGATGTTGTATTTTTTTGCCAGTTCTTTAACAACTTTTGCTGACGCTGTATAATCATTGACCGGCATCGTAGGATAAATCACTGCGTGAGCGAGATAAGTTCCATGTTCATCCACCACAGCCAGCTTACACCCCGTACGATACGCAGGATCTGCCCCCAAAATCACCCGTTTGGTGACAGGGGGTGTATTGAGCAACTGTGTAAGATTTTTCCCGAAGGTATTAATCGCCTGAATATCAGAACGCTCTTTGATCATGCTGTGAATTTCACGTTCCAGCGAAGGAAATAACAAACGTTTAAATCCATCCAAATAAGCCTCTAGTAATAGTTCTTTACTGCTAAAAGCATTCTTGGGAATTCGATACTGCTTGATGGAACTTTCCACACGTTCCATGTCGATAGAAAGTTTAACTACCAGCTCTTTCTCATGAACCCCTCTCATAATTGCCAGATAACGGTGTGAGGGAATAGAGCTTATGCGCTCCGCTTTACCTGCTAATTTTGCAAACAATCCGTCTTCTTTAAGCGTTTTAGATCCCTTGATTTCAAAAGAAGAATATTCTTCAAGCTGTTTTCTCCAATGATCTCGCTCTTTGGGATCATCGCTGTAGCGCTCTGCTAGAATATCTTGAGCCCCTTTGATTGCCTCATCTATTGTTTTTATCTGTCCTTTGATAAATACAGCCGCTTTCTTTTTCACTTCCGATGTTTCCAGCCTTGCGCTTTGCAGCATATCCGCCAGCGCCTCCAATCCAGCCGCGATCGCCGATGCGGCGCGTGTATTTTTCTTTTCTTTAAAAGGGCGATAAATGTCTTCAAGGACCTGAAGGGTTTTAGCAGTGTCGATCAACTCTCGAAGTTCAACACTTAATGTCCCGCGCTCCGCTATGAGACGCACTATCTCCTCTTTGCGTTCTAACAGTTTTTTGGAATAGGCATAAATGGTTTCAAAAGCTCGCAGCTGTTCATCCGTTGCGCCCCCAGTCATCTCTTTACGATAGCGCGCGATAAAAGGGATCGTCGACCCCTCTTCGAGGAGTTTTAGAATAGCTTCAATATTACTTTTTGAAATTCCTGTTTTTTGTTCAAGAATGTGAATTAATGGTGTCATAGTCTTCCTGTGTTGCTGTGTTGCTGTTATTTTTCCAAAATAAAGAGGTTATTGCTTTGGTGACAATCAGCACTGAACCGTTCTTTCAGCTCACGATCAAAAGTCATCAAATAGACATTGCAGTTTTGAAGACGAAGAGCATTAAAATGTTTTAACAAAATATCATCTGCCACATTTTTACCGTGATCGCATTTCGTAAAATTAAACGAATTGAGCGTTTTTTTATAATCGTACAAATCGGCTTCCCATTCGGCTCTAAAAAGATACAGCGAATCAGGATTAGCCGCGACATAAATTCGATCATCAGGAACGTCGTATTTTTCAATCACGTCATTAAACATCGATCCGATATTCGAGAAATTTTCGATATCCCAGAACAAATATCCTTGCGTTGCGGGAGATTTTTCTTTTTTATTAAAAAGGGTGAGACGTTTGGAAATATTGTAATGGTTATGCGCAATGTCATTGGTAAGTTCTATAGAGTTTTTGAGCTTCACCGCATCCATAGTGTCAAAGCGTAATAGTTTACCCAGCTCAATATAGAGTTCAATATCTTCCAATTCTTGCCTCGCACCCCCTTTTTGATAACCTTCCAGCGCTTTAATCTTATAGGCGGGGAACAAGATACCGATTTCCATCGTTTTCCCAGCGCTAAAAGCACTTTTTACTTTAGCAAAAACACGTCTAACCTCTTCACTATCTGGTAATTCTATAGAGCCATAATATTTTTGATTGATAATAATTTTTTGCACACTTGACCTTTAAACTTATAGTCGCATTCTATCGTTTGCATCTTATGCTACACTTCAAAACGAATTAAATTATTTTTTCTTATTCTACCCTGTCTCGGCCATGTGCTTTTGCAGTATACATTTTGCTATCAACAGATGCAAGATAGCGATATATATGATCTTCGGTAATCTGTTGTGATGGATCATTTTCAATAGAATATACACCTACGCTGAGGGTATAATGGATAGTATGGTCTTCATACGCAACTTCTTGTATCCTCGCTGCACGACAAAGATTTTCTCCGAGGGTTAAAACTGCTTCTTCACCTGTCGATGGAAGAATAATGAGAAATTCTTCTCCGCCAAAACGGAATAAATAATCAGATTGACGAAATGTACGACTGAGTAAACTGGCAAAATTTTGCAAAACAGCATCTCCGGCAAGATGCCCATAAGTATCATTGATCTGTTTAAAATAGTCCAAATCACACATGAGTAGAGAAAGAACCTGTCCTGTTGTTTGGCTGATTTCCAATTGTTTGGTAAGAATTTTATTAAGTAAACGCCTGGAGAGAAGTCCAGTAAGCGGATCCTTTGAACTGACTTCTATTTCATTTAAAATAGCAATCTCATTACCGATTTCCAAAGAAGTATAATCAATCCGCTGCATAAAGTGAATGAAAGTTGCCGCTTGAGCATTTTGCTTAGAAGAGTAATTTACGAGATTAGCGGCTAAGTCATGTAAGTTTACATGAAGATTTTCAATCACTTTAAAATTAGGTGTTGAAATAACATAAGTTAACGTTGTTGTGTGTAACCACTTGCCAAAATCACAATGGGTATGAGATAATTCTGGATATACAGCTCCATCAATGTGCTGTATAAAGTCAATAAGCTTGAGCATCCATTTTACATGGTTTTCATAGTGAATCATCAATTTTTTATCGAAAAGTTCAGAAAGACGAGAGAAACGAAGTGTATATTTTTGACGAAGACCATCTAAATAACTCGTTAAATAGAGCGATTCAAGCCGATTTTGATGATATAAAAAATGCTGATTCACCATAGCCAAGTCTTCGAAGTTTTTATCCACGATGAGCGTACTAAGGAGATTTTTCATCACAGTCATAAGCTCACCGTACACAAAAGAGTAAGACATTTCATTCTCAATAGTATGTGCAATCAAGCTACGAACATTGGTTTCTACTTCTGAGTTAGAAGTGGACAGCAAAAATGCTGAAAAAAGTTTTTTATGTTCTGCAATAGCATCGGTATAGAGATAGCAAGCAGACTGATTTAAATCATAATGCTCAATATTAATACAAAAATTTTCGATACATTTTTCAATGACTGGAAAAAAATGATTAATATCCTGCACTTAATTATCCTACTATATTTAGAATTATTCAATACTATTGTAGCAAAAAAATAAAATTTTCTTATATTTTTAGCATAAAAATACTCTCGATACCTCTCATTACGTTATATAGAATAAATCTTTAGGATTTTTTAAACGAATACGCTCTATGATATCTCTTGAATTAGAGAGTTAAGAAGGATTATTGATGCCTAAGCATATTCTGGAGAGTGTTCGACTGCAAGAGATTCTTGAACACTCTCCAGATGGAATATTTACCATTGATACCAATATGATGATTCAGTATGTCAATCCTGCCTTTTGTAAAATTATAGGATACGATGAAAGTGAGTTATACGGAACACCCATCACCGATTATCTGGGTGATTTAAGTATTTTGGGTACATGTATGGCTAGTGTACAAACAGATGGTTATTGCGTCAATCAAGAGACAATTTTTAAACAAAAAAACGGGTCTGTTGTCCATATTTCCAAAAATGTTCAGGCTCTGTACGATAACAAAGGGAACATGCACAGTCTTCTCATAAGTATTCGAGATATGACAGCATTGCATCACTTGAACAAACAGCTTCTGGAATCCAAATACGATACGCTGACTAAACTTCCCAACCGGACACAACTCTTAAGTAACATCGGTGATATCAAGTCTACGTTTAGTGTCATTTTACTAAATATTGACAGCTTTAAAGAGGTAAATACGTTTTATGGTCATGAAATCGCCGACTTGCTTCTCATCTTTTTGAGTTCTGAACTGGTAAGTTATGCAAAAACAATGAAAGAATCGGTTGTCTACAAGCTGCCTGTTGATGAATACGCCATTCTCCTCAACAGCCCATGCAGTAAAGACGAAATCAATGACTGCATTACGGCCCTGTCACAAACACTAAACAGCAAGATTTACACCGTATCGAATCAAGATATCAGCCTAAATATCACCATCGGTATCGCTTCATCCAATATCGATAACATCCGAATCGAACACATCAAAGATATTATCGCACATGCAGATATGGCGTTGAAGCAAGCTAAAAAAACACGCAAAAATTATCTTTATTACGATGAATCACTCCATATCAAAGAAAATTACGAAAACAATCTTATATGGATCAAACGACTTCGAAATGCTATTGATGAAGACCTTATTGTCCCATTCTATCAACCAATCGTTAATGCAAAAACCCTCGAAATAGACAAATATGAAGCCTTGGTGCGTATTGTTGAAAAAGATGGAACCGTCGTTTTTCCCTTTCAGTTTTTAGAAATCTCTAAAAAAGTGAAGCTCTATCATCAAATAACCACCATTATGATTGATAAAGTACTTGAAGAGATGTCTCGTCATCCTATGATTCAATGCTCTATTAATCTCTCTATCGAAGATATTAATGATAGCGTTATGAATAGCTACATTGTCAATAAAATCAAAAAATATCCCCATCCCAATAGAATTATT
>JAYVLH010000143.1:0-4166 GCA_043759555.1 Sulfuricurvum sp. | reverse complement strand
AAAAATGCGCGCTACGGCATTTATTGACTATGGGATGATTGGCTCTAGCAGTTTAAATGAAATAAAGCGTGGGGGATATGGAGTTTCTTTAGAGTGGTTCAGCCCTGTCGGACCGCTTCAGTTGGTATTCTCAAATCCTCTTTTAAGCGAATCAGGGGATAAAATTGCCCACTTTGAATTTACGATCGGACAGCGCTTTTAAGCACCTCTGCGAGGTTCCCGCAAAGCGGGCCCTCTTTTACTACCGCACTCACTACTTCTATCTAAAACTACCCAGAATATGCAATATTCTAGTTTACAGCAACTTTTTTAGACGAATTTGACGATTAAATTTTTAGGCAATACAAGATTTTTGAGTTGTTCTTTAGCTAAGTAAAGATGAGGAGATTGGATGGTGAGAACATTGTTTTCAAATGAAATATGAAAATTTCCAGCACTTGTGCGTGAGGCTAAAAGAATATGAGAGAGCCATAGTAAAGCGTGAAGAGCATCGAGTTTTTTAGATTCAGGAAGAAGATTCTCATAACTGTTTTTTGGAATAAGCTCTGTTGAGCTTTCCCCTTTTTTAAAGAGTAATAGATGAGAGATAAGAGCGATTTGTAAATGATTCAATCCATAATCAAGACCATTCATTGCAAGGTAATGACCGTGTTTTTGATAGGCATAGTAATGTACGCCTAGTCCTATGGGGAGAAGTTTTGCGGCAATGACAAGCTCGGTACGCCATGAAGGATTGAGCTGCAAATGGGTGAAAGTAAGATCAAAGATACGTTTCAAAAGAGTTGAGCACTCAACGCCATGATTACTGTAAATACCATGTGTATCTAACAAGTAACGAACTGAAGGATTGTAATTACTAGGAAGCTTATGCCCTGAATTACGCAATAAATCGCCTAAAAATACTCCTTCACGAACTCCCGCACCGCTACACACCAATGTCTTTGGTTTTAAGTGATTGAGAATACGTAAAAAGATAAGGGTTCCGGATTTTATAGTGTCAAAACGATCGGATTTTATATTGAGCGATTTTAATTTTTTGGGTGTTGCGTCAAGGATGGAATCACAAAAAGATTTAAAGGTTGTATCGGATGTTGTGAAACCATGGAGTTTTCGTAAGGGATAGGCTTCTTTTTTCATTATCCCGTGTGAAAGCGCACGAAATGTTCCTCCGATACCGATGAGGGTTTGTGTTACCTCAAAAGGGAGAGATTTAAGTGCTTCATCGATGTAGTTGACTGCACCCTGAACGTCATTATTATCCATAAAGAGTTCTTTTAGCCGTACAGTACCAATGTTTAATGAGATGGTTTGGAGTATATTACCACCACTTAAGAGGACAAATTCACTCGAACCTCCACCCACATCAACTCCGATTGCATCCATTTTCGGGAGAAGATTTGCGCAAGCGATTCCTCCTAAATAAGCCTCTTTATCCCCATCAATGACTTTGATAGAGAGAGAATGTTCGCGCTGTATTCGTTGGATAAAATCAGATTTATTCGGGGCATCACGAAGTGCAGATGTAGCAACGCAAAGAATTTTACGGACTTTAAAGGAGGAAGCAACCAGTAAAAACTCTTCAATTGCCGAGGATGCACGTTCCATTGCGTCATGCTGAAGATATCCGCCATTTTTATAAGCATGTTCAGCAAGACGAACGGAACTTTTGACCTCATGAACGATATGAAAGGCAAAACGGCTTGTTTTATGAAATACTGCCATACGCATTGAGTTTGACCCAATATCGATAACAGCAGACCATTGCGCCATTTATTCTGCGTCTTCTTCCATAAGCTGTTTATGCTTGAAGAGAAGCTCTTGCATGGTTTCTACGTTGTCTTTATCAGGGATGATACAATCAACTGGACAAACTGCAATACAAGCAGGCTCATCATAGGTTCCGACACACTCGGTACAACGATCCGGATCAATGATATAAATCGGATCGCCTTCTTCGATGGCATCCATAGGGCACTCTTCACGGCATGCGTCACATGCAATACACTCGTCGACGATAATTAATGGCATTGGTTGACCTTGATAGTAGATAATGCGCGATTTATAACAAAAGGTAGCTTAAGGGGAGGTTTGATTTAACGTGTGGGTAGTAAACAATAAAGTTTTGAAGGAAGAATTAGTCTTGCAACTGTCCCATCATGGCCATCAGTACGATTAGTAATGCTAATAGTTGCTCCAATAGCCTCAGAAGCACTCTTAGCCAAAAAGAGACCCAATCCGACTCCTGATTTGTTTCCTTGCCGTGTAAAGGGTGCAAAAAGATCGACACTGTCATCAATTCCGCATCCCTCATCTATCACTTCGATGATAATATTGGTTTGATCAAGATAGCTTTGAAAAAGTATCGTTTTCCCTTCGGGGGTAAATTTGAGTGCATTTTGCAAAAAGTTTTGCAAAATTTGATTGAGGAGCGTGATTTGTAGAACAGCGGTAAAAGATTCCGGCTCAAAACGAGTTTGCAGTGTTTTATTTTCGCTATGCGCTAAAAGGGAAAAATCGCCTTCCCATTTTTTTAAGATTTGTATGATATCCGCTTCGGAGGGCATTTCTAACTGTGCCCCTTCTTGACGGCCAACGTTTAGAATATTGGCGACGATTTTATTCATTTCATCGACACTTTGGTTTGTTATGCGTATGGCTTCTATGTACTCTTCACTAGAACGTTTTTTGATGAGGGTCACTTGGTTTTTGAGTTTGATTACAGCCAAAGGTGTTTTGAGCTCATGCGCAGCACCAATAAAAAGTTCTTTTTGGTATTTGACAAAATTTTGGATTCGTCCCATTAAACGGTTTAGTGTTTCCCCTAAAGGTTCAAACTCTTCAGGAAGATTTTGAACTTGGATAGGACGAAGCAGATGTTCATTCATGTTAGCAAGCCGGCGTGTTAATGCGCTAACGGGAGCAATCAACATTTTTGAAAAAGCGATAGCGTAAATAATAATGATGATAAATCCAAATGCATTTATGAGAAAAATAGAACGAAGAATTTTTTGTAATAAAAGCTTAGTTGCCGTTATGTCCCGACTCATTTTTAAATATTTGGAATGTTCGAAATCAAACGGATAGACGAGTGTCAGTGTGGTTGATTTATCGGCGTGATTGGTCTCATAAAACTCGAGTAAATTTTCTTCTTTGTGAAGTGTAATAAGTTCAACATTGAGTCCTAAGAGCAGATCTGGGTTGTTTTTCTGGGCAGTCAAGAGTGATTTAGAGGTACAAATATTTTGTGCGGTATTTATGAGTTCTGTTCGTTTCTCATCGTAAATGGATTGTTGGATAAATAGGTATAAAAAGGAGGAAAAAAGGAGAACAAGTGCCACCGAAGCGACAATGAGTTGTAATAAAAAACGGCGCCTAATGCTTCTTTTAGAAAACAAAATGCACCTCGCTTTTTAGGATTAGTTAATTTCTTTAGGAAAACAAAAGCGGTATCCGCGACGACGAACGGTTTCGATCGTTGTAATACCTAGAGGTTTATCCATTTTTTGACGTATTTGGTTGATTGCAACCTCAATAACATTCGGAGTAACAAGCTCCGGCTCTTCCCAAATCGCATCAAGAAGCTGCTCTTTAGAAACGATTTGATCACGGTGGCGTGCGAGGTGTGTTAGCACTTCAAATGGCTTGCCTTTGAGTTCAATCTCTTTTTCTTTGTAGATGATTTTTTCTTCTTCCGGATTGATAATCAAATCATCAATTTCGATAATATTGCTGCCGCCAAAACGTAATCGTGCTTCAATACGTGCAATTAAAACATCAAAATCAAATGGTTTACGGATATAATCATCTGCACCAGCACGAAGTGCTTCAATCTCGCTCGCATTGTCGTCACGTGCTGAGAGAACAACAACTGCAGTTTTTGGTGTATTGCGTTTGATATCACCGATGATATCAATACTGTTACCATCTGGTAGCATCCAATCCATAAGGATTAGATCATAGTTACGGATGTCAAGATAATATTCACCATCTTTTAGTGTCTCAACGACATCACTTTGGTAGCCAAACTCTTTAAGACCTTCTGCTAGGGTTTTATTAAGAGTTACTTCATCTTCGATAATTAAAATGCGCATTTACGTTCCTCGAAAGCGGATATTTTCCCGAAATTGTACCATACTTTTAGAAATTTTTAAACTCTTTTTAAATAA
>JAYVLH010000142.1:0-21724 GCA_043759555.1 Sulfuricurvum sp. | reverse complement strand
AAAGAGATATTAAATATCCCTCTCTATACTCCCAAAGGCGATGTACCTCTTTTACATGACAGTACATTTATGCCTGACTTGCCACCATCATATCCAGATGTGGAAGTAAATGGCGACGAGACATTTGATTTAGAAGGTATTGAAGTAAAATTTCACCATTTTCCAGGTCATTGTCCCGGTTGTTCGATGATTGAGATCGGCGATGTGATGTTTAGCGGCGATTTTTTGTTTCATAACTCCATCGGGCGGTATGATTTTCCTTACTCAAGCCCAACAGATATGAAAAAAAGTTTGGAAAAAATGAAGTTGATGAAAGAAAATAAAACTCTTTACCCCGGACATGGGGGGAGTACAACCCTTTTTAATGAGCAGCGCAATACTGATTACTGGTTGCGAATGCTCTAATCGCTATTCCTCAATATTTTTGAGCAAATCCAGACGGAGAACATGGCGCTCGGTAATAACTGTTTTAAACTCACCCTCAAACACCTTAATCTCATGAACATATCCCTTGACACTAACGGTACGTTTACGACCCTCTTTTTGGTGTTCTATTGCATCAAAAGTGACTATGTCTCCAACACGTACAGGAGACAAAAATAAACAGCTTGACGATGCGAGAACAACATTAGGCTCATTAACAGCTACCATCGCCGCGAAATCAGCCGCACTGAAAATAAATCCCCCATGTACCAATCCAACGCTATCTGCCCTCATCACTTCGATAGTTTCAAGAACTACTTTTGCCCTTCCATGCTCAATCTTCACCACTTCACCGCTATAAGAAGTGTTTACTTTTTCATGTGTCATTAAACTGTCTTGCTGATTATTCACCATTTGCAATAACTGATTATCATCCTCTTGGACTTTATCTTTTGCCAAAATCACCCCTTTTTAAGTCGGATATATCCACGTACAGGTGCTGGATATCCCTCTACCGTTTTACTATTATCGTCCGGATCCAAAAAATCTTCAAGACTTTGCGATTCAATCCACGAAGTTTTACGTTGTTCATCCGAAGTTGTTACCACTGTTCCCAAAACTTCAAAACTTTTAAAGCCAGCGCGGATACACCAATGTTCTAATGCTTTAAGAGTAGGAACAAAATAGACATTACTAATTTTAGAATAACCTTCGCTTGGACAAAGAGCATAAGGTTCATCACCTGCAATAATAAAGGTATCCAGATAAAGCTCTCCCTCTTTTTCCAATCCTGCATAAAGTGCTTTAAGCATTGATACAGGATCGCTTCGATGATAAAGAACACCCAAGCAAAAGATAACATCAAATTTCTCTTCGTAAAAAGGCAAATGCTCAACGCCTAATAATTCATAGACAATATCACTTTGTACAAAATGATTAATTAAATCAAACTGGGACTTAAACAAAGCGGATGGATCAAGTCCGACCACTTTTTTCGGAGAATCTTCAAGAAAACGAAACATATAATAGCCATTATTGCATCCAATATCAGCTACTCTTTTATCACGAAGATTAAAATGAGGTCGCAAAAAATTGTATTTTTGATCACTTTTCCATTCTGTATCAATAAAAAGTCCGAAAAGGTCAAACGGCCCTTTACGCCACGGCATCATTTCTCGAGCAACACTTTCTAACGCATCCAGATCAACCGTTTCATCACTTTTAAGAGAGACTGTATTTCCCAAAATAACAGTAGTCTTCACAGAAGGCAAAGCATCCAATGCACAACGAAGCGGTGCAATATTTTTCCACGTCATCCATTTTTCACGTTCTGTGCGAATGGCTGATAAATCCATACCTAATTCCTTTTTTATAAGCGCCAAATGGAGGCAGAATTTTAATGTTAGATTTTAGCAACATTAGGCTAAAATCCCCTCATGCGTATAGAAAAAAAAGCCACTCTTGTCTCCACTTCTGTAGCCTTAGTGCTCGTAACCTTTAAACTTTCCGTTGGTATCATTAGCGGCTCTGTTGCCGTATTAGCTTCTGCTGTCGATTCATTACTGGACATGGTTGTTTCCTCCTTTAACTATTTTGCTCTTCATAATTCAGATAAAGAGCCCGATGAACACTTTAACTTTGGACGACGCAAACTTGAACCATTAGCTGCAGTTATCGAAGGGACGATTATAAGCTTGTCCGCTCTATTTATCCTCTATGAAGCCATTTCAAAAATGGTCCAAAATGAGCCTATTAATCATCTTGATCTCACAATATGGGTTATGATTGGATCAATGATTATCACAGCAGGTTTGGTTATTTTTCTAAACATGGTATCTAACAAGACGGGTAATATGGTCATACAAGCGGATGCTTTACACTATAAAACCGATTTATTGAGCAATGCTGCAGTTTTAATCTCACTTGCAATCATTAACTTTACACACTACACTCTCATCGATCCTATACTCGGTATAGGCATTGCTGTTTATATGGTTTATTCTGCTTATCCTCTTATCAAGGGAGGTATCATGATGCTTCTTGATGCAGCACTCCCAGCTGAAGATGTTGTAAAAATCACCACTATTTTGGATAAAGAAATCGATATCAGTTCTTATCATGATCTTCTAACACGTCATTCAGGTTCAGATATTTATATCAGTGTTCATACTGTTTTTAGTATAAGCACATCTCTTTTTGATGCACATCTTGTCGGTGATAAGATAGAGCTGGCATTAAAAAACTGCTTTCCAGACAATACAGTTCATACTCTAATCCATCTTGATCCGTATGATGATTCAGATGCTGAACATTAAATTAAACACAAAATTTTCCATCTTGAAGAGCATATATTCGTCTTTCTAGCCGATCGATACCCTCAATTAATTTCTCAGACACGCCTTTGATTTGCATATAGTAATCTTTGGCAATTTCTTGATGTAAAGAAGTGACTTTTTTACGCGTACCAAAAAGCTTTGAGATGAATGAACGGTCATCATCACTAAGAGCATGAGCACGCTGTACCCAAGTAATATGTGCTTTTTTTGCATTTCTTAAATGAGTTAAGGTATCTTCTTTATTCATGCTATGAGTTTTCCTATTTTGTCTTTAAATAGTCATATTATCTTAAACTTCAGGAAAAATCATACCACCTTCTATCACATCATTATTATATTTTTTAATAAATTAAAATCCTGAAATTCTAGTGAGCAAATTCAATTGTACGACTTTCCCGAATAACATTAACTTTTATTTCTCCAGGAAACTGTACTTTTTGCGCGATTTCGTCCGCGATTTCACGCGCTAGCAATGCACTTTCATCATCATTAATACTTTGGGCATTAACAATAACGCGCACTTCACGTCCCGCATTAATGGCATAAGCTTGTTTGACACCGTATTTACTGGTAGCAATTTCTTCGATTTCATTCACACGACGCAAGAAACTCTCTAATACTTCGCGTCTGGCTCCAGGCCTTGCAGCAGAAAGAGCATCGGCAGCACATACGCATGCACATTCAATGCTTTTTATTTCTTCTTGGCCATGATGAGCGTAAATACCGTTAATAACTACGGGATTTTCTCCGAGTCGCCGGCACACTTCAACGCCAAGATCCACATGGTTTCCGCCAGCACTCTCTTGTGTCAGAGATTTACCGATGTCATGCAGTAATCCGGCTCGCTTGGCAAGTCGAACGTCTCCGCCCATTTCTGCGGCCATTAATCCTGCTAAATGGGCTACTTCAAGAGTATGCGCCAACGCATTTTGTCCGTAGCTGGCACGATAACGAAGCCGTCCAACCAATCGGCAAAGTTCAGGATGCATGGCACCTAATCCTAAATCAAAAACAATATCTTCACCTTCACGTAAAATTGCTTCTTCAAAGTCATCGGTAACTTTTTGATAAATTTCTTCAATCCGCGCGGGTTGTATCCGTCCGTCTTCTACGAGAAGCTCTATTGTTTTGGTAGCAATCGCTCGACGATACAGATTAAACGAACTTACGACAATTGTATTAGGTGTTTCATCGATAATAATATCAACACCGCTCACAGTCTCAAGCGCTTTGATATTACGCCCTTCTTTACCAATAATACGCCCTTTGAGCTCATCGCTCTCCAAATGAATCACACTAATAAGACGCTCTGATGCAAAATCACCCGCAAAGCGGGATGTCGCTTGAGCTAAAATATAATCTGCTTTACGCTTGAGCTGGTCTTTGCCTTGCTCCTCAAGTTCACGAGTAAGTCGTGCTATTTCCAAACGTGAGCTTTGACGTACTTGATCGAGTAACAGCGTTTTGGCTTCAGCCATTGAAAGAGAGGCACGCCCTTCTAACACTGAAGCAACTTGTTCTATTTTTTGGAGGTATTCGTTTTTTAATTTCAATAAAGCTTGTTCATTACGCTGTATATTTACACGAGCATTTTCAATTGCACTGCGCCCAATTTCTATATTGGCAGACTCATTGAGTCGAAATGTTTCAAAATCAGCCTTCATTTGCAGGACAGCTGATTCTTGCCCACTTAAATCAGCCTTAACACGTCCGTACGCATCATCGTACTTTTTTGTGGCCTCTTTTTCGATTTCATTTGAACGTTTCGTTGCGCGCTCTAATAAAGTTTGCGCTTCAGACTCAATAGCATTTGCTTTTGCTTTTGCACTTATTTCATAATGATCGAAATGAGAAAGCGATATTTTTTTAGAAATTAAAAATCCGATTACCCCTCCCACTGTGGCTATGCCACCGTTTATGAGAAGAGTGTTTAACATGAAAATCCTTAGAGCTACGCACCCCATCGGGCGTGACGAACAAATCGCCTTTTACATCATAATCATCGCACAAAGAGAGCGATGTAACACAACGACGTGACTGTACAAAAATAGTTAACGGTTTGCGTTTCAGTGTGGGGAAAAAACGATCATACATACCTTTACCAAAGCCTATTCGAGCTCCAGTTGCATCCACACCGACGACAGGGACAATAGCTATATCAATTAATTTTAATTTTAAATTCGAATTCCGAGGTTCATATATCCCAAAAGATTTACGCTCCAACGGATATCTTAATGGTACCATTTTGAAACTGACGTCATCCATAAGCGGTAAATATAATGAATTTTTAGGACGTAATGCTAAAATCGTAGGACGGATATCTGCTTCGAATCCAAATGGCCAATACAATAAAATTCGTTTGCCTCTCTGATGGCGTAACATTTTTAAAAGATGATAATTAACACGCCCATCTCGATATGATTTCCCACTCTTAGAGAGGTTTTTATGCTGTTTTAAGCACTCTGTACGAAAATCACTCTTTGTCACTTATAAACCTTTATTTGCTATAATCATCGTATTCTAGCTAAGAGGTTCTTTATGCGTCTTTCAATTTTACTTATTCCTTTATTGTCCATTTCATTTTTTTTAGGCGGCTGTGGTGAAGACACTCCCGAAGAAACATTAGTTTCGACAGCAACGTTCAATCTTCTCGATACATCAGGTACTTCCTACACAGTTGAAAAGCGAGGAGGAAATTTTGCTCTTGATGCCGGAAAAAATAAAGTCGTCTTATTTGATATATTTGCAACATGGTGTCCTCCATGTCGTGCTGAAGTGCGCCATTTGGGAAATCTACAAAAAAAATATGGCGATGATCTCATTGTTATGGGACTTACTATTGAAGATGATGTCTCTAATAACGACCTCGAAAAATTCAAAGAAAAATATAGCGGACAATATCGTATATCCAACAAAGCAGACAACCAATCTCTAACACGTGCTATTGCTGCCACTATTGGAGTAGGACAACAGTTCCCTATTCCTCTTATGGTCCTTTATAAAAATGGTAAATATGTCACACATTATGTAGGTTCTACACCGGAAGAGATGATTGATGCGGATATTGCACAAGCACTTGGAAAATAAGCATGTTTAGCTTTATTAAAAAAGGGTTACAAAAAACAATAGAGGCCATCAGTGCAATCGTCCCCGACAAAAAGCTTACGATCACGAAAGAGGAGCTTGAAAATATACTTCTAGAATCGGATGTGGAATACGATTTGGTCGAAATCATCTTGCGTGAACTGTATCAAGATAACGTGACCAGAGAGCAATTGCGGTCCAAACTTTTGGCAACGCTGAGCTTCGCTCAAAACACTCTACCTGATAATCCTAATAAACCTACCGTTTCCCTCATCATCGGGGTTAACGGTGCAGGAAAAACAACCACGATTGCAAAACTGGCACAGCGTCATCTAAACAATGGCGAACGTGTTATCCTAGGAGCAGGAGATACTTTCCGTGCAGCTGCAATTGAACAGCTCACGCGATGGGCTGATAAGCTTCAAATTCCTATTATCTCTTCCAGACAAGGGCATGATCCATCTGCTGTTGCCTACGATACTATTGAATCAGCGAAAGCAAGAGGATTCGAGCAGGTCATCATCGATACGGCAGGACGCCTGCACACCCAAACCAATCTCGGTAATGAGCTTAAAAAAATTGTTCGTATCTGCGACAAAGCACATACAGGGGCACCGCACCATAAAATATTGATCTTAGACGGAACACAAGGCAGTTCTGCCATCGCTCAAGCCAAAGCATTCAATGAAATGATAGGTATAGATGGAATCATCATTACTAAACTTGACGGTACAGCAAAAGGGGGTTCAGTTTTCAGTATCGCATATGCACTTGAACTCCCTATTCTTTACATCGGCGTCGGCGAACAGCCTGAACATCTTGTACCGTTTAATAAATACGAATTTGTGGATGGAATTTTGGATGCAATTTATGGGGAAGAAAACCAAAAATAATGGCCAAAAAAAAATCAACCCTCTTTGAGTGTCAGCACTGCGGATTTACAACTCCAAAATGGATGGGGAAATGTACCAATTGCGGTGGATGGGACAGTTTTGTTGAGCTGAATGATCAGCAGCAAGATATTATCAAGCTCACGTCCTCTTCTTCACCATCCGCAGTTTCCAAAGCCAAAGAGATCACCCAAATACAAGAAGAAACAACAGAGCGGTACACCAGTGACGATGCAGAACTCGATATGGTTCTAGGTGGCGGAATCGTTCCAGGATCATTGGTTCTTATTGGAGGGAGTCCTGGCGTTGGTAAATCAACCTTACTTCTGAAAATCGGTTCCAATCTCGCCAAACAAAATCGAAATGTGCTGTATGTATCAGGCGAAGAAAGTGAAGGGCAGATTAAACTTCGGGCCAATCGTCTAGGTGCCAATGTCGACAATCTCTATCTCTTAGCTGAAATACGCCTTGAACAGGTTTTAAGTGAATTGCATGAACGTGCTTACGAATGTATTATCATCGATTCCATCCAGACTCTTTACTCAGAAAGCATCGCTTCCGCTCCCGGATCCGTTACGCAGGTTCGCCAGATTACGTTTGATCTGATGCGCATTGCAAAAGAACGCCGTATCGCGATCTTCATTATCGGGCACATTACCAAAGAAGGCTCTATCGCTGGACCACGCGTCTTGGAACACATGGTCGATGTCGTCTTGTATTTTGAAGGAGATAGCGGACATGAACTTCGTATTTTACGCGGATTTAAAAACCGCTTTGGGCCTACTAGTGAAATAGGAGTATTTGAGATGCGTTCAGAAGGATTGATGTCTGCCAAAGATCTATCATCACGTTTTTTCAACCGCAGCAAATCACAAAGCGGTTCTGCTCTCACTGTTATTATGGAGGGGTCACGCCCCATCGTTCTCGAAGTGCAAGCCCTTGTGAGTGATACTCATGCCCCAAATCCAAAACGTCAAGCGACAGGATTTGATAATAATCGTCTAAATATGCTCTTGGCTTTATTGGAACGTAAACTCGAAATACCGCTTAACAGTTATGATGTTTTTGTCAATATTACCGGTGGTATCAAAATCACGGAAACCTCTGCAGATTTAGCCATTCTCGCAGCTATTATCAGCAGCTTCCGAAATCGTGCCATTTCCAAAGAAACGGTATTTATCGGTGAAGTCTCGCTCGTAGGCGATATCCGTGAAGTCTATCAACTTGATCAGCGGCTCAAAGAAGCTCATTCTCAGCAGATTACCAAAGCCCTTATTCCAAAAAAGCCGCTAGAAAAAACGGCTATAAAATGTTATGAAATCGATGAAGTCACTAAACTTTTGGAGTGGTTTTAACTTTTAAAGCTATAATAACCTATATTAAAATATCAAGGACATTTATTATGAACAAATGCTCTATTATCGCTGATCATAAATCTGAAGAACGATACACTAAGCTTTCACTTGCCTATTCAACACCTGAAGATAAAGAAAAAATCGAAGAAGCAATTCAAAAATATACGAGTGAGTGCCCACTTGAGCCCGTTATTTATGCTGGAGATGTTACCGGTGGAATGAAAATGATTACCATAGAATACCATGATGATTGTGATCGTGGCGGCGGTAAAGTATATGAAAATATTTTATGCTCTCTGGGAATCAAAGAATGTCACTAAAAAATTCTGATTGCAATCTCAGTCGACTCAAAAAATTTGCCGATGGCAATGAAACATTTCAAAAAACTTTTTTTAAAAAAAATGAAGAACATCTTTTAAAATTAGTTAAAGATGGACAAAATCCGCGTACTTTATTTGTAGGCTGTTCGGATTCACGTGTTATTCCCGATCTCATCGTACAATCTACTCCCGGTGATCTCTTTGTTATCCGAAATGTCGGAAACTTTGTTGCTCCCTACAAACTGGACGAAGATTTCCACTCAACTGCAGCCGGAATTGAATATGCTGTAGGAGTGCTGGAAGTCTCTGAAATCATCATTTGCGGTCACTCACATTGTGGAGCTATCGCTGCGTTGTATAAATCTTCCTGTCAAACATCAATGGTTCATACCGCCAAATGGCTCACTCTTGGAGAAAAAGCAAAAACTATGGCAATGATAGCATTGGGCGAAGACGCTGATCCCGAAGAGTTACTGCGTGCGACTGAACAACTTTCAATTGTAACTCAAATCGAAAATCTTCTTAGCTATCCTTATGTCAAAAAATTGGCTGAAGAAGAGAAGCTTTTTATTCACGGATGGTATTATGACATTGAAACCGGTGCCATTGATTACTACGATCCTGACACCTTTCAATTTCGCCCACTAAGTGAACTTTCAGAATCATAATTAAGTCATTCCACGATTTTGCAAAAGTCGTGACAATGTACTCCTACCAGTCCAAATACAAGAACAACGATGATAGAAAATAGTTAGCAATAAAAATAGACACTGCTGAATAAACAACAGCATTAATCGTTGACTCCCCTACTCCACGAGCTCCACCTGTTGTGTGATACCCAATATAACTGCCTATAGCGCTCACAATCCATCCAAAAATAGCAGCTTTAATGACTCCAGTCATAATATCATCAAACTCACCCAAACGCATCACCGTCTCTTGGTAAGCAGTACTGTTGATACCTAACACACTTGTTGAGATGAAATATGCTGATGATACCGCTATAAAATCGAACCAAATTACCAAAAGCGGCAAAGAAATTACTGTTGCGACAATACGTGGTGCTAAAAGATACTCTTTCGAATCTACACCCAAGATATCAATTGCATCTATTTGTTCTGATACACGCATGGTACCAAGCTCCGCCGCCATTGCACTAATTGAGCGGGAAATAAGCATTAATGATGCGAATACAGGCCCTAATTCTTTGGTAATAGAAAGAAAAATGGTGTATCCAATAAAACTCTCAATACCAAACTGATGAAAACCGCTATAAAGCTGAATGGCCTCAACCATACCCGTAAACAATCCAGTCAATGACACAACGCCCAAGCACCCTAATCCTATCGTTTCGATCTGTGTAAGAACAATAACCGGTCGATTAAAAATCTTAGGATACAGACGAAACAAACGAGCTTGAAACAAAATAAAAACACCAAAGCGTTCAATACTCTCAAAAAAGGAGAGAAATGGACGACCCACAAACACAAAAAATGATTCAATCATTATCAAAACCCCACTTTAATCACCTAAGTTTACTCAAATCAACGTAAATTTCAAAGGTTTCGAGGTACAATAAAGCAAATATTTTGGTTTACAGGAGCAACGGATGGCTGATAAAGAAAAAGAACATCATGAAGAAGGTGTACCAGAGGGCGGGGAAAAGAAAAAGTCTGGTAGTTTACTCCTGATTATTATCATCGCCGTCCTATTTCTCATTATTATCATTGGTGGTATTATTGCCTTTATGATGATGGGAAATCATGATGCAGAGAGCGAATCACCAAAAACGACCAAAGAAGCAACCGCCCACAGCGATGAAGTGCCAGTAGAAAGTGGACACGCTAGTGAGGGGAACGCACATGGAGCAGTTTCCACAGAAGTTGGAATTATGTATCCGCTTGAACTTTTTACTGTCAACCTTCTTTCTGAAAGTGGCCGACGCTATTTAAAAGTAGAGATGAATCTAGAACTGGAAGGTGAGGAGTTAGAAAAGGAACTCGAAACCAAAAAACCGGTATTACGTGATATCATCATCCGTATCCTCTCTTCCAAATCCCTCGAAGAGATCTCAACTGAAAAAGGAAAAGAGACACTTAAAGAACAAATTGTTTCTGAAATCAATCCTCGTCTAAAAGATGGTAAAATTAAAAATGTTTATTTTGTCGATTTTGTGGTTCAATAACGGAGAATGATAGGTATTGACCTCATAAAAATAGATCGTATGAAACGTCTTATAGATCGTTTCGGAGATCGTGGATTGTCAAAATTTCTCTCTCCTGAGGAAATTATTCTTGCAAAAAATCATCGTACAGCTGCAGGATTTTGGGCAGCTAAAGAGGCATGTTCAAAAGCTTTAGGATGCGGAATCGGATATGAATGCGGGTTTCATGACATCATACTTTCTAAAACACACAAAGGTGCACCCATTCTTTCTCTTAGTAATAAAGTAAAAGAGATATTTGCAATTACAAATACATCTGTTTCCATTACCCACGATGGTGAATACGCCATTGCAGTTGTAGCTATCGAGACTCTCTAAAAATCAATTATTCCTTCTTTTTAACTAAAATTTGCCATAATACTTCCAATCAATCTAAAAGGCTAATTATGAGCGTAAACCAAACATTAATCCAAAGAAGTAATAATCAGTGTGAACTTTGTACTGCAACTGACGATTTGAGAGTGTATCAAGTTCTTCCAAGTGATGGAAGTGCAGAACAGTCAATTTATATCTGTGAAAAATGCCAAAATCAAATCGAAAATCCTCAAAACCTTGATACTGATCACTGGCGTTGTCTGAATGACAGTATGTGGAGTACAACACCTGCTGTGCAAGTTATGTCGTATCGTCTTTTACACGCATTAGGTTCACAAGATTTACTGGACATGATGTATCTTGAAGAGGATGTCAAAGCATGGGCAGATGCAGGAATGCTCAAAATATCTTCAGCTGCAAATGAAGGATCAGTCGTTCATCGTGATAGCAATGGTACGATTCTCAATGATGGCGACACGGTCACCCTAATCAAAGATTTGGATGTTAAAGGTGCTGGATTTACTGCTAAGCGCGGGACTATTGTTAAAAACATACATCTTACCGACGATGCGAAATTCATCGAGGGAAAAATCAACGGCACTCAAATTGTCCTTGTTGCTGAATACATGAAGAAAAGTATCTAACCTCTAATGGAAGACCTTATCTCAATTCAAAAATATGCCGCACAATATCGGCAAAGTATTCATAATGTCATCAAAAAAACAATGAACGGTGAGCTTAAAACAACGGTGAAAGAAGAAAATGGAAAAGAGGTGACATACATCATTGTCTCTCCATCACCAAATACTCAAGGAGCAGCAGAAAAGTTTTTAGAAGAAAATGAAATCGATTACAAAAAAGAATACGAACAACTGAATAAGCAATTTCTCATACTCAAATCCAAATATGAAAAGCTTTTAAATATTTAAGGTTATTAACATTTACAGTCATGCATAAAGACCATAACAAGTAAAATTACATATTAAGAAGATAGGTACACGCATTGTCATGAGAAAAATAGCTAAAATAATTATAGATATCAACTATAAGCCTATCAATATTGATACTTTAGTTAAAGGGGAAATAATTCCTTTTGATATTTATATTAAACGTTATAACGATTTTGTAGTCATTATCGAAGCCAATACAGTATTGGATGAGACTCTTATGGCAATCTTAATAAAACATGAGACTGTATATACTAACCGTTATGATTCCTATAAACTTAACGGTTATACTTCACTCAACAACTCCATCACACTTTTAAAGCATTCTAATACAATAGAAGATCCGATTTCTAATGCATTAATGATCAAAGAAGAAATTGCACACATTGAAGTTTTAAAACAAAAACTTTCTTTTATCTATTCAACAACTGCCAAATTAATCCAATATTTTTTTGATAAACGCGATGAAAAACTTCATAGTGATGCTGTGTATGCATGTGTAGGTGAAATTGTTGACACCCTTAATACTGATGAAAATGTAATGTCAATCATTTTAAAAATCATTCCTAAAGAATACACTACCCATCATCACAGCACAAATGTTGCTTTTTTTGTAGCTATTATCGGGAATAAACTCAAAATGAATCGACAAGAGCTATTCGATTTGACGTATTCTGGATTATTGCATGACATTGGAAAAATGCGAATCGATTCTAAAACTCTGGAAAAACCTTCCACTTTAAAAGAAAATGAATTTGAAACAATTAAACAGCATTCTTTAGCCGGATATGATATTTTAGTAAAGAATGGAATTATAAATCAGACTATTCTTAAAGGAGTGATGCATCATCATGAAAGCCTAGACGGTACAGGTTATCCTGATCAGCTTAAAGGAAAAACTATCCCAAGGTCGGCCCGTATAATCGGAATGTGTGATGCTTTTGATGCTCTAACAACAAAGCGGACATTTCGAAAAAGTTATACGAGCTTTGAAGCATTACTTTTAATGAAGAGGAACATGAGTGCTCAATTTGATGAAAAGCTCGTCGATATATTGATTCAAATGCTACGATAAGAACCACCTATATAGATTTTCAACCACCGCCTACAAAATCAAGCAGCTCAATAGTATCACCATCGTTCAATACAGCGTTCTCCCACGCATCTTTCTTGACAATCTGCATATTGACAGCAGCAGCCATAACTCGATCTTCTAAACTCAACGTATGAATAACATCATATAATGTTGTGCCCTCTGTAAATACTCGATTTTCACCATTTACTTTTACGTTCATTCTTTATCCTTGGCTAAACCGTATCATTTTAAATCGCTCACCCATCAAAGAAGGAGTGATAAGAATTTTTACTTTTTCAAGTTCTTGCATATAAATCGTATCACTTGCTTTTTCTTTAAGCAATGCAAGCAAGTCCAAAATACCCATATCAATCAATGCAACCAATTGCGTTGAAAATCCGGCACATACCAATCCTGCAGATTCAAAAGCATCTTTTACATGCGAAAAATTAACATCGTACGTAATGTCTGCCGTCTCAAAAACATTACTTAAGTTCAATGATTCATCAAACAGCGGTGTTACTTGATGTTCTTGATAAATACGTATAGAAAAATCACTGCGTGCATTCAACTCCCCATAATCAAAACTCATAAATTCAAATTTTGAAATACTAGACGCTAAAGACTTTGCGAATGATTCATATCCTACAGCGATTTCCCCACGATCTTTTTTATATTTTAAAGCATGTTCGTTGCATTCAGGTGATTCTATGTCAAAAAGGATCTTACCCTCTTCCACACGACCAATCTTTCCTTTATAAAAAAGTTCACACGCAAAGGCATCAAAGATTTCATTAGCAATAAAAAAAGCATTAGAAGCCTTTATTTCACTCACATCATAATAATGTTCTAATTTAATCACATCGCCAAAAGAATCAGAAAAATAACTTTTTTGATGATCTTGAAGTGCATCAAAACGCTCAATAATCCCAAAACGAAGGGTCTGTAACAACGATGGTCTTAACGTATGGAGAAATTCTATAATATCCGCAAGTAAATATCCGTGATGGGCACCAATTTCACAAATTAAAGAGTCCTCTGTTAAAAAACCTTCATCAAGTCGTTTGATAATATGGTTTGCGATTGATCCACCAAAAAATTTGGATGTACTCACTGCGGTGTAAAAATCGCCTTTTTTACCGATAGGACGATACGTTCCGTAATATCCATCAGCTCCATAAAGCCATTCATTCATATAGGTACTAAAGTGCACTTATAAATTGCCCATCGCTTTTTCTAAACGTGCAAACCCATCATCGATATTTGCTTTTGTAATCGTCAGTGGTGGAAGAAAACGAAGCGTATTTCGTCCAGCTTTGAGCACAATAACACCATGATTTCGAGCGGCATTGATGATTTTACTCAATGTCTCAGCATCCACAACACGTAATCCGCGCATGAGACCAAATCCTACATGTTCTTGAAATATTGCAAGATGTTTTTGAGCAAATGCTTCTAATGCTGTTTCAAAATAAATTAATGTTTCATCGAGTTCACCACTGCCTTTTAGCTCTTCGAGAATATCAAGCACTTCATTCGCAGCAGCCGTAGAGAGATAATTTCCTCCAAAGGTCGATCCATGATCACCTGGTGCAAAAACATTAATACGATTGGTCATTACTACACCGATGGGGACACCACCTCCCAAACCTTTAGCCAATGTAATAACATCAGGTTCAATTCCATAAAGGTTAGAGGCCAAAAACTCACCAGTACGGTAAATCCCTGTCTGAACTTCGTCTACCATCAGTAAAACATTACGAGATTTAAGCATCTTTTCCAATACTTGAACTTTTGCACGATCCAGTGGCTGTACACCACCTTCCCCTTGCACAAGCTCAATCATAACGGCAACGGTATGTTCATCGATTAGTGATTCAATTTCATCAATATTTTTAGCATACACAAAACCATCAGGAAAAGGTCCGAAATAATTGTGCATCGACTCTTGACCCGTTGCTTTAAGCGCAGTAATCGTGCGTCCATGAAAGGAGTGTTCCAGTGTGATGATTTTATAGCGCTTAGGCTCTCCATCCACTTCTCCAAATTTACGTGCGATCTTGATAGCACCCTCATTGGCTTCAGCACCACTGTTACCGAAAAAACATTTCATAGGATATCCGCTTAGTTCCACAATCCTTTTCGCACACGCAGCCTGTGGCTCGATGTAATACAAATTAGAGACATGGATTAGCTTGGACACTTGATTGCATATTGCCTTCGTCAGACGGTCATTAGAATGACCTACACTGCATACTGCAATACCCGCAGCAAAATCAATATATTCTTTTCCTTCACTGTCAATCAAAAGGGCATTTTTTCCCTCTACAAAACTAATAGGCTGACGCCCATAGGTTGGAAGCACATACTGTTCAAAATTTGTTGTCATAATTTTTCTACCTTTATTTTAAATTCTTGATACACGGCATTTTCACCTTCATCACTCAGCAAACTAGGAGTTAAAACATTTACATCAGGCGTTCCGGCATACATTAAGGCACAATCATGACGTAGTCTAGCATCATGATGGACAATAACACAAATCGATCCTATTTTATTACTCACCTTTACTGCTTCACCCTCTTCAAATCCACATTCAGGATGTAAAAAAATCCCTTCTTCCCGATGAAATTGTGAATTCAGCGATCGCGGTGATTTGGAAGTAATAAAAAAGAAACCTTCTTCATTACTGAATCCCAAATTCACTTCATCCATAAATTCAAATTCACCCGAATCAGTCGCAAAACCATCTTTATAAGGAATATTTGGACGAATCTTTTTCATCTCAATTCCATCAACGACTTCCATCTGGGAATAAAGCATTTCTAAGCACTCATCTTCATCTGGTATCAAAAGATGAAATCGGTCGCACAATAATCGGGCAAGTGTGTATTCACTTATCCCAATATCACTTTCTCGCAGTTGTGCCATTGGTTGCAAACTAAAATCACCATACGATGCACGAATATCTTTTTTCTCTAAAAACGTTTTCGCAGAAATGATCAAATCACATTCTTTGGATGTTTCATTTTCGTAAAGTCCAAAATAAATTTTAAATTCACTCTTAGAAAATTCGTTACGTACTTTCAGTGAATTTGGCATTTGCTGCAATGGATTAGCTCCCTGAACAAATACTGTTTTATAGTTTGAAAAATTAACGGTAGGAAGCGCAACAGTTTTTTGCATTGAAATAAATGGTAATTGTAAAGATTGTAAAGAGGAACCTAAAAAGCTCACACCGCATCCAACTTTGCCAAATAATCCCAAAAGCGCACCAAATGCATCAATTGCCCGTAATACTTCCGCACCATTGTCATATTTTTGCACCCCTGCACCTACCAAAATGACTGTTTTTTTTTCACGAATAAGCTCTAAAATTGAGCCTATTTGACCTAGTGAAACATCAATAGACTCAAGTGTTGATTTAATCCGAACCATTTGCGTCAACTCATAAAACTCTTTGTATTCACTGCCGTAATTTTCTAAAAACTCTTCATCCTGCAGCCCTTCGATAATACTAAATCGTGAAAGCAGCAGCGCCAAATGCAAATCACACCGTGGCTTGATCTGAATATACAAATCCGCAGTTTTTGCCAAAGATGTTTTGATTGGATCTATGACGATAACCTTTTTGTCTTTCAAAAATGGAATCAAATGCGAATGAGAAGTATGTAAATTTCTTCCCCATACTATTACTGTTTCAGCTTCAAAAATCATCTCTGGTGAGAGTTGATAATTGTTACCGCGACCAAGCATAATTCCTGCATGTCCCGCACCATCACACAATGAGCCTCTCGTCCCAACGGCTCCCATAGAAGCAAAAAAATGATCCATAGAGCGTTGCATTAATGCAACATTTCCGCTTCCTCGATAGAAAAAAGTTTCAGAAGGGTCTACCTCGCCAAGTCTATCAGTTAATATGTCTAATGCCTCTTCCAGCGAAATTTCTTTACCTCTAAAACGTGGTTTAATAATCCGTGCGGTGTCATCAAAATGGTTTAGATGTGGACATAAATACCCCTGTGTCACAGAATGTTCTTTATCTCCTTTTATCTTACCATTGTCATCTAAAACAATGCGGCAAGCATCATAACAATCCAATGGACAAGCGGTTGTTCGACTCATAAGAGGTCCCTTTTAACTGTAATCGATAATTAAGCACTATTTTACAGCGTCATGGCTTTAGTTTTTAGTAAAAAAAAGCTTCAGTTTGGATATGATAAAGATAAGAAAAAAGTCAAGGTTAATTATGTCACTTATGGAACATGTAGATGGGGCTACCAATCTAGCTAAAAATAACGAAGTCCAACTTCTAATCTTTAAAGTAGATGCCGCTCAAACGTCTGCATACTACGCCATCAATGTTTTTAAAACGCGGGAAGTCGTTGAATCAAAACATCATCAACTCACACTTATTCCCTCTTCCCATCCATTATTGGAAGGAACTATTGTATTACGCGGCCTGCAAATTCCTATTCTTAATCTGCCAAGATGGCTTGGATCTGATTTAACACCAGAAAATAAAAAACTTTCTAATATTCTTGTTTGTGATTTCAATGGTGTCATTATTGGCATACGCATTATGTTTGCTTATCGCGTCATAAAGAAAAATTGGAATGAAATGCATGCACCAGACAGCTATCGACTCGGTGAAGATGGACTTATCATCAATGATACACGTCTTGATGATGGTAGTCTATGCTTAGTTCTTGATTACGAAAAATTACTGGCAGACGTTATTCCTCAAGCGATGGTTAATGTTTTATCATCAAAAAATAACTTAGATGATATTGTTATTCCCGAAAAACTTAAAAACGGTACCGTTTTAATTGCTGAAGACTCAAAAACAGCGCAACGTCATTTACGTCAAATTTTTACAAATGCCAAGATTGCACATCAAATATTTAATAATGGCAAAGAACTGATGGATTTTATCAATGGGCATCCAAACCCATCTAGTATTCCTGCTATTATTACTGATATTGAGATGCCAGAAATGTCGGGATTTACTGTTGTTCGTCAGCTCAAAGCCAATCCGCTTACAAAATTTATTCCGGTTATCGTTAACAGTTCCATGACAGGTGACAATAATAAACGTGAAGCCGCGGGATTAGGTGCTGATGGGTTTATTAATAAAACGAAAAGTGAGGATATTATTCCGTTAATAATAGAAAAGATGGAAGTCAAAAGACTATCATTGCTAGCTTAGTTCGTCATACCGATCGTTTAATCAATACTGGAATCCCGCCTTCGCGGGAATGACGAGGATATAAGTTTAGTCTACGATTGCAAGCACTTGACCCGCTTCAATTTTTTCATTCACTTCAACCATAACTGCACTCAATACACCTGTACGCGGTGCAAGAACGTCGATCTCCATTTTCATCGCTTCAAGAATCATGATTTTATCGCCCGCATTGATTGGATCACCTGCTTTAACTAAAAGTTTAAATACAGATCCAGGCAACTCTGAACGAATAGCATTTTCATTTACTGGTGCTGCTGCTACGGGAGCTGATACAGGTGCTGCGACGGCGACTGGTGCTGCTGTTACTGATTGAACGTTTGCATTTCCATTTACGATTTGCACATTATATTGTTGTCCGTCTACGATTACTGTGTATGTACCATTTGCCATTGTGAAATTCTCCTGTAGTGTTGATTGAATTGATTTTGTAACATCGTCCGTTTTCGGACTGTTTTTTCGTACATTTACGGTTGCTTCCCCTTTAAGGAATGCGATGCCTTTGACATCACATGAAGCAGCGATGAAAATATTTTCATCACTTACTTCAAGTCCTGCATCTTTCAATTGCGCAGTCCAATACGCAACTGATTTTTTTTCATCACGATCCGCAATATCAATTGCATGATCTGTGGTTGGTTCAAGTTTTAACTGCTCATGCGCGATACGAATAACCTCTGCATCAGGAGCTGTGGGCGTTTTTCCAAAATAACCCAATACCATTTTTCCATATCCCGGAGCAATCTTTTTCCATGGACCCATAAGTGCATTATTAAGCGCTTGCTGGAAATAAAACTGTGAAACCGGAGTAACGGATGTACCGTATCCACCTTTTTCAACCACTTCACGCATTGCACGAATAACTTCAGGATAACGATCCAACATATTGTTATCACGCATCATCTGCGTATTCGCAGTTAAAGCTCCTCCAGGCATTGGTGAAAATGGGATAAGAGGAGAAACTTGCGTCGCTTCTGGCGGTATGAAATAGTCTTTTAAACAATCGCCCAATACATCTTCGTATTGCAAGATTTTTTCTAGCTCTAAGCCTCCGAGATCAAAGTTCTTGCCCTTAACAGCATGCAGCATCGTCAAAATATCGGGTTGTGATGTACCGCCGCTCACAGGAGCTGCCGCCATATCAATACCATCGATTCCAGCATCCAGTGCCGCAAGATAACACGCTACACTCACACCCGCTGTTTCATGCGTATGCAAACGTAAATGCGTTCCTTCAGGAACAAGCTTGCGTGCCATTTGAATTGTTTCAAAGACTTTTTGAGGACTAGATGTCCCGCTTGCATCTTTAAAACAGATCGAACTGTAAGGAATACCTGAGTCTAAGATTTCACGAAGCGTTTTTTCATAAAATGCCACATCATGAGCACCTACACAGCCTGGAGGAAGGTCCATCATCGTGACAACTACTTCGTGCTTAAGTCCATGATGGACAATACGCTCACCCGAGTATTTAAGATTTTCAACATCATTAAGTGCATCGAAATTACGAATAGTCGTTGTTCCATGTTTTTTGAACATTTTAGCGTGTAAATCAACCATCTCTCGGCTGCCCGTATCAAGCATTACCGTATTGACACCACGAGCTAACGTTTGAAGATTAGCATCTGGGCCTACGATGGCTCGAAATTTATCCATCATATCAAATGCATTTTCATTAAGATAGAAAAAAAGACTTTGAAAGCGTGCTCCGCCTCCAAATTCAAAGTGCGTAATTCCCGCATGAGCTGCCGCTTCTACTGCAGGAAAAAAATCATTCATCAACACGCGTCCGCCAAAAACAGACTGAAATCCGTCACGGAACGTCGTGTCCATTATGTCGATGTATTTTTTTGCCATAAGCGTAATCCCTACTTCTTTTTATTATGATGGTGGATTGCTGCAACAAGGGAAGCAAGTCCAGCTAAAGTATTATTTTGACATGAATTTTCAAGTTCATGATGATGAAGTGCAACAGCGATAGCCGCAACTCTAGCCCTAACATCATCATTCTCCAGAGAATGATGATGAAGTGCTGCAGCAATAGCAGCTACTTTTGCACCATCATGCTCAGAAGATACATCAGGCAATTCACTCACACATACTTGTAACTGCGAGAGATTTTTTGGTCTGATAAAATAGTTCATTACACTGTTGAGTAATCCCACTTCTTGAACCTCTTATTTGCATTTTAAACGTAACACGTTAATGTGATTTTAGTATAAACTTCATTAAAATACTTTTACTGGTAGGTTTCAATGTAGCTCAAAGATAATTTTGTTACAATCCGCACCAATAAATAATGATAAAGAGGTATGCAGATGGATCTTAATAAAATCGGATACGGCGAAAATCCAGATAAAGTAAAAGCAATTATCGAGATCGCATGCGGTTCAAATATTAAATACGAAGTTGAAAAAGAAAGTGGTGCTTTAGTTCTTGACCGCGTCATGCACTCAGCAATGTATTATCCGGCAAACTACGGATTTGTAAATAAAACACTTTCCCAAGATGGCGATCCTGCTGACATCTTAATCCTTACGGAATATCCTATGGTAGAAGGCTGTGTAACCAACTGTCGTTTAGTTGGTGTCTTAATTATGGAAGATGAAAGCGGTATTGATGAAAAACTTCTTGCTGTTCCAACTTCAAAAATCGATCCTACATTTGAAGAAATTCAAGATCTTGGGGATATTCCTAAACACACATTGGCAAAAATTAAAAACTTTTTTGAAACCTATAAAATGCTAGAACCAAATAAATGGGTAAAAGTAAAAGGGTTTGAAGACAAAGCATCCGCAACTAAAATCCTACAAGATGCAATTGCTGCGTATAAAGAATAATTGAACCTATGATTGATTACTCTTCGCCAGCACTTTTTGCTTATGCCATTTTTGGCGTTATACTCAATTTTATCTTTTCGATGGCATTGGGAGTCTATCTAAGCAACAATATCGGTATTGAAGAAATGATGCTCTCAAAAGGAGAAAAAGAGCAGCCGTGGTGGCTCTCCATTTCTCTTGCAATCCCTTTTGCCAAAATGCTTATTACCTTGTATCGCGTTGCTATTTTGCAATTTTACTTTCTCGATCAAGGAAAATCACACAAAGAGTTCTGGATTTATCTGACAACTGAAGACTAATCACTCCTCAAAATCCCTTCTTATTTGCTTAAATATAGCTTAAAATATATTCTAACCTTAAAGTAAACACAAATAAATAATATTTTATAACATAATATACCCATAATATAAAGTTATCTTAATATTAAGATTCCCTATATATAGGGTCTAATCAACTATTTTCATTACTTTTTCTTAACTAAATCATTTAAAAGATTCATAACAGCACTGGAAGCTTACGCATACCTTAAAATTTCATCACCAAAATAAGGAGGTAAAGTATGATGAAATTTATTTCATTAATAGTTCTCTTTGTATGTGCATCATTAGCCGATAATACAATTCACCAAATGAGTCCAAAACAACTACATGTTTTACAGACAGTCCGAGAC
>JAYVLH010000141.1:0-7662 GCA_043759555.1 Sulfuricurvum sp. | reverse complement strand
TTTAGGGTTTAAAACGCCTTATGAGGTTTTTAGTGAATTAACAGGTTTGGATGGTAGAATGTTGGCAATGGGTATTCGTTAATGATGCGAATTCGCCTTGTTTTTATTCTAACATACATTGTATTAAGAGTACAAAGCATTTTATTTTGACGGTCATAAACAGATAAAATTTAAGTATCTAAAGTATATACTTTTAATATTCTATAGATATTTAAGGCATATATGATAATCACTCTCTCACATCAAAAAGGCGGCGTTGGAAAATCAACTGTTGCTTGGAATCTTGCTGTTAATTTTTCAAAGATCATTGATACACGTATTATCGACCTCGATACCCAGCGATCACTGACCGTTACCAATGCACTTCGCCAACAGCATAAAATGGATCCTATACAAATACTTCATTTTACTACGGCTGAAGAATTGGCTAACTATGCACAAAATGATTCCGAGGACACTCTCACAATCATCGATTCAGGCGGATTTGACAGCGCCTATAATCGTGTAGCTATTATGGCGTCTGATCTTCTTATAACACCCGTAAGCGATAAACCCTTTGATCTAATGGGACTGCAAAAGTATGAAGAGATACTCAAGAGTCTTTCGGAAATTCAAGGAGAGACCATCAAGACCAATATTTTGTTCAATAACATCAACCCAGCTATGAAGCGATTCGGTGACCTCATCGAGTTTGTTTGCACCTCTGAACATTTTGACCTTCTGATATCTATTTTACGTCAAAGAGTGGATATCGCAAACTCCGTCGGAGAAGGTAAAAGCATTAAAGAATATCGAATATTCAGCAAAGCGGATCAGGAAATGGACCATTTATTTGAAGAGATAAAAAGTCTTTTAAATATATAAACAATATAAAATACATATATAAAGGATATAATATGGCCAAGAAAAACTTTTTGCAAAACATTGAAAAAGTAAAAGATTCCGCAGCAATGAGTGAACGTCAAGAGGTTGTTAAAAGTGATAAAGCGAAAATGAAAAAGCTTATTACTATTCCTGTTGAATGGGAAACTAAAATACGTGATTTTCATGGAGGAACAGTAAGCGCTTATATTCTTATTGCTTTGCAAGAACGAATGCAAAAAGACGGATTACTCTAACGTAGCGCTTGGCGGTAGTTTTGATAAACAGTAATTTTATCTTTGATTGGAATGAATGTCCGCCATACACTCTTGAATATTTGTAGACAAAGATCGATTAAAATTTTGTAGATCAGCATTATCCTTCGTCAAATAATTTTCATTTTTCATCTCTTGCAGCATCCATGTATTGATCCGTTGATGGTAATGCAGCAGGTCTTTATAATTATCAAGATTACACGTAACCTCTTTGGATACTTGAAAATCGTATATTTTCACGTTTGGATAGTGAGCCAACTGAGTAAATAGATGTTTCTTGAATTGTTCTACTGTGCTCAACCATCCCTTATTCTGCATATCTTTGAACGCAAGTATCGAGTAAGGTGGATAAAAAAAGTAAAATGTTGTCTCAGGATGATTTTGAATAAGAGGGATCAGATTAATATCAATATTTGCCTTCATTGCTTTAAGCGAATAGTCACTTTTAGTGTAATCCGGATTAAATCCATACTTCTCATTCCACTCAGAAATACGATCTGCTCCATTAAAATCATCTTCGCTTGCCTTATGCTGCCACTGATACATACGATTAAAATCAAACATTACTTCTGGTTTCGATAGTACAAAAGAATCCATAAAAAATTTAAGCGTATCGAAACTCACAAGATAGCGATAATCATTTAATCGATTATTATCATACAGATAAAAAGGAAATGAGCCCTCACCTTGAAATAGGCGTGTTGTATTTCCAGTAAATGAAAAGAGATCCACTCCATAGACGACCGTATCAATTTTACGATGTTGATAGGCGTAATCTAATAGTGTTTTTATCTCATACGCAGTTGCTCCGGACATACAAAATTTAATCGGTTTATTAAATCCTAAAATATCTTTGGCATCCGAAAGTAGAAAATTTTCGGTCATAGACGATCCAATAATCACCTGATTATAATCATACGTTTTCGCTAATCCAGGGTTTAAATAGCGCTCGTTATCATAGATAGGTTTATAAAAATTGGCTTTTCTGTATTGTTGAAACGGATCTAAAATAAAGTTTATAACACCCACAATCAGCAGAGTAAGTATTGATAATAAAAGAAACTTTATTATCCAAGGAATTGGTTTCATGGATCAGCCTAAAAGTTAAAATAGAGAAAAGTTGAAATCTTATTCAGCTGCAATATTCCAATACACATCAAAAAGACACCAAACAACATGCTTCTGTTTGTTAAACGCAGGGAACTAACCATTTGATTGGAATTTCTCGTGAAAAAAGTGCTTATGCCTATGAGAAAAACAATCATCATTATGAATAAATCTATCGTTGATAACGTACCAAACTCGAGTAAGTCAGAGAATTTTTCAATCCCGTTTAATCCAAACATACCGGACAGAACATTAACCGCATCGTCCCACTCTTTTGCTCTAAAAAAAATCCACGTGATATTGATAAAGTTAAAAGTGATAAACCACGCCAAAAGAGCATTCATTTTAAACCCCATCTGCTGCCATAGTCGATGAGCGACAATGGCTATCCCATGCAATGCACCCCAAATAACAAACATCCATGAGGCTCCATGCCATAATCCACCGACTAAAAAGACAGTAAAAAGATTGCTATAGGTACGAAATTCACCATGACGGTTTCCGCCAAGTGGAATATAGATGTAATCACGCAGAAAGCGCGACAGTGTCATATGCCAGCGTCTCCAAAAATCTTGGATATTTAAGGCTTTATACGGACTGTTAAAATTGATGGGGAGCTTGATATTAAAGAGCAACGCAACCGCCAGTGCCATATCGGTATAACCGCTAAAATCAAAATAGAGCTGAAACGTATAAGCAAGTGAGGTAGCCCAAGCACTCATCAACGACAAAGAGGCGGTATCGCCGTAACCACAGGATGCCCAGACGGCAAAAGTATCGGCAATAACCACTTTTTTAAAGAGTCCTATGGCAAACAGATACATTCCCGCAGAAATATTTTTGGTATGTAATACTTTGTTACGGACATCATCAAACTGCGGCATCATTTCTTTATGATGCAAAATAGGTCCTGCCAGTAAATGAGGGAAAAAAGTGACAAAAAGTGTATAGTTGAGATAATCCATCTCTTTGACTTCATCACGGTACGCATCGACCAGATAAGCGATCTGAGTAAAGGTAAAGAAGCTGATACCTAAAGGAAGAACAATATGTATCAAATCCAAGTGAGTACCTGCAATCACATTGGCATTGGTAATGAAAAAATCCATGTATTTGAAATAACCTAGCAAAATAATATTGCTAATGATTCCAAATGTTAATACACTTTTAGACGAGAATTTCTTCTTTGAGCGGTGCGTACTGTTGATATGAGTAATGCTAGAACCTATCGTAAAGTTAAAGAGGATCGAGCCTAAAATAAGAGGTAGATAAATGACATTCCACCACGAATAAAAAAACAATGAGGCAAATACCATCCACGCTTTAGAAGCTGACGTCAAACGTTTTTTATTAAGCCAAAAATAAATACCAAAGGTGATCGGTAAAAAGAAAAAGATGAATTCGTAGCTGTTAAAGAGCATTTTTATTGACTGCTTGTGTTATTTTAAAAATTATTTTGTAATCATACTGCTAAATATGATATTTTTGCTACCAGAGGAAGTCATCCTCTTTAAAAAACAGCATTTTCGCTATAATTCGATTACTATTATAGAAATATATACCTAATATGTACTCTTATTCTCACTCCTGAAATCTATCCTGATTTAGGAAAATTTTGGCATTAGACTCTCAAATAAAGGAATGAAATGAAAATTTTAATAATACTGCTGACCCTCTTTAGTTTTATCTATGCAGCTCAAATCGATGAGTTTGCTGCTGAAGTAAATTATCTGCGAAGCTATGACATGGCTATTAAAACGGCTAAAAAGCAACATAAAGTCGTCATGTTGGTGGTTGTAGCCGATTATTGTCCTTGGTGTAAAAAGTTTGAAAGAAAAACGCTCAAGGACCCTGCAGTTATGACAAAAGCCAAGGAAAGCTTTGTGAGCATTGTCATCGACAAATACAAGGATAAAGGAAAGTATCCCCAAGAATTTTCTGCCCCCCTGATTCCAGCAGTATTTTTTATTGATCCAAAAGATCAGAAGTCTCTTTTTGAAACGGTTGCCTATATGAAACCAGACGAATTTATGGAAAATATGGATTATGCTCTGAACCAAAATAAGCCGGAGAAAAAATGATGAAAAAGTTATTTTTAGCACTTTTGCTCTCAACTTCACTTTTTTCAGCCTCGCTCTATACTCTCGATAATGTCCATTCCTTAAATCTTTATTTCGCAAGCGAGGCTGGTTTTCTAAATCAGGACACAAAAGTCATGTTAAAGAATATGGTCGCAGAAAAGCTAAAAAAGGCAGGCTTTTCTCTAGGAGAAACGGATGCCAGTGTCTTTGTTGTAAAGATTGATGCTATAGAAGTAAAAGGAGCACACGTTATTTACATAGAAGTGGGGCTTGGAGAAGAAGTGATCACAAAACGTAAAGACAAAACAGAGACCTTTGCCTATACCTATTTGGCCAGCAAGTTTATAAAAGCGGACGACCCTTACAAAGAGACGGTTGAGTCACTCACGCTCTTGTTGGATGAATTTATTAAAGCGCATAAAGAGGACAACGAGTAAGCATCGTTTGTCTTTTTATCAGAACCGTTCAGACTGATCTTTTTGGAATGACCTCCAAATAATAGACACTTTTTCATTCGTTACTCTAGTTGTGAATTTAGCAAAGACATTTCAATAACTTTACGCTATAGGAAGCTGATTGAGGGAAATAAGGTATCAGCAGTTAAGAGGATTTATGGGTACTGCTTTTTAAGTATAAGTCGTATACTATGTGTGAACAATTATATGATTAACAAATCCAAATAAAGGGGATATTATGGCAAAAGGTCAAGACTCAAAAAAAGCAGTTAAAAAAGCACCAACGAAAACTTTAAAAGAAAAACGTAATGATAAAAATACGAAAAAAAATTAGACATTTAGCTCAGCACTTGCTTCAAGGAAGAAAGCTCTGCTAAAACAACGCGATTTCGGCCTGAATGTTTAGCCTTGTAGAGAGCATTATCTACCAATTTCATTATTTCATGTACATCTTCAGCGTCCACCAATGCTGCATGATAGACGCCACAACTGATGGTAATATTAAAAGTATATCCATCACAAATATACGGGTATTCTTCGATTATATGGCGTATTTCTTCAGCTTTATCCATCGCTTGTGCTTGGGATATTCGATTTAGAATAATAACAAATTCTTCTCCCCCTGTACGATATGCACTGTCTTCCGATCGTATAGCTCCACTTAAAAGTGTCGATAACTCTTTGAGAACATAATCGCCAACATTATGACCGTAGGTGTCATTGACTTTTTTGAACCAGTCAATATCCAGCATCAGCACTGCAAATGGTATATGATTGACACGATAATGTACGAAAATATTTTCCAGTTCCTGCTCGAGATTAAACCGATTATTGAGTCCCGTTAGCGGGTCATGTGAGGCACTATATCTGAGTTTTTGATTTGCCTGTTCAAGATTGTAAGTTCTAATTTTAATTTCTTGCTCAAGACGATCATTATGGGACCTCTCATTTTGAATAAAGAGCCTAATCGTATTCGCCATGGGTTGAAAAATAAAAATGACTTCCATCAACAAGGTAAAAAGAGTTACCATCCATGCAAGTGACTCTAGATGACGAATGTTTGCAATATTTTCTTCCCCTTCTTTCTGATATTGAAAAACCGTTTCATTGAGATCAACTAAAAGGGGATTCGAAATCACAAGAAGTTTGTCTAAAATTTCAAGAGCTTCTATTTGTGTTTGTACTTTTGTTAATTGCTTGGAAAGATTAAGATAATCATCTACCCGCTTTTTGAGATTAATCTTTCCAAAGTAGATTTCGGCCATTGCTGTAGAGAGCTTAATCTGTACATCTTTATTGATATTCCCCGAAGATAACGCATTATTGGCTTGGCCCATTTCATTCATCGCTTCTTCGAGGGCCAATCGTATCGTTTCATGGTCGGAACTATTTTCTTTGACATAAGTGCTTCTGTAGTATTGTTGAGAGAAAGAAGCAATACGCTGTGAATACATTCGCTGTTTTGCTGATTTATTGACAATAAGTGCTGTAAAATCACTCGTTTTTAGGGCAAAGTCAAGAATATAAAAAGCCCCTGTCGAAAGAAATGCAATCAACATTAGCGCCAATATATAGCGTTTCTTAAAGTTTATTTCAATATCTTTATCCTGCATTATCACTCTCTCTTTTAAGCTAAAAAAAGTCATTTTGTAAAATCGATGCAAAGAATATAGCTTGCATCTTTAATGATTATCGTACACGAATACGTAAGGCAAATATTTCCTGAAGCCAAAGACAAATAGTGATTTGTCAAATGACGTCCACATGATGATTCCCTAGCACGAGTATAGTACTCCGTGAATGAGTGATCGCTTCCTTCCATAGTTGGCTCATAAAAGGAACGTGCCTGACCCCGAAGAAACGTAGCCCCTATTTGTTTTCCATTAGCGTTAATAAGATAAAGAGCTTCAATTTCAGATTCATTTACGAGAGTAGCCTTCACATAGCTATGCCATTGAGATAGACTAGGGGCTTCAAGTATGGCTGTATAAATTTTTTGACATAAATCCCCAGCCTTAGCAGAAAGGCTCTCACGCTCACCCTGAAAATTCATCATCATTTTTTGGCACCTAGTTTTGATCTGCTCTATTTTAAAATCAAAATCTGTATCAATAGGATCTATGGAGGGTTTTGCAAACCAAAACCCTTGGATAAGTGTTGCTCCAAGATGTTTGGAATATACAGCTTCTTCGAGCGTCTCTACTCCTTCAGCTAAAGTCAGCGCTCCAATATTATTGCTCATTTTACAGATTGCTCGAACAACTTCTTGATGAATATAGTTATTCTCAATTCCAGTGATAAGAGAACGATCTATTTTGATAATATCAGGCCGAACAATAGCCAACCGCTCAAAACTTGACTGACCGACTCCAAAATCATCCAATGCTATGTTAAATCCAAGTGATCGGTAGTGTGTACAAAAAGCATCAAGTTTAGCAACATCACTTATCTCATCTTCTTTTATCTCTAAAACAATGTTACTGTAAGGAATTCCTAGACTTTTCAATAAGCCATCAAAAAAATAATTTCCGGGGTTGAAGGTATTAATTAATTTGGACTCAAAATTTATAAATAAAAGAAATTTCGGATTGACTTTCCAAATAGGAACAAATGCATGAATGGCTAAATGTCTTGCTTTTTGATCTAATTCAACGCTAAGATTCGCTTTTTCTGCTTCTGAAAAAAGCCATATAGGGGAAAGTATTGAACCTTCAGAGCTGATACCTCTGACAAGTGCTTCAAAGCCAAAAAAAGGTCGACCCCTTAAAGAGAAAATCGGTTGCAAATGAACAACAAGCCTTTCCTCCCTCATAATATCGATAATATTTTCCATTTTTTTGTCCTTATGTGCAGAATACTTAGAGCATTACCTTGTGTAATGCA
>JAYVLH010000140.1:0-14378 GCA_043759555.1 Sulfuricurvum sp. | reverse complement strand
TGCTCTATTAATCTCTCTATCGAAGATATTAATGATAGCGTTATGAATAGCTACATTGTCAATAAAATCAAAAAATATCCCCATCCCAATAGAATTATTTTCGAGATACTCGAATCAGAGGGGATTGAAAATTATGAGACTATCAATCAATTTATTAAAGAGGTAAAAAAATACGGCGTAAAAATCGCTATCGATGATTTTGGTGCAGGATATTCCAATTTTGTCTACATCACGAAACTAGATATTGATTATATTAAAATAGATGGTTCCATTATTCGAAATATCCATACCGATGTTATTTCTCAGATCATTACCAAGACGATTATCGATTTTGCATCTCAGCTTGGCATTCAAACCGTTGCAGAATTTGTCTGTGACAAAGATGTTTACAACTATGTCAAAGAGCTCTCTTTGAGTAACTTTCAAGGGTACTATTTCGGAGAACCAACCGCAATCATGGCAATCGAACCGCTCAATAAATCGTGAATCTTCTTGTAGTGATTACTTTATAATCATGATAATCCTGTAATTTAGACTATAATTTTTTCATCAATATTATCAGAAGGAAAATTCATGCAAGACTTAGTTCGAAGCTATGCAGCAAATGCTGATCTGATACAAAAATTCATTCTTTCAACACTGGGGAATGTCAGCCTTAAAACTCTCAATGTTCAACTTATCGAACGACTTTATAAAACATTTCCATCATTAGAGCTGCTGTATATGAGTGACGAAGGATTTGTTCAAAATTCACCTAATATTTATGCTAAACGGGAAGAGAATCATCATATCGGAATCGATCGAGCGTATCTTGTTAATGAAAAAGAGATTCAAAAAGGTTATTACATCAGTGACCCCTACATCTCGACTGCTACAGGGTTTTTGTGTATAACGGTCGTCTATGCTGTAGGTGAAAGGTATTTGTTTTTAGACTTTCGGCTTCGTAAACTCTTGGAACGATTTGACCTGATTGAAAAAAATGATCTATTTAAACTCCTTAACCGTACTTCTTACGCTTTCATAGGTGGCGGACTTCTTTTTTTTGGTGTATTTGTGGTCTTATATGGATTTTATACATTTGGAGAATATTTATTTGGACTTGAGCCCCTTAGCATTGATATTGTCTTTAAACCGATCATTGCTCTCACGCTAGGATTAGCTGTCTATGATTTAGGAAAAACCATCGTTGAACAAGAAGTTCTTCCAAGAACTCAACATGTAAGCGACACGTTCAATCCCAAAACATTACTCAATTTTTCAGTCTCAATCATCATTGCTTTGCTTATTGAAGCACTATTGGTTGTCTTTAAAATTTCACTGCACAACTACAAAGATTTACCTTACGCTTCCACATTGGTTGTTGCGTTGTCTTTATTACTGTTAGTCTTTGCTATTTTCGTCTATATCATTCGTAAAACGGAGAAAGAATAATGCTTTCCTCCGCTTGCCAAGATACGATTCGTGCCTCCGTGTGGCTTTCCACTCAACCCATTGGAGTGTTTCATCGTATACAAGAGATTAGTGATACGCTAAATCTACCGTATCATTTTCTAGCCAAATCACTACAAAAGCTCGTGCATGCAAATATATTGATCTCCCACCGTGGAGCAGCAGGAGGGATAAAACTCGCACGTCCAGCGTCTGAAATCACCTTGCTTTCTATCATTACTGCAGTTGATCGTAGTACATTTTTCGATGCCTGCGTTCTTGGAATGGGGGATTGCGAAGCTGAAACTCCCTGTGCTCTTCACGCTCAATGGGATATCTGGCGCACTGAGATGTATGATATGTATCAAGTAACCCTATTGAGTGAAATTACCGATGACTATTTTCGTCGAAAAGTAAAACGCCTCTAACTTCTTTCTACCTACTTTTTATTTAAAATTTATTATATATCACAATATTGTCTATTTTTTAATCAACTAATTGTAGAAACAATATATTATTTGCTCTATAATTATTTCAGATTTTTTAATCTTAAATAGGAGTCTCATTATGAAAAGTTTGAATATACTCGGAAAAAGTGTTTTGCTGCTATCCCTAGCAGCTTCGGTAGCTATGGCGGCAGTTGAGAAAAAAGATCTCAAAATCGGGTTTATCCCTCTCACGGATTGTGCGGTACTCGTAATCGCTAAAGAAAAAGGATTCTTTGCTAAACACGGTCTCAACGTGGAACTTAGTAAAGAAGCATCATGGGCAAACGTTCGTGACAAAATGACGGTGGGTGAGCTCGATGCATCACACATGCTTGCGGCCATGCCAATCGCATCGACATTGGGTGTCGGAAGTACGCAAAAAGACATGCTGGCCCTCATGGCACTAGGACAGAATGGTGATGCGATTACCGTATCCAACAAAATGTACGATGCGATGATGGCAGTGGATCCCGTCGCAACTAAAAAAGGGTCTGCTGTTGCACTAAAAAAAGTCATTACGGCTAAAACCATGGGAGTTCCTGAGTTTGGGATGACCTTCCCGACAGGAACGCACAACTATCACTTACGCTACTGGATGGCAGCGGGCGGAGTCGATCCGGATGTCGATGTCGCTCTCAAAGTCGTTCCCCCACCACAAATGGTTGCGAACATGACCGCAGGAAATATCGATGGATTTTGTGTCGGTGAGCCATGGGGTCAGCGTGCCGTTATGGGAAATATTGGGAAAGTAGTGGTAACAGGGTATCAGCTATGGGAAAACGGACCTGAAAAAGTCCTCGGCGTTCAAAAAGCATTTGCCGATAAAAATCCTGAAACCACGAAACAGATGATTGAAGCGGTCATCGAAGCCGGAATGTGGCTCGATGCCTCATGGGAAAATCGCAAAGAAGCATCGGCGATTCTTTCGAGTAAATCGTATGTCAATGCACCTAAAGATGTTATCGATAACTCGATGACCGGTACGTACATGTACACCAACGGTGTCAACACCCCAATGCCTCAGTTTAACGTTTTTGGTAAAAAACAAGCCCTCTATCCGTACTACACCCATGGAATGTGGCAAGTCACCCAAATGGTTCGCTGGGGACAGCTCGATCATGCCATCGATATGAAGAAAACGGTAGAGAGTGTTTATCGTCCTGATTTGTTTGCTACTGCGGCCAAAGAAGTGAACTATGCCATTCCTGCAACCGGATGGAAAATCGAAGGAAAAGCGGCAGGCAATAAGTTTATGGACGGCTCGATATTTGATCCCAATAAAGCGGTTGATTACATCTATAACGCCCCTATCAAACATCCAAAAATAACTAAAGAAGCGCTTGCAAAAGTGAATAAATGGACAGTTAAATAAGGATAAGGAGAAAAAATGCAACTAAAATACATCAATGCCATAGCACTTCCGACACTTCTCTTTGGTGTCCTTATTGCTGTATGGTCAACCGTTGCGGTTAAAATTCCAGGGTTTCCGACCCCTATGGAAACAGGGAATGAATTACTCGTCGTCCTCTCCGATCCGATGTATGACAACGGTGCTGGAGATCAGGGGATTGCGTTGCAGTTATTTAGTTCACTCAAACGGGTATTTGGTGGATTTGCGCTAGCTATCGCTGTGGGTGTTCCCGTAGGTTTGCTTATCGGAATGTCTAAATCAGCACAAACAGCTTTTAATCCGTACATTCAGATTTTAAAACCCGTATCCCCTCTGGCGTGGTTGCCGTTGGCATTGTTTGTATTCAAAGACGTCGATATGACGGCGATTTTCGTCATCTTTATCACCTCTATATGGCCAATCATCATCAATACGGCATTGGGAGTTCGAAGTGTAAGTGACGATTTTCTCAATGTTGCCAAAGTCTTACAACTCACGGCGTTTGAGAAAGTGTTTCAAATCATTCTCCCAGTAGCCGTACCGTTTATCTTTACGGGAATGCGTCTATCACTGGGAATCGCGTGGCTGGTCATCGTTGCAGCAGAGATGCTCACGGGCGGCTTGGGTATTGGATTTTGGATTTGGGATGAGTACAACAATCTCAACTACTCCCATATTATCATCGGGATTATCCTAATCGGTGTGGTCGGGTATATTCTCGACACCATCATGGGCTTTATCGCCGATCATTTTGATTATCGCAAGCGAGGCCGCGTATGAGTGCACAACCCTTTTTAAACATCGATCATGTCGATAAAATTTTCCCGCTGGGAAAAGGTAAAGAGTACGTAGCGTTACGTGATGTGAAACTGGAAATCCGTGAAAATGAGATTGTCTCTATTATTGGGCATTCGGGCTGCGGTAAATCCACGATTCTAAACTTGATTGCTGGTTTAGACACGATTACGAACGGTGCAATATTTCTTGAAAATAAAGAGATCAAAGCTCCCGGTCCTGAACGTGCTGTGGTATTTCAAAACCATTCGCTGTTACCGTGGCTAACGGTCTATCAAAACATCGAAATGGCCGTCAAAAAAGTACGGAATGATCTCCATCCCAAAGAGGTGCGAGACCATGTGATGCGCTACATCGATCTCGTCAATCTCGATCATGCCAAAGACAAATATCCGGCTGAAATAAGCGGAGGAATGAAACAGCGTGTCGGGATTGCCCGTGCTCTCTCCATCGAGCCAAAAGTACTGTTAATGGACGAGCCGTTTGGTGCGCTGGATTCATTAACCCGTGCAAATTTGCAAGATCATCTGATGCGTATACAGATGCAGACAGGTAATACCGTCATCATCATCACACATGATGTGGATGAAGCCGTGCTTTTGAGCGATCGTGTCATCATGATGACCAATGGACCTGAGGCGACGATTGGCGAGATACTGGAAGTGAATCTTCCGCGTCCGCGAGAGCGTCTTACTTTACAACACAACGAAGAGTACCTGCGATGCCGTGGGGCTATTGTCGAGTTTCTTTATTCTAAATTTGCTAAAAACGACGAATAGTATTTAGTTTGTAGTTGGGCATTACGCCGAGTAAAACTCAGCGTTAGCGTAACTAATCGTGGCTTTGCTACGATAGCGTTTAATTAATAAAACAAAAAGGATCTACAATGAAAAAAATCACGTTATCAGCAGTTGCTGTTCTTTCTCTTGCAAGCGGTTTCACAAGCACGCTCAGTGCCGATGATGGCTTTACGCTCTTTAGCAATACAAAATGGAATGGTGAAGTCCGTGCCCGTTATGAAAATGTAGATGATACAAGCAATACCGCAGCTGAAGCAGATGCGTATACAGTTCGCGCAACACTTGGACTTGAAGCCAATCTTTTAGGTCTTGATGGTCTATCGATGAAAGTAGACGGTACAACCGTTCAAACCATCGGTGCGACCAATTACAATGATTTGTCGCCTACTAAAAATACTGCCTATGATGTCGTTGCTGATCCTGAACAAACACGTTTTAGTCAAGCGTATCTTCAATACAAATATGGAGCAACTGCACTCAAAGCAGGACGTCAAATCATGAATCTCGATAATCAGCGTTTCATCGGTTCTGTTGACTGGAGACAGATGATGCAAAGTTTAGATGCAGTTAGTGTTACCAACACTTCCATCACAGGATTAACACTAACAGGTGCGTATGTCTACAGTTATGCAACACTGTTTGATAAACCGATACAAGACAGTCAATCAGTTCTTCTAAATGCAGGATATAAAATCAATGACATGGTAAAAGTCACTGCTTACGATTATATGCTCTCGTTGGAAACCAATCAATTTGCAGCCGATACCTATGGCGTAGCTTTTACGGGTGATGTTCCAGCAGGCCCTGCTAAAATCAGCTACCGTGCGGAATACGCTTTGCAAGGGGATTCAACGTTTGACACGACGACAACCAATATCGAAGGCAAACACGATGGTTCTTATTACAACCTAGATGCTTTAGCTAACATCAGTGGTGTACTTGTCGGTGCAGGATATGAATTTTTAAGCGGTACCGATGGATCGGTAGCAAATACAAATGATACCTTTCAAACACCACTGGCAACATTGCATGCATTTAACGGATGGGCAGATAAATTTCTATCTACCCCTAAAGGCGGTTTATGTGATGCAAGTGCAACCCTTGGGTACACAGCACCTGGTCTAGGAAAAGCCATGATCGTTTATCATAGCTATGAAACAGACAAAGCAATGGCTACAAAAAGTGATCTAGGAAGCGAATGGGATGCCCTCTATACCAATACCATTCCAGGGGTAAAAGGTCTGAATGGACTTGTTAAAGCCGCCTATTTTAAAGCTGGAGATGTTGCTACATTCGATAAAGATGTCAGCAAAGTCTGGTTACAACTCGATTATAAATTCTAGTCCTTCACCCTTTTGGGTGACTAAGTTCAATGTACCTTTTTAAGCGATACGGCATTAATACAATAGCGCAATCCGCTTGGAGCCGGACCATCAGGAAATACATGACCTAAATGAGCATCACATGTGTTACATACTGTCTCGACTCTTGTCATCCCATGCGATGTATCCGTATTGTACGCAACAGCATTATCTTTAATCGGCTGTGTAAACGATGGCCACCCTGTCCCCGAATCAAATTTTTCAGACGCATCGAAAAGCAGCGTTCCACAGCAGACACACGCATAAATACCCGGTTCAAAAAGGGTACACATTTGAGAACTAAAAGGACGCTCCGTCCCTGCCTGACGAGCTACACGAAACTGCTCATCACTCAATGCTTCACGCCATTCCTGAGCCGTTTTTTCGACTCGTTTATCGGGGGAGAGATTTCCCTCTTTTCCTAATCTTAATACTTCTTTCCAGTTCAACATAAAGACTCCTTTTTGCGATACAGTATCCAAGAGTTCTTTCTCTTTTCATTAACGCAAAGAGTTAAAAAAAATCTGACACATCCCGATAATTTTTGCTTGGCGTTCTTTTCCTGCAGGCTCATTTTGGCGGATACTATGGACCTCGTCAATCAATGTAGATATTTTTTGTGGAATAAGAGATGTCAGGTACTGACGCAATGCAGAACTCACTGCCGGCGCCTTTCCTGATGTATTGATCCCCACACATAAATCACCCTCAACAATGAGTGCTGGAAAAATAAAACTGCACAATACCGGAGAATCTACACAATTAACCGGTATTTTTTGGATCACACACGATGCATAAATTTTTTCTTGTTCTCGTATATCATCCAATGCTCCGATGACTAAAAAGCGATTCTCACAATCATCAATGTCATACTCTCGCTCCAGTAGAATAATTGAATATTCCTGTGCCAAGGCTCGTATCTCATTATGAATGTCTGGTGCAATAACCGTAAGGTTGGGTGAGAACTTCACCAGCTGTTCGATTTTACGAAGAGCCACTTCTCCCGCACCTATTATGAGACAATCTTGATCTTTTAAATCTACGAACATTGGAAACAGTGCCATCAAAATCCTTTGTGATTAAAAAGTAATCATCTTTTTGCATTTCTAAGCCACATTTTACACTATTATTTTGAAGATTAAAAAGTCCTAATAAGGAAATTACGATGAGCGGACACCTTTATTTGATTGGATGCGGACCGGGTGATGCTGACTTGCTCACCCTTAAAGCCCTTAAAACTATCCAAAAACTCGATATTGCCTTGATCGATCATTTGCTAAGCCAAGAGATTATTGATCTGATCCCTCTCCACACAAAAGTTGTTTTTGTCGGAAAAGAAAAAGGGAAACACAGTTCAACTCAAGAAGAGATCAATGCCCTAATATGTGAGTACGCACTCCAAGGATACTGTGTAGGACGTCTAAAATGCGGAGATCCCTATATCTTTGGACGAGGTACTGAAGAGGCCATTTATGCGATGGAGCGAAACATTCACACAGAAGTTATCCCAGGAATTTCTTCTGCTCTAAGCGGTCCTCTATCTGCAGGAATTGCTCCAACAGCCAGAGGGTTTGCGACGGGGATGTCAATCGTATCAGCACATCTGGCAGGCGATCGTGTCAATCTGGCATGGATTCCTCTGTTAGGGATGAAAAGTCACACAACCATCGTATTAATGGGTCTTAGCCGTGCAGCACAAATCAGCGATGAAGCGCTTATCCAAGGAATCGATCCGTCACTGAGCATTGCCATCGTTTCCAATGCAACGACTGGGTATCAGTCGACGATTATAACCACGCTCAAAGAACTAGCAAATGCAGCTAAAAAAGCACCAAAACCAGCCATAATGATATTTGGCGATGTTGTTGCACTGGAACAAAAGCTTCCTAAATACATTCATAAGATCAAGGAGACCACTCATGACATCGCTCATTCAAGCTAACGAAGCACGCAGTGTAAAACGCCACAAAACCGAAACCATCAAAGACGCTTTTAGTGCACAAGAGGCATGGGATCGTTTAATCGGCTATTCCAAAACAGGATACGCATCTATAACAGATGAGGACAAAGATTTCGTCCTCAAAAGCTTCGGCGTCTTTGATCGTCCGGCGACACCCGAGCGCTTCATGATTCGCGTACGCATTGCCGGAGGAGCCTTGAGCGTCGACCAAGCACACGCACTAGGCGATGTGGCCAAACGTTTTGGTCAAGACTACATCGACATCACCACCCGTATGCAAATCGAACTGCGTTACATCACCATCGAAAATATACCTGAAGCTCTCAGTATTTTAGAAGGCGTTGGATTAACCAGTTATCAAACGGGGGTTGATAATTTCCGTAATATCATAATCGATCCTCTTGATGGATTGAGCTTTGACAATATCATACCGTGTCACACAATTATGGAAGCAATACAATCGATCTTTTTGAAAAAGGATGCATGGATCACAACTCTGCCCCGTAAATTTAACATCGGAATCAACGGTTCACTCTCTAATCGCTGTAATATCTTCGGTCAAGATTTCGCTCTGGCCCTCGCTCAAAAAGATGGTGTTTACGGATTCAATCTCTTCCTTGGCGGCCGCGTAGGGACGTTGGCACAAAGTGCTGATATGTTTGTATTACCCAATCAAGCCGTTAAGGTTTTTGAGGCTGTTGCACAACTTTTCAAAAAATTCGGGTTTCGTGATAATCGCAATAAAAATCGTCTTGTATTTCTTATAGAAGCTGTGGGAATGGAAGAGTTTAGACACGCTATCATCGAAACACTGGAGCATGATATGCCTTCTTGCGGTGAAACACTGTGTGCGATGGAGGGGGGAGACCATTATGGCAAAATTGCCCTCAATAATGGTACCTTTGCGTTGACTGCCGCTGTCCCTTCGGGAGTATTTAGCGGAAGCGATTTGATTCATGCTGCTCGCGTAGCAGAAGCTCAAAACGGGGCTATTCGACTCACCATCGAGCAAAACCTCATCCTCACAGGAATCAGTGACGAAGCGACCGCACTTGACTCACCATTGTTTCTCAAATATCCTAACCGCCCCTCACCTTATATGGCGAACCTTATCGCGTGTGCAGGAACCGAGCATTGTCCATTTGGTGTTATCCCCAACAAGCCCGATGCGATTGAAATGGGTGAATATTTAGCACGTGAAGTCCCCATAGAAGATGCCAAAATGCGACTGTACTGGTCTGCCTGCGTCAAAGGATGCGGTATTCACGGTTCAGGAGATTTGGGCTTTTTGGGATGTAAGACCAAACACAATGACCAAACCGTACTGGGTGTCGATATCTTCATAGGAGGATCTTTAAGCGGTGAGGGAGGCGAAGGTCACCTTTTGCTCAAAGGTATCGTACTAGAGCATGCACGTGAGTATGTTGCCGAATTGATGCGACAGTACCGTGATTTACGTATCCCTAAAGAGAGTTTGGAAAAATTCATTGCTCGTCTGCAAGCACGTTATACCAATCATGCTATTGGATTTTTGATGCGTTGGAATCGGAAAATGCGTCTGGATAATACCCTCAATGGACTTTTAACCTTTAATCTCAAACGTCATGGCGGTTCGCATCGTGAACAAGATGAGATTTTTGAATTTGGATCTTCGATTATTTATAGTACTACCCTTACTCGTCCTTATGATACCGATGAACCGCTTGCCGAGGCAAGAAAAAGCTATCGTCATAAGGTACCTGAACTTGCCCGCTACGGATCAATACTAGAGAAAATGGTAGAACCCAATCCGCTGGTACGATCAAAAGTATTTACGGAAATTACAGTAGAATTAAAAAAAATAGAGAATGGCGAATAAAATGGATTCCTCCCCTACACCACTGGAATCATTTATTGGCTATAAAGCTGATACGGGAATGCAGTGTGGCAATTATTCAATAGATATACCTCCTCTTCAGGAAGGGGAACAATATCGTTTCCACTTCGATGCCACGGCATGTGTCGGATGCCGTTGCTGCGAAGTAGCCTGTAATGAACAAAACAACAATCCCGCCGACATAAAATGGCGTCGTGTAGGTGAGATGGAGGGTGGAAGCTTCCCTGATACACTGTTACTGTTTAACTCCATGAGCTGTAACCACTGTGTCGATCCCGCCTGTCTCATCGGATGCCCTACCAACAGCTACATCAAATTCGATAACGGTATTGTTTTTCATGATGATCCCAGCTGTATCGGATGCCAATACTGTACATGGAATTGCCCTTACGGCGTCCCAACCTATCATGAAGAGCGCCACATCGTCACCAAATGCCACATGTGCCATGAGCGCTTAGCTGTGGGACAAAGTCCGGCCTGTGTTCAAGCGTGTCCATCGGGGGCGATAGAAATAGAAGCGGTAAATATTACCGATTGGATCACCAAGGATATCGATGTGTCAGGTAATATGCCTCACCTTGCCGATGCGCGTCTAACGAATTCTACTACCCGTTTTACGTTGCCTGACACTATGCCTGAAGCAATGACAAAGGCTGATGAGCACCATCTTAAACCTGCTCACGCCGAATTTCCTCTCGTTTTTATGACCGTATTGACCCAAATGTCTTTAGGGGCTTTTGGAGCACTTTTTATCGGCGATATTCTCTCGCTCTTTGGTTTTTTTAAGCCCAATTGGATGCTTGCACTTCTTGCACTTGTCCCTGCTGCATTAGGACTTCCCCTCTCCGCACTGCATTTGGGAAGACCGCTAAAAGCACTCAGTGCCATGAAAAATATTCGTACCAGTTGGCTCAGTCGTGAAGCTGCCGCATTGGGTGCGTTTGCAGGTCTTATGAGTATTAATGTTGTCCTGTATTTCTTTAATATTGCCATTGTTATTCGTCTTGGTTTTGAATTTTTGACCATGTTAGTAGGCATCTACGGCATTCATTCGCAAGCAATGATCTACCGTATCCCTGCCCGTCCGTCGTGGGATCGATTTTCTACCAACCAAAAATTTTTTACTGCGGCTTACAGCGGATTGTTTTTGATTTCTCTCGCATTGATGGTTTTAGGGTCAATGGATTCGGCAACACCGCTTCTCAGCAGTGCCATGATCGTTGCTGTCATCCATGGCTTTTTCACCCTTGGCGGATATAATGAGCTAAAATCAGCACAAACACCCCAGCTGCAAAAAACCCTTCGTTTATATCAGGAGCGTTTTAACTCCGTTCATGCATTACGCTGGATCACTCTTGGACTTGGAGCCTTGGCACTTCCCTTGCTGACTACGTTATTTATTTCTTCAGGGCTAACCTTGATGGCTATCATTACCTTGGGTCTTGGATTTGCATTATTAGTCTCAAGCGAACTTATCGACCGATTTTTATTTTATACGACAACAGTCCCTCTGCAAATGGCGGGCGGATTTTTTGTCGGCGCACAGAGACATTAGGAGCCTATCATGTTTTCATCCATTAAAAACTTTCTCGGTCTTGACATCAAAATAGCTAAATACGCTCTCAGTGATGACCCCATGTTCGGACGTATCAGCGATGCTAAAAAACCAGACAAATGGGTTTTTTCTACTTGCGGCTACTGCGGTGTCGGATGCGGTTTATACATCGGTGTCAAAGACGGCAAAGCCGTTTATACCAAAGGAAACAGTGCCCATAGCGTCAACATGGGAACCCTATGCCCAAAAGGCTTGAGTGAGCATGAAATGATCACCTCATCCAACCGCCTCCTCTCTCCGATGGTTCGCAAAAATGGAAAATTACAAAATACTTCGTGGGACGATGCCTTCACCCAAGTTTCTGACAAATTTAAGGAGATCACAGACAAACATGGATCACGTGCCATCGGGGTTCTTTCTACGGGACAGTTATTGACCGAAGAGTTCTATACCCTGGGGAAACTAGTTCAATTGGGTCTGCGTACGAATAACTATGACGGAAATACGACGCTGTGCATGGCTTCTGCCGTTATGGGATATAAACAGTCTTTGGGTTCAGATGGCCCAACCGGATCGTATGAGGATTTCGAGCACGCGAATGTTATTGTACTTGTCGGTGCCAATATTTCGGACAATCATCCGATTTTAAAACTTCATATCGAAAAAAATCCCAATAAGCCCAAGATCATCGTCATCGATCCACGCAAATCTAAAACAGCCCAAATGTCCGACCTTTTCATACCCCTCAAGCCCCGTACCGATTTAGCATTATTTAATGGACTGGCATACATCATTCTCGAACAAGGATGGGAAAACAGTGAGTATCTCAAAGCCAACTGTACAGGGCTAGGAGATTTGCGCAAACACCTCCAAAATTATCCCCCTCAAGAGGTTGCCAATATCACAGGTATCGATGTTAAAACCCTTTATGACATTGCTAGGTTATATGCTTCATCCAATGCTGTTTTAAGCGCATGGACGATGGGGGTTAATCAATCCTATATGGGAACAGATACTGTCAGTTCGATTATCAATCTTCATCTTCTCACAGGACAAATCGGTCGACCGGGAGCTGCACCGTTTTCGATCACAGGACAATGCAACGCCATGGGGACACGTGAGACAGGATTTACATCATCACTTCCGGGATATCGAAACTACGGCGATGAAAAAGCGGCACAAGAGTATGCCAATATCATCAATATACCGCTTGAAATCATCCCTACACAACGCGGCTACAAATACGGCGAAATTATCGAAGCAATAGAGCGTGGAGAGATCAAAGCACTATGGGTTGTTGCCACCAATCCGCTGGTCAGCTTCGTGAACCAAGACCGCCTTCGCAAAGCTCTTGCCAAACTTGAAATGCTCGTCGTCCAAGATGCCTTTATGTCCGATACGGCACAACTCGCTGACGTGATCTTCTCAGCGGGAACATGGGGAGAAAAAGAGGGAACCTATACCAATTCTGAGCGCCGATGCAACAGAGCGAACAAAGCGGTGAATCCTCCCGGAATAGCCAAAAGCGATTTTGATATTTTCCTCGAATTCAGCGGCTATTTTGATGGAGTCAGAGAATTGATTTATCCCAAGTGGAAATTTCCCGCCGATGCCTTCGAAGAGTGGAAGCGCGTCAGCCAAGGACAGCTGTGCGACTATTCTGGAATGAGCTATGAGATGATGGAACGCCAAGGTGGAATCCAATGGCCCTGCAACGAACAATTTCCAAACGGCTCACCACGCCTATATACACCCGAAATTGGCTTTCGCACTTATGATGGCAAGGCAAAACTGCTCCCACTCGAATGGATACCTCTCCAAGAACCTACAGGTGAGCAATTTCCTATCGTTCTCAATACAGGACGTACCGTAGAGCAATGGCACACCCGTACCAAAACAGGTGATATCGGGATACTCAATGACTTAGCCCCTGAAGCGTGGGTCGATATCAATCCTGCCGATGCGTCAGTATTGCAGGTCAAAAGCGGTGATCGTCTCACTATCAGTTCACCGCGCGGAAGAGTAGAAAACATCGTTGTTCGTGTCACTCAAACCGTACGTGAGGGGAATGTCTTTGTCCCCTTTCACTTTAACACCCAGCTCATCAATCAACTCACAGCAAGCAGCTTTTGCCCAAAATCGGGTGAACCAAATTATAAACAAACTGCCGTACAGCTCCACTCACAGAAAGTTCCGCAAGGGATCGTGATAAAAGCCCCTGAAATTATGGGGGAACTGGTCTATACAAAACAAAAAAAATACTCTGCCATTAAAGCACAAACGGTAAAAGATGTGCACCTATAAGCTCTCATAGGTTATAATTCGCACTATGAATAACGAGCCTTTTATCTTCCATATAGACCCTACACCAAGCTTGCCTTCACGAAAATGCCGTTTTCTGGCACGGCTTCTTGGGTGGAGTCTGAGTTATGGAAATTATCTTTTAGCCCTTTTTGTATGGTGGAAAAGTGATTGGTTTATCGCAATAGGAATATTATTACTGGGATTTATCCTCTTTGGCATACTGCGTTCAAAACTCCGCAATGACTCCATTCCAGTTTCTCAACGTGAATACGAATACAGCGATTACGCCATCGCAACATGGTACCTGTCACGCAACACATGTTTTACCATCTCCACACCTACGGAATAAATAATGGCATTAGTCGACTTACTAGGCGTTAGCAAACACTACGAAGCGCAAAAAATTTTAGAAAATATTAAT
>JAYVLH010000139.1:0-26723 GCA_043759555.1 Sulfuricurvum sp. | reverse complement strand
TATAAAACCAATTTTATATACTTTTGTACTTATTGTCAAGTACTAAATTAACACGGTTAATACTTTTATCAATCACCATATATCATAAAATCACTTGCTACATAATTGCAGCTTGTTGAACTTTTGTAGACTACAATGTTTCAACATTTTGGTTGAATCTTTTTCAACCGTTTTATAAAAAAGTCGATAAACCTACAAAGGGATTTTATTCCCTATCCGTTTTAAACAAACCTGAAATTTGATCAATACAGAATTCGGAAAAAATAGCACGCTAAGAAAATCATTCATACTTCATGGATAAGTCATGTTTTATTAACTTATCTATACATATAGTCAAATAATTGATATATGGTACACATACATGACAATACTTAATTCATAAGATACTATTTATGTCTAATATCATGGCTTATATCCATTAAATGACCTCTATATTTTCAACGAAGCAATCAAATCTCATCTCAAAATCCATCGATAACTTCATAATTATACTCAAAATCGCCATATACTTACAAGATAATATCGTATTATCTTAGTATTAATACCAAAACGAAGCCATATTGTGCATCGACATTCCAACTGATCGCTCCATATGGCTAAAGTGTATTATCTATGTTATATATAAATTTATAGTTTGCATTATGTCATTAATATTGACTCTATACATATTTATAGCTATTATACTTCTAATGTATAGATAAAATATATTATAAAAGGAATTTACATCATGAATAATGAAAAAATAGACCGTAGGGTCGTTTTGTCAGCCAATAGTCTCGAAGAGCTCACTAAAATTGCCAATTCACTTGATTTAGACAAAGGGGTTAATGAGCGGGAACGTTTAGGCGCAGCAATTGAGAGTTTGCTCGAAATCAAACGTCTTTACGATAAAGAGTTCATTGAACTGGATCAAACGTCTAAAGAGCGTATCCATACTATGATCGGGTTTGGGGAATACAACTCAAAAGAAGAAGTAGTTACCTCATCGATCGAAAAGTTGTTTGCTGAGCATCGAGAGAAGATCATAAAGAAGATTGAAGCACTTTAACAAACCGGTGAGATGTATTTTTCTTTGAAGACCAATACATACCCGTTATGCAGATTGATCACTGTTCCATCATGTTCCGGAGTTGCTTCTTTGATACAGATGTAAGCCTTATTAATGATATATTGACGTGACTCGCGTTTTATAATATGGTCGATCAAAGAGCTATCGCTTTCGTTTACCTCTACCTCATAACCGGGAAACATGGATTTGAAAATACGCGTCACCGTTTTTGGCGAAAGTTCTCGTGACTGTGTACGATACAAATTTGGATTGTCTTGTGGATAATATCGCAGCTCTCCAACCTTCATATTTGGGACAATACCCTTTAAATATTTATCACCATTACTATGGCTAATTTGTTTAATTGCATAACTCATTTTTACTGCCTTTACGGATAAGCAATAAGTGTAAAACACTTCGTTCATACAACGTCAAAAAATTGCATTTTGCAAGATTCTCATAAATTGTGATATTGGTTAGTCAATGGCATAGTTTTATAAGGTGACACAAACATTTTTCAGAAAAAACAGTATGTTTTCCTGAAATTTTTAGTTTGCTTGATACATGTAATCTTTCGCATTCATGGTACATTAACACATATATAGAAGTGAAAATGGGGTTGTTTACTCTTTTATAACAATCTCATACCGTACATTTCGACCGTTCGTTCCCTCGATCTGTCGAATACATCCGATCTCAAGGAGCTGGGTAATATCCCGAGATGCCGTCGTCGATGCAGTATCGGTGATTGTCATGTATTTCTTTTTACTCAATGAGCCTTGAAAATTCTCAGCACCCATATCGAGGATTTTATTGAGTACTTTTGTTTGTCTAGGATTAAGATCAAACTCTCGGTACTTATCCCAAAACGCTGTTTTTTGAACAATATAGTTCAGCTTTTTCTTGGTATCGATAAGTGCGGTAAGCAAAGTTGTGAGAAACCATTCACACCATTGGGTAATATCCAGATGGTTTGATTCTTTGTGAACGTATCCCGTCGTTTTTTCCAACGCATGGTAGTATCCGTTACGATCATTGTTGATAGCACTGGACATTGAATAGAGCCTTGAAATACTTGATTGTTCGATCTTGGATAATACTAGGTCGGTAATAGCTCGTCCAATCCTGCCATTACCATCATCAAACGGATGAATAATGACAAACCACAGATGCGCAATACATGCTTTGATCAAACTTGGCGGTGTAGAATTGAACCATTGCAGGTACCTTTCCATCTCATGTTCGAGGATGGAACGTGGAGGTGCTACATAGTACGTTTTCTCTTTACCTGCCGCTCCTCCGATGACCTCCATCGGCTCTTCACCTCTAAATGTTGCTACGTTGATTTTAGATAATCCGCTGTATCCCCGTGGAAAAAGGGCGTTATGCCATCCGAATAATCGCTCCAAAGTTAAAGGCTGATCATAGTTCGTATTAGCATCGATGAGAATCTCAATCAGATAATCGGTACTTTCATCTCGTTTTGAGGAATCGATACTGGAGAGTCCGAGCTTTCGAGCGATGGAGGCTTTGACACTGTCACGGTTAAGGATTTCGCCTTCGATCGCGGAGGTACTGATCGCTTCGCTCATAAGGGCTTCGAGTTGACGCTGGACGATGTTATCACTGTCCATCGTTTGGGTCATGGCAATAAGATATCCCTGCTCTAGCGATACCTCTTGCATCAAATGCTCAAGGCGGTTTAGATCGTAGGTAAAATGGGGATAAGCCTCTTGCTCCCATATCCAGCGTTTCATGCTCTATATTGCCTTTTAGTAAATCAATTTGATTTAAGTGTGTTGAATCATTAGATTTATCATACCATATTTGGTATGAATATTGAGGACTATCATACCGTTGAGTTTGAGAATTTTTTGAACAAAGTAATCACTGATATAACAGTGCTTTCATAAATATATCAAGAAGATGCATAGAAGTTGTATTTTTTGCTTGCTTGGAAATACGTTCTCGGTTTATAATAAATTGATATTGCCTAGTTTATCTATGTAAAACAGTTATGATTTAAACTCATTTTCTCTTTGATGTGTAAAACAAACCGCGATAAAGCATTTTACAAATTAGAGCATGTGCTAAAAGATGGAAATACTCTATGAATATTCAATATTCAATATTCATATTGAACAGTATAGCCGTTATCTATACTTTTTTCGACACCAGATGTATTTAAAGATAAATTTTTGTGTTTGTGGGAATATATCTTAACTTCTACAAAATAATTGATCTTCGAATCAAGATCTTCATCGCTATTGATAAAGAAACATATATCGCATTTTTGAAATAATTCTTCGACATCCATACTTACACTTTTAAAGAGATCTTTTTGTTTGCCGTTAATAATGACCAATGGCTTATTTGGAGAATTAGATATTTTCAATTTTCGAACTACATTGGATAAAAATATATCTAGATAGCTGCATCGCATTGTATGGCGATCAATTTGAAAATAGTTTATTTTGCCCGGTACCGTCTTAGTCCCATTACCAAATTTATGTAGCATAGGAATATTCATTCTGTTTAATAATTTAGTGAAATATTTTACAGCCAAATCATTATTAGACCACTTCAATGCCGCTTCCGAAAATTTTCTATTTCTTGGGTCTTGTAAAAGATAGTCTTCCAGTTTCAATCTTACATTTCTAGCCAGTTTATCAAAATCAGGATTAAAGAAATAATCTTCAGGATGTTTTGACTTCAATCTGTCTATCTCATCAAGCTTATTATAAAAAGTGCTATCCAGTCTGAGTTTTGGAGTATTTATGATCTCACCGAGTAGCTCGATTAACTTATCCAGATCAAATGTATTCGCATACTCTGAATGATATACGTCTTCAAGCAGGCTACTCAAGTAAATTTGGCCATCAACTTTTGTATCAAAAAACATGACATGAAGACAATTGCAGATATCTTTAATATACCTGTCAAAGTGTCTTTGTGAAATATCTTTTTCCTTGAAAAATTCGAATAAATCGAGTTCCTGAGATACTCTGTGATATTCCTTTTTAAATTGTGGTTTTATAAAATAACCCAGCATATCAAAATAAAAGATCTCACTATACCGAGCTTCCAAACCTTCCACAAGCTCGTTAAAGATGTCTATATTATATCCATGATTATTGCCATAGATTAGAAAGCTATTCTTGTTGAGAATGGAGTTTTTAACCGCGTCTGTCATATGCAATCACCTCTTCTATAAGTTCGTAGTGGATGTAGCTTCTCATCGTAACCTCGGGCGTGACATGACCGATTTCGATCGAAAAATTTAAAAGTGTATCATTAAAATTTTGTTCGCTCATGATTCTGTGCATAAACCACCATGTGGTATAGGAATGCCTTAGCGAATGAAGCGTCGCATACCTTTTCGTCACCTTCTGGATGATTTCATTGAGTATTTGGGTCTTTGGCAGCTTCATGGCGCTTTCAAATTGAGAATGTGCCTCCAGGTCAAAATCTTTAAACAAGTACATCCTATTCTTCTTTGCACTCTCTTGCAAAAACGCTTCAAATATTACTGCATGTTTCTCGTTGGTAATGACAAATCCTACCCTTCTGCTGGCGTTTGAGGTTTTAAAACTGTGTGCTGTTTTGCTGTTTATATCTGACTTGAGCCCTTCAACATTGATGTCTACTGAATAAACAGCGTCTTTTATTCTATGATTGTAGAGATAGAGAGGTTCTTGGATAATATCGGCGTGTCTTCTCGTCCTTATTTCATTAAGGCGCATTCCTGAATAAACCCCCAAAATAATAAACGACTGATATTGGAGTACAATGTATTTGTAGAACTTGGAATAGCTTTTTTTATTTTTTAGAGCCTCTTTTTTATAGACGTTTTCAATTTCCTTTAAAATAACATCTATCTCCTCGGGGAAGATCAGTGATTTGGGTATATGTTTCGCATTGATCGTATATTTTTTGAAATCAACATTATGAAATTTTAGAAAATCCGACACAAGAAAATTGAGTTTATTGATTGAATTCAATGCCGCACCGCTTGCCTTGTAGGGATCGAGGATACTGGATAACACTGCTTCGTCCATGTGCTCAAAATCGCTTAACTGACTAAACAGGTGCTTTCGCAAAAATCCAATATAGCCTATAAAAGTATCTATACGTATCCCATAGCCTTGCTTTTTCCCTAGGTAGATCCTCTCCAGCATACTGCGGATATAATGCAAGACCATCAGCGTCGAAACGTCTTTTTCGTATTTAATCGCCGTATCAAAATTGCTTTTGATACGCTCAAGGGTCCCACGGTCCAAATCCCTTGGCGTCTTCTTCAGGAAATTACCGTTTTTATTCCCTTCTTTGAATAAAAATAGCGGGAGTATCTTCAGGTCGTAATCGAATTCCGTATCCGTGTACATCTCATCTGTGTAATCGTCCAATGCGCCATACTCAAACGTTTTGCCTATCAAACTATTGTTGTACGACTCGATCTCCATCAGGCGGCCAGGAATCTCATGAGGATATAGATAAGCCAGTTCTCCAAGGCAAAGGCCGACGGTGTCCACCGTTTTATACTTGCACGCTACGATCGCAGACGGTTGAGCCATCATGGCATTAAACATACAAGCGTTTCGGATCGCATCGAATGAAACTTTTTTACCGAAATATCTGTTAATCTCAAGTTTGGCTTTATGCTTCATTCCATTGGGATCATCAAAGAGCAGCGTGACGCCCATCTCTTTGAACCGTGACATAAGTGCGTAAGCTTTTTTGATCCGAAAGATTCTTATCTTTCGAAAGCCGTCCTCTAACGGATCTTCGACGATGCACTGATAACCCTGCTCATGAATGAGAAAAAAATTATCAAGGGATGTCATCTCCAATGCCGCTTTACGCCAGCCATCCTCTTCAAAACAGACCAATGTGATATAAACAGCCAACAAAGGATCGGTTTGAGCCAATTGGCTGAGTACATGTTTCTCAAATATTTCCACTTGATCGGTAAGATAAAAATCCTTTGGCGACAAAAAATGATGATACCGGTTGATCTGATGAATTGGTTTTTTGAAGGCATAACACGCCGAATTTTTGCTTATGTATCCGTTATTTTTGAGCTCTTCTACAAATGCATAAATGGTATTCGCACCTATACTCATGGAACTTATCTGCTCAAAGTTGGATAAGTGCACCATAAATTCTTCTGTGAGGGTGAATTTGTTGTGCCGGACAGATAGTAGCTTGTCCGATCCTTCCGAGTCCAATACTTCCAAAAGCGCTGTATAAAGTATTTGATATTGTCTTGGAATGGACGCTTGAAGCGTTCTCAGCCGTTCCAATGCCTTTTCAAACAGCGGCAAGTTCATGGATGTCCTTAAGCTTGTAACTCCGGGCGATTTCATTGAGAATGACAGAAAAGACACTCCTATATTTTTGCGTATCATGCATACTAAACCGTCCAAGCAATTCTCCGCCATTGACCGCATGCCCCATGAATGCGTTCATATCATCCTGGCGGATCCCCGCTTCAGTCGCCATGGAAGTAATGAGATGACGTCCAAGATTCAATGGGATCAGATCGAACATCTCATAGAGTTCCGTATGTTTTTTAAAAAAACCAAATCGGCGAAAGGCTTTTTTCATCGTACTGAGTGTCAGTGAAACGGTATTCTTCCCATCGAATAAAACGACCGATTTGGTCGTAATGCCAAATTTTTCCAGAGTATCGAGGTAGTTTCGGATGCTTGTTTTGGCAAGTTCAGATAACGGGATGCACCGGTATCCCGAATTCTTCTCTTTCCCTTTCTCCTGAATGATAATGACATTATGCTTCCAGCTTATCCTGCCAAGGTCAACTGATTTTCCAAAATCCCTTGTTCCAAGCAATAGACTCAGGGTATAGCGAACATGGATAGAATATATATTGAATCTGGCATATTTATCGAGTCTCCGCTCTTTGAGGAGCATTTCGATGTTTTGCAAGAATTTGATGAATACCTCTTGCTGAACCAATTTGCGTGAACCGACGATCGTTGTCTCATCGCTGCTATTAATCACCCTCTCGTTGCTGAACGCTTTGCCAAAGATATGTTTTTGCAGATGCGCTTTGATCCCCAACAATTCCATATATTCAATAAGCCAGTTTGAATACTCTTCCATTCGTGAAGATGCAGCAGTGTAATAAATAATAGGGCTGGCGTTCTTGTCGATGTTCTTGGTGGCAAGCATTATTTCTGTGTTGATGTTTTTATAGATAATTTTTTTGTGAACCATCGAGCAGTGCCAAATTTTTTGAAAGTTGATGTGTAATTTTTTATGAAAATCCTTTTTTTTAGTTCGGATTACTTTCCGAAATTCCTCTTCTTCATATGGAACTTTCATTTCATAGAGTTTCTGGATTAAATGTATCAGCTCAAAAGGGATTTTATAGCTGATAGCATCTGTAGTGATAATTCCTACTTTTTCATCAAACCGATCGTATTTGGCGAAGTATTCGTCTGAGATTTGAAGCTCTACGGTGTTGTTGTCACTTACAAATTTTTGAGTCCCAAAAAATAGTTTCGCACACTGATCCGGCTTTATTCCCATCACCAAGGAGATGATAAACAGTCCGCAATAATATTGATCCTCATCCCTTTTCATTCTTCCGATCAAAAATTGGCAAAACTCGGACAGAAACCCTATACTTGGAAGAGTGTATAAAGACGGCAGCTGCAGCTTATTCTTCGCGATCGCGGCTGAAATGGCAAGAATCTTTTTATTCTGCAATATTTTTGTATTCTTCTTCGTTCCCGTACTCACCTGAACTCTTTGCCTGCGGGTAATACCCTCTTCTACCTCTTCTTCGGCTTCTTGAGCGACTGGCATTTTTTTAACTGAGGTGGTGTAGGATTCCCCTGTACAATACTCATGGTTTTCCGCCGAAGTGTCTATGTGGTCCGCGGAAGGCTGATACGATTTTTTGTTGAATCCATAGAAGCTTTTGAGCGCTTTGATATCCCTCTTCAAATCGATATTTTTTAATGTAAAGTGACTGCTTAAATGATACGAAACGCCATCGACAATCAAAACATAGTAAGACTCGTTATCCTCTTTTACCTCCGGTTCTTTTTTTTTATCAGCAGCACTTTCATATGCAGTATCCTGATCGTCTTCATTTTCGCTGGTATTTGAGTCTTTAGTGTGTTGTTGAGATTTTTTGACTATAACATGGTCATTCTCAATGCATAAAAGAAGGTTTTTAAAGTCATTTTTCACAAACCTTTCTATTCGAATTTTATTCTTACGCATATATTCAAGGATCTCTATCATATGGACAAAATGCCGGATGGTCGCAGACATTTCATGAGTTTTCAAGTGTTGTTTTTGTTTGAGGTATTTGATATGAAACTCCAACACCTCGGTCGCTGAAGCATCGGACAAACGTTCATCCATTGGGAGCTTATAATAGAGCGTCGCGATCGGAAAATCTTCAAACTGCTTTTTGCCGACCATATATTTTTCTCTAACTTGTTTAAGTACCGGCTCGAACTCAACGGCACCCTTGTTGAGACCATCTAAATACTCAATTAGATCATTTTGATTTTGTTGAATACTTTTTAAGAAGACATCCCTGGTAGACTCCTCCGCACTAAGAAAAATAGATTTGAAATTAAATGCAATGAGATCTTGCGCATGTGTTTGGTTTTCGTATTCAAACAAATCAAATCTCATAAATAATTGGCCATGTCAATAATATAGGTGTCATTATCGATGACCTGAACGATCACTTTTTTCCCGTCCATAAAATTGGCAGAGTATCGTTCTGTCATCAAAACTGCTTGTTCCATAAACGTTCTTAATTTGGTTGATTTAATGGAAAAATGCTTATACATGTCATATAGAGTGTCACTATGGTCACAATTAAAAACGATTCTGTCGCCATTTATAAACATTTTTGAAAAATGAATATATTCCACATTATTGATATCTATATAATCATCCCGACTCTCATCCGTAAAATAGATCAAATAACTTTTGCCGCATATTGGACATAGAAATTTTTTAAAAATACTTTTTCGTTGCAAATCAATAGTGGTAGATTTAAATTTCATAAATTTTTTTAAAGGGAAAAAAGTAGGTTTATCACCAGGTGTTAAAATCTTAATCATGTATATACTGTCGATATTGATCGGTCGCACGTTATTTTTAAAAAAATATTGCAGCTTTTTTATATCGTTTTCTTCAATAACATCAGGTGAAAATAATGAATATGAAATTTTAAAAGGATTGTATTTAGCAAATTGTGTGTTGTGATGAGAGCAATTGAAGTGAATATTATTGTCTTCAATTTTTATCAAATCATCTTCTATTTTACACTCCTTTGCACATATCGGGCAATGAATGACTTTTATTTCTTTTTTCGGATTGACGGAATTTTCAAAACTCAAATATGTTTTATTGGGTTGGAGATATAGATTTAGCCAAGGATTTTCAATATCTGAATTGGACTTTACGATTGAAGCTTTTCTTTTTCTAGGAAATATATTTTTAATGCTTGTGGATCCAAAAGAATCTAATTCATTTTCACCATAAATTTTTTCTAATAAATCAACGTCTAGAGAAGAAGAATTGGGATTTGTATATGAAATGAGATCCATCAAAAGTTTCGCTTTTTTGTATCTGTCAAAATTTACTTCTTTTGCTATTTCATCATTGACAATAATGACATTGATCTGTATATCAGACAAATTTTTTTCTTCACTTTTTTGTAAAAACAGCCTGTATAAAATCAATAATTCTGGATTAAGAATATAGGTTATATCTAGTACAAAAAGACTAAATAAATTTTCCAATCCTTTGATTTCAAATGAAGCCTTAGCTGTAACGTTACCATCGTCACGCAAAAAAATTATTAGTGGGATTTTGAACACCTCATACATAAAATCAGGTGCAATTTTTTTCATTGTATAGGAATATATTTGGGAATCAATATCTTTATACAGCGTCTCCATAGTAATGTATCGATGGGTAAGTTTTAAACAATTTTCGATGCTCATCTCAATAATCTTAAGTTTCATATAAGCTCATAGTATAATTTATAGATGAATAGTATAGTATTTATACTAAAATTATCTATTAAATTACATATATTATGTAAGACTATTAAAAAGTACCTATAAATTACCAATTACTCTTGTCCTCTGATGAGTACTCAACTATTACTTTGTAAAAAAACTATTTTTTTAGATTAATTATAGATATATAAAATCTACTTAGATACTTTATTTATTTTAAATACTTACAATAGCTCTATTTAGTGCTATAATTACTTATTGATACCATTTATGGAGGAATCCAATGCGTTTTTCCCTGTTGAGCGATGAAGAGATACTCAAAGAACTAGCACATCGCATCGATCGAAGACGTCGTGAAAAAGAAATAAGTGATGCTGATTTGGTTGAAAAAAGTGGTACCAATATCGCTACCCTAAAACGCTTTCGTGCTAACAAGGGAACGATCTCACTGACTAGTTTTATCCGAATCCTCAGAGGACTTGGAGAGCTCGATGCCCTTAATGCACTTTTGGAATCTACCCAAACATTTAGTCCCTCACAACAAATCGAAAAACCGCTCAAGAAGCGGATCTATAAAAAGAAATCCAAACCTTCAAACTTTCAATGGGGAGATGAATAATGGCTGCACCGGTAATTACAATAAATTTGTGGGGCAAGACAATCGGTTATTTGGGTTATGCTCCCGGACAAAACGAAATAGCTACGTTTGAATACACACCTGAGTTTGCAACCTCAAACATTCAGCTCTCACCCTTAGAGATGAAATATCCCCCTATGATTCACTCATTCCCCACTATTAGTCAAAGAACCTTTCACGGGCTCCCAGGAATCTTTGCCGATTCGCTCCCCGATAAATTCGGGAACAAACTGATCGATCGATTCTTTGCCGATAAAGGGTTATCTGCATCGGATATTACTGCTTTGGATCGTTTGGCCTATATCGGTAAACGAAGCATGGGTGCCTTTGAATATGAGCCATCAACCAACGATACGATGGCAATGGATGGAGGAACCCTAAACATTCATCATCTCAACGAACTAGCCAATATGGTATTACGCGAAAAGAGCGACTTCAATCACAAATTATCCACCGCATCGCATGAAGAGATGTTAGCCCTAATCCGAGTCGGATCGAGTGCCGGAGGGGCAAGGTCTAAAGCATTAGTGGCGCAAGATGATGAGGGGAGGTTTTACGATGGCACATTGGATGCGGGGGCCGATAAACGCTATTGGCTATTAAAGTTTGATTCGGAGGACAACAGCGATAAAGAGCGTAAAGACCCTAAAGGGATGACTCGAATCGAATATATCTATTCCCTTATTGCCAAGGAATGCGGAATAGATATGCCCGAAACAACATACATCACCGACGGTGACGATTTTCATTATATGATAGAGCGATTTGATCGTGAAATCGTTAATAGGAAGGTGCGCAAAAAGCACTATGCTTCCTGGGCAGGATTAAGACACTTCGATCGAGATCATGTGGGGGTCTATTCATATGAGCAGTTGGTCATGACTTGTAGAGAACTGGGTTTGGGTCAAAACGAACTCAATGAGCTGTTTCGTCGCGCCGTCTTTAATATCATCGGACGAAATCAAGACGATCACGCAAAGAACTTTGGCTTTCAAATGGATAGAGGTGGTGCATGGAGCCTCTCCCCTGCGTTTGACATGACTTTTTCATACGATCCACTCGGCAAATGGACCAACACACATCAAATCTCACTGTCGGGTAAACGGGATCACTTTGAACGTAACGATCTTGTGTCTTTTGCCTCGAAATGCAACATCAGCGCAAAAAAAGCACATGAAACTATTGATCAAACACTTGAGGCGTTTAGTAGTTTTGAACGTTTAGCCAAAGAGCATGAAGTACCAAATGAACTTTACAAACAAGTTTTTGCATCACTCAGAGTTAAAAGTTTATAGTTCAAAATCTTCGATTTTATGAATTATTGACAAGTCGTTCTTCAATGATTTTTAAACACTCCGCATCATCCGCCATCTCAATCGTATAATGCTCGATTGAGAGCTCAATGGCACGTTTAATTTGATACGCTTTTTTCTCATCTAGCGAAAAACACTCGATTAACAGATCAACCGCAGCATGCGGCATCGTAAAACGCCATTGATGATCGTCGTAAGATTCACCGCAGCGATTAGTGTCATTTGGATGGGAGGTAATGAAGTTGCCTCGCCTAAAGTAACGTATCTGAGGATCATCTTCACCCTCGTAGATGCGAAACAGCTCCACTTTTTTTTGATTGTGTTGTTTTTTTGGAGAGCGTTTATAGCGAATAACATAAATTATCAAGCCCAATAGCACGATAATATTTAGAACCATCCAAGTATTACTCATTTTCGTTTTTCCTTAATTGTTTTGAAATGATTGGTTATTGAGAGCAGTTTAAAAAAGATCCAATACCTTTTTGAAAAACGTACTCTGCGGATAAAAGATAATAGCGGCAGTCGTAAACGCAATCACAAATAAAAAAAGTGCCGCCCCAAGTTTTTGAATACTGTGCACCCCTACTCCTGCAATAAGTGCGGGGATAAAAAAGATCAAAGCACTCATCCATTTATTGATACGCATCGGTTTGTATAACCCTTTTTTAGTTTGGCATTTATCAACGATTGAATCGACTCAGCGGCGACTTCTGCACTGTCATTGTCATAAATCTCACGAATCACCCTGGTGGGTTTGAGTTTTTTGATGGAGCCGTACGTGCGCACTACCATCCATTCCCCAAAGAGATTGGGAATCAACTCAAGGGTGTAATACCGCACCCTTCCCTTAACGCTTCGTGTCATTGTCGTTTTCATAATCGTGTTTCCCAGACTCTAAATCTTTAATTGCACTATTTTCCATTAAATGACCTACGTTTTTGGATTTTTGGTACGCATCAATCTGCTCTTGGGTAATACCGCTTTCACAATATCCCCGTTTCATATCCTTGTTGTTCAGATATCGCCCGACCAACCCCAGCAGACCAATAATGGTTAATGTAGCGGCGATGATAGTTGTGGGATTGATCTGATCATCGAATCCGTAGGTTTGTCCGTATTGGTAGATGGCCAGCCCATAGATTTGCACGAGTACCAGCAGTGTCCAATAGGTTAGAAATTTAGACATTCTTTTGCTCATGGTGTTCCCCCTTCATGTACTCTTCACTTGTCTCATAATAATCTCCCACAAACTCATTCCACTCTTTGAGCTCCGGATCGGTTCTGTAGAGTTCTGCCATCTCTATGGCCGCTTTTTCAATTGCCTCTTTACGCTCTGCGCGGGCCTTAGTTTTTGTACGTCTCTCGTTTAGCTGTCGAAACTTCCAAGCCATCCATCCAAAGATACCAATCAATACGCTAATTCCGATTATAATTTGTGTTGTTATACTGATGCAGTGCGGTTCACTATGGTTGAGTATTTCACACTGATCTTCGAGGATTTCCACTCCCCAATTGCCTTTAAAGAGATAGTCCCCTTTGTGTTCCCATCCACTGCTCTTAGATATAAGGAGCGGATGGGCATTATCATCTTTACAGATAATCTCCCCTCCCCTATCAAAGTGATCTCCATAAAAACTCAGCCGATCGTTTCGGCTGCACATATCATCACCCCAGACCATAACTAAAAGAAAAAACAGCCCAACCATCGGGACGATCATCTCTTTGAGAAACGTTAGAGTAAACCCTCCTAATAAGAGCATCAATCCCATTATCGCCATCATGTTCATATCAAAGTGACTCATCTTTTTTCCCCTTTATGCCGCAATCGGCCCTTTTAAAGTATTTTGTGTCGCTTCCTCAAACCAGCTCATATCAAACCCGCTCGCTCTGAGCAGTTCATCGTAGAGTTTTTGCTTGTAGCATTGGACATGTTTGAATCGCTCAGAGAGAAGTCGATGAAGGTTTTGGCTACCGGTAAAGAGTAATAAGGCAATGATTTTCTCGTTCACCTCTTTGATATTATTAGGATAGGGTTTCATCATCGGCGCAGTACCACTGATAGCACATAGGTATCCATAGGTCTCTCCGCGTGTGAGCGGCATCAATGCGTTCACTAACGCTTCATCGCTGATCTGGGAGGCATGAGTAAGGATTTGTTTAGTCCAGTTGGCATTTTTAGAGTGTTTGAGGCGGACGTTACACGCCAATTTATCCACTTGCTTCAAATAGTCGCGCTTCATCCACAAAAACTGAATCCGATCGAACATCTTAGAAAAAAAGGCTCCGATGCTTTTCGTGTCAATCCCCATGTTGTCATAAACGAAGACGCAGTTTCGGTGATGATGCTCTATCGCATGGGTAATCGCTTCGATAAGGGCGAACTCTTCGGCTTCATGTACACTCATGGCGTGGACAAAAATAGAATGACTTTGGTTCGTATAGAGGTTTTTTACCCCTATTCCCGCCTCTTTGGTGAGGTGGTCATACGACGCGTCACTAAGATATATGACATTATTTTCCATGGGGTGTCTCCTCCTTTTGGGAGTGATTAGAGTGTTTTTCCTCTTCATGGATCGCTTTAAGTTCCCGTATACACTCACGGCTTTGCTTCCAAAGGATCCACAGTGTAATGAACATAGATACGACCATAAATAGCAAGCTTGCTGCCAATAGCCATTTCATCCCTACACCAAACCCCACTCCCACACTTACAGCAAAATACCCGGCGCTGATTAGGTAGAGTCGTTGACGCCGTTCATGTATGATAATCCGTAGCATCAAAACACTAAGTCCCCAGTAAAAAAGACTTAGAAAAACGATATTACTCAGCTCTTGCGTCATCTTTTTCCTCCTCAACACCTAGCGTCACCGCCCGCAGAATCATCAACACTCCCATAACGGTGACTAAGACCATCCAATACGGAACGCTTGAGGGCTCAGGAAAAGGTTTTTCAATCACCCTACACACTCCAGGAGCATTAATGATCACATCCCCTTTCATAAACCCGGTCCCCTCCTCATATCTCCACCCGCTGAAGCGATCGACCCTAGCACTCTCTCCTCTCCATAAACCGCATGACAATGCCCTCCCCTCATGAAACTGCTCCATCAAAAAACGCTCACCTAGGTAGTGTGTGTGGTTAGTGTAGGCAATGGTAAATACTCCCACAATCACCACCATCCCGACAAAAACAAACTCAGCCCCTCTGCCATAGAGGATAAATCCAGCTCCTATGATCAGCAATACGCTCAACAGCCACATTTCGCCGGTACTGGTAACCAACATCTCAGGATGCATTTCATCTCTCCTCGTAAGAGGATGAGAGCACCGTAGAGCGCTCATGAATTCGGTACTCTTTATGCTCACATAGATAGACACTTCGAATTTCGCGTTTCAATACGCCGCACACGTTGAACCAGGTAAATCCGAAAAAACTCTTTTTATGGATCAGCTCTTTGGGGTGAAGACACAAAAGCTTTTCATAATCAAGTCCCATCCCTTTATGTTCGGTGTAGAGGGTCTGTTCCCCTTCAATCTCATATCTCTCCTCAACAGAGTCATACCGCATTATTGCGTCACGGAATATTTTATGCTGCTCGTCACACTCCACAAAATAAAAACGCTCCCCCTTGGGATTAATCAGGATCTCTTTTCTCCCCTCATCAATGAGTAGATCGATATCGCTAAAACACACATGGCTCATGAAATCTCCTTTTAGTATGAGTAAAAAATAAACATACGTTTATTAATTATGTAATTATATACTCATATATAAATGATGTCAACACTTTGTATACTTATATGATTAGATTAAACTACTTATTAATACTTATATGTAAATTTATTGCATTTTGCAAAGTGGGTAGTCAGAAGTAGTAGTATTTGTATGAAATAAACGTTTGATTAGTAATAGTCTAATTAAATTCACAAATAAGACTTTTTAAGTCATTTAGTAAACATTTGAGGTGATTTAGATAGAATTTTATAAACGAATAGGTATTAGAGAGAAAATGAACAAATACGCTTTTAACGATCTTCTCAAATCTGCCGGTCTTTCTAAGAAAGAGTTTGCCAAAATTTTAGGAACTACTGGCGGTACCATTAGCAACTGGGGGAATGAGGGACGTGAGATCCCCTATTGGGTTGAATCGTGGCTTCATCTGTATATTGAGAATCAGCACTGTAAGCAAATAAAAGAGGCAATCACCAAAAGCGGTGTATGCGATTTAATGGATAAAAAATCCAAGTGAACTTTTTAACTTTTGACTCTTTTATCTCAATTCCATTACTGATTGCCTTTTATTACCTGGGAGTATTACTGATCCCTGCCCTGCTTTGGATCAAACGTACATGGATCCTCAAAATAGCCGATGCTTTGATGCGAACGTTTCCTATTACAACCTCACGGCTTGTTCTGGGTTTTATGATTTTATTTATCGGATTTGAGATTCTTTGGCGAATGATGTTTGAGATGCTTATAGGGTATTTCAAGATGATTGAGTATTTGCACCATTTGGCTTCTTAATACCTAAAGTAAGCAGTAGCAAATTTAATGATTTGGTTAATACATTATTAAATGAATCATTAAATAATATCTATACTGTTTTACTAAATAACTTTTGAATCTTCTCCTCTAAAATAACTTCCACTAAAACCCTCATTTATCGATTTTACTCAAGAGTTCATCAATACTTTTTTTAGAAAGTTTTGTGCCGTAGCGTAGAGAGATACTCTCGAAAGTCTTGGAAAGAATGTTTTTAGTAAACGTAACAACTTTGCGAGATGCTCAGTTGGAAGTGCGAATGCATCTCCATCAGCTAAAAACACTTTGTTGACCTTTGGGTACGCGTGTGCAAGCGCTTCCATCTCACTCTTCACCTCCGATATCGGCCCTATTGTATAACGTTTGCTTTTATACATGGTGCAAAAGTTGCATCGATTGTGACTGCATCCCAGTGTGGCTTAGATTATAATGTTATCGGCTTCTGCTGGGGGGCGGTAGAGGAAGAAGGCATGGTATGATTGTTACGTTTAATTGCTTGAGCTTTACTTTCATGATGGTTTCCTCCTTCAATAAAAAGCAAATTTTGAAAACGTAACAATATTGCGAAATACGTTCTGTTGTACAAATTTATCCCAATTATTAGCTTAAAATGATTCTCAGATGAAGATAATATCTACTTTTTAGCACTTAAAAATGAAGCTAATACACAATTAAGTGGTTTTATTATCATAAACGTAACAACTAGGCGAAAAAATTATTGGCAAACTTGTTACGTTATTTAATAAACGTAACAAACATGCGCTATTTCTCAATACAAAAACAATATACAAACTTATTTAGTAAAATTGAGCACTTAAATGACTGTGTTGTGAGGATTCTCTGTATAATTATTGACATTGATGTTACATTTAACAGTATGTGTAACAACTTTGCGGATAAAAGTCACGCAAGATTGTTACGTTCAACAATGTTTTGACCCTATTGTGCTCTTTACTGACATCATTGTTACGTTTAGGCGCTGTTTATGTTTTTCACTCCGGCATGTCACTGCTTTCAATACGCATTGTTGTTACACTTAATTGGCATTGTTGTTACACTAAAATCGCGTCAAAGTTCCATCTGCACGAAGTTTGTAGGATTTCACCTAACTAATTAAATTTAGTAACAATTTTTAAATCATTAACATAAAAGAAACTTGAAAATACTTTTTTTTTACTTTATTGACAATGTTGTTACTTATCTAACTTTGTTGTATCATATCAAAAGCGATATTGTTTCGAATAAACCGCATTATTGTTACGTTTATAAATAAAACTTGTTTCGTTAATGGAACATAGATTGCTTTACAAATAAAAATCTTTTTAAGGACTGTTTTTAATGGCTGATGAGAATGTGATCATATTTCGAAAGAATGAAAAAGATGAATATTTCCGTAAGTCTACTGAATTTGCCAGTGCGGATGTTGTATTACGCGACGATGCAAAAAATTCAGGCTCAGTAGAAAGATTGAGTGCAACTATCCTTAAAGGTGTTCAAGATCAATTATTTGATATGGCGCGTCAAAAGCAGATTGAATCATCCTCTAAACAGCTTACAACCTCACTAAGTTTCGAATATAAAGAGATCTATATTGATAACTACATCAAAGATGTCCGTAAAAAAGATAAATCTAAACCACTGGATCGTCTTAGCGATGAAGCTGAAAAAAGTTATGAGCTTAAAAAAAAGAGCATTGACCGCTTAGCTGAGAAGGAAGCTTGGAGGATAACTATCAAAGAGTCAGTTGCAGACAACGAGTTGATGTTTAAATTTGATGCAAAAAGTATATTTGATTATGCAAAAGTTCATGGCGGAGGACATAAAGATAGGCTTTATCAGGATGTAAAAAAGATTCAGCAGCGTTTTAATAACTGGTCAGAAAAAAAATTCGATACAAAGTCTGGGAAAATTGTAGATAAAGAAGTTACCGGTGTATTATTCCCCTACTCTGAGTATTCTCATGGTGATAATGCTGCAATTGAAATTAAACTCGAAAAAGAAATGCTTTCGATGGTTCTCTTTTTAAATAAAAATTTCTTGAAATATCATTTAGATTCCTATCTTAAAGTTGAAACACCTAATGCTACACGTCTCTATGAATTACTCGTTGATTATATTTCTGGCAACATCTTTGTCTCTGGTAGAGATTTAACTTTTGAATATTTACAAAAGAAATTTAATACAAATTACAAGCTCTTTCGTCTCTTTTTGCAACGTCTTATGACTCCATCACTTGATAAAATTAATAGTGAGCTTGGAACAACGATTTCGTGGGAAGTTGATAAAAAGAAGGGTCGCTCCATTGATACCATTAAATTTGTTATCAGTACCCATGACAAAAAAATCCTACAAGGTATTAGAGATGAAGATATAGACGATTTCATTCTTTATTCATTTGAGTATTATTGTGCCCTACTCTCTCTCTCCGGACAGCGAGCACAAGGCGGGCTAAAAGCTTTATATGAAAAAGTCAGAGGTATGATCAATGATGGAAGTTTTAATTATCTCAATAAGACGAAAGAAGAGATGGTAAAAGAGCACCTTCAAAACCTCGAAGATGCTGAAGAACTTGAGGGGCTGATAGAGAGAGATGAAACACTTGCTGAAAAGTATTTCTATGATCGTAAATATATGAATATTATGGAGCGCGATGAAACATCGTTTGTTGGATCAAATGCAATTGAGTCACTTGAATTTATCCGCAGTAGCTATTTGATACCAAGAGGATTTTTGGGGCCTACGCTCTCTTTTTTTACATCTCATGAAGAAGAAAAAGATCTTATTGCCTCTATATTGCCGATCACCTTTAAATTGACCGAAAAAAGGTCTATTGTTATCGCTGAAAATAATTTTGACTCAATGAAAACAACTATTGAGCCTTACTTGACATCAACTGAACGCTTTTTGTTTGATAGCCCTGAGCATAAAGAGAGATTTTGTAAAGTATTTGGGATTGAGTATTTCGATGATATCTCCCCTGCCCTAGAAGCTGATGTAGTATCTGAAATTCATGTAGACGATATCTCGACCTTACAACCGGTAGAAGTAAATCTTTTTGAGAAGCTTGAAAACATTATGAATATGATTGGGAACCGATCAATTGCAAAAAATAAAGAAAAATGGTCGAGCGCAGTAGATGATTTGGTTGAAGAATATGGCCATGCCGCAGTTAAAAATGTAATTAAATTTCTAACAAGCGGTACTGATAGTGCCCTATTCTGGCTCAAAAACATTACCACTCCTACCAAGTTCATTAAGCACTTTGAACAAATTGAACAAGTATGTAATGTAGAACATGTAAGTCTATTACAAAAAATAAAATCTGATCCAGAAATAAAAGTTTTAATGAGCATGATGCAAAACCGTGGAGAATCTGAAGAAGCAATTACACATGAAGTTAATTCATTCGTATCGAGAAAGATTGAATCAGGTGTATACGAAGTACAATCGAAAGAAGCCCCATGGCAAGCCGAAAAGAGAATCAAACGTGAATCGAACATAGAATTGATGACTGAAATACAAAAAGCAGGGTTCAATAATATATTTGATTATTTAGAAAGTATAGATAGATAGCAACTATCCATCCGGATGGATAGTTTTAAAACAGATAAAAATCGATCAATATTAGAGAAGATATTTCCACTATACTTAAATTGTATGGTATACTTTTCACACTAGTAAGAAAATCGTCTATCCATCCGGATGGATAATTTAAAGAGGACACTAAATGGGTTCAGTAATTTCAATTGTAAATCAAAAAGGTGGTGTTGGAAAAACGACAACCGCACAAGCATTGGCACGAGAACTAGCGAAAACTAATAAAGTTTTATTAATTGACTTCGATGGACAAGCAACACTGACCGAACTCATGGATCTTAACAATCATTTCGATAATGAATTCATTAAAGAGTATATGCAGACTGAAAGTATAGTAAAAATTTTTGAACGTGCATCAATTGAGCCTTTGGATATTACGGGCATTCTAAAAGATGAAAATGGCAAATCGATCGTCGCAATTAATGAACTTCATTTTATACCATCACCAGGTAATTCTATAGTTGCCGCTGCTGAAAGTGTGAGTGGTGGTAAAGATATGCTTTTAAACAAGTATTTACAAAAAATTAAAGATGACTATGATTTTGTCATCATTGATGCATTGCCGTCTGTTTCAACACTATTTAGAAACGTCTTGCTTGCATCAGATGCTTTGATAGTTGCTATACAAACCAAGACAAATGCAATTGCAGGGGCTAATGGCTTCTTGCAGGTTCTAAATGATGTACTTGAAGATTATGACAAAACCTACAAACATCTCTTCATTTTGCCAACAATGTATAATAAACAACGTAGAGATGACAAAGAAACTTTGGCTGAGATTATGGGTAGCTATATGACATCGTTAAAAACATACTCATCGATCGGAAAAATCCCAACAACTCTTTTGGAAGAGATTCCGGATCGCACTGTATTTTCAAATGCTCAATCTGTACGCTATTTTTTACAAGATTATATTGAGGGTTTTGATACGGGGAAGAGAGATATTTTACTTTTATTGGAAAACATCTCTAAAGTGATCACAAATAAACTTGAAGTAGGGGAGAGATAAAATGGCAAAACTACCTGCACGTAAAAATATATCAGCTGAAACAGCCACAAAAAGAATCGAGGAAGCAGAGGCATTACGTCAAAGCATCTCCGAGAGTATTGAAAATAAAACAAGTAATACGATTGAAGTGGCTATCGCATCGATTGCCTCTCCGAAATTTCATGACCGAAGATGGCATGACAAAATGGCAATTGTTGAACTCTCTAAATCGATTGAAGCTGTTGGGCTGATATACCCAGTCGTTTTGCGAAGAGTAGGGGAAGGACTTGAGCGAATCATCGGTTATCGCCGTATTGAAGCCTATAAGATACTTGGCAAAGAAACCATTCCGGCGATCATTTTGGAAAATGTTGATGATGACATGGCCATCTTGCTTATGGCTACAGAGAATATGCAAAGAGAGGACATCAGTGTTTATGATGAAACCCTTGCCTTGATTGATTATCTCAAAGTAGCAATCAATGAGAGCCAAGAGGGTATTGAGAAACTTCTCATTCGCTTTAAAAATCATGATGCTGGATCGATCCAATTGAGCGACGATGAGAAAGAAAAACGTCTTCAAATGAATGAAGTCCTCAAAAAGACAGGAAAAATTGAAATCAGCGGCTTACTGAACCGCCTTACAATGCTCTCTATGCATCCATTGATTAAAGAAGCTCTTAGTGCTAGCAGACTATCTTTCTCGAACGCACAGGTACTTCAAAAGCTCTCTAAGAACGAAGTAGCTCTCAAAGCTGTGATGAACAGAGTTATTGATGAGAATATGAGCAAACGCGAAGCGATGAAACTGATTGCTGAACATAAAGAAGAAAAAGCCCCCAACACAGCGGAGGGGGATGTGATGGCAAAATGGAAATCATTCAGCAAAATAAGCGCTAAACAAATCGCGAAACTGGATAAAGCTAATCAAGAAAAGTTGATGGATTATCTTAAAAAAATTGATGAGATTTTAAAAAGTAAATAGAGCAGGGCTATCATGTATTCACTCCGTGAATTTCATCAAGAGGTGATCGAAGAACTCTGTGAACTTGGGCAATACTGTCAAGTCGATGCCCAATTACTAGCAGAGGAAAAACACACCAATATAGAGTACGGCTACAAATACCATCTCAGTCCCACAATAATTGCAGGAGCTATTTTGGGAATAAATGATTGCTGCCTATCTGCTTACGCACCAAAGTTTTAAAGTGACCCCCCTTTGCAAAACCGCTACACCGATGATATTGCAGACTTCGGAAAGTTTCTCTTTCTCAAACACTTTTTCTCTGAAGAGAATATTGTATGTCATGCAATAAAAGGCATTTCCTAATTGTCTACCAATCAATTATATACTATACTTAATTGGGTGTTAAAGCGATAGTCACTCGATATTATTTCATTATCGGTTACTCTTTAAAAACAGGCTTTTCTTTTTTTGCAGCAAAGAGAAAAGCTTTCTTCTATAAATCCAATCAAAAACAAAGTTTTTTGCTTCCAAGGAAAAATATGCTCAGAACCTCACTATTGAATTTTTTTAAACTCGAATCAGCAACAGGAATTCTGTTGGTTATCGCAACGCTATTTATGATAAGTGCTCCCAACCCTGCATAGGTTAACAACGATGGATCAGGTGCCATAGGATGAATGAATTTTTGCCACACCATCCATACGTAGATAAACCCTTGTTAAATTTATAATTGTTTTTCAACTAGCGGCAATGCGGCAAATAATCCCCCCAGCTTATCACTCCGTTTTGCCATTTCAGAAACAAGAACCACCACCCCTGCGGTCAGTAGGTATTTCACAATGAGCCATGTCATACTATTTTTTCCTCAGCTCACTGGAACCAGTGAGCGCTTCTCTTCACGAGCTACACTAAACACGGCTTTAGCGGCATCGAGATTCAGCGCAAATATTCCAAGACCGACAACCAAATCCGGCCACATTGAAGCCGAATATACCGTCATGAGTCCTGATGCAATAATAGCAATGTTGGCAAATGCATCATTTCTGGCTGATAAGAATGCGGCTTTGACAAGTGAGCTGGTATGTTTACGAAAATTGACCAGTAAAAACGCACAAGATACATTTATGATAAGTGCTCCCAACCCTGTATAGGTTAACAACGATGGATCAGGTGCCATAGGATGAATGAATTTTTGCCACACCATCCATAGGGTTGAAATACTCGGAATGAGAATAATACCGGCTAAAAGAAATCCGATTTGTGCACGACGATGGGCACTCCAGCCGATGGCAATAAGAATAAGGATATTAATTGCGGTATCTTCTAAAAAATCAATTGAATCGGCAAACAGCGATACCGAACCGATTTGAATAGCTACACCGTATTCAACCCAAAAATAGGCAAAATTGAGCAAAGCCACTAAAAAGACGACTTTTTTAAAAGAGGATGAAAAGGTGTGCATAGATAAACCCTTGTTAAATTTATAATTGTTTTTCAATTAGAGCCACTTGTAAATCTCAACCCGAAATCTTCCAAAAATCAGCATAGATTTTAGAATTTGAGTTGGTGAATTGCATTTTAGGCATCTGTTTCAATTATTGTAGCCAACAATGCTCTAAAAACGTCTAATTTCCTATTTTTTGAGCGTGCGAGATGGTTTATATTCTAAAAAGAAACCCTTATCCTCCGAATATCAGGTGAGCAGCTTCTCCCCTAACCAGTTTCCCTACGCCCATAATTTGGAAGAGCTATTTGATTTTTAACGATCAAGCTGGGAAAGTTTACATGGATGTTGAGAATTATTTCAATAATACTTTAGTGGAATGATACCCTTTGGCATAACTCTCTTAGGGATGATTTCACCGCAAGTGGTCAAATCATCCCTAATGCCCACCCATCACCTTCTCGATTTCATCTGGCTTATCGTGAACTCCGAATCGGTCAATAATCGTTTGAGTTGCTTCATTTTGTCCAATCACTTCGACTTCTTTACCCATATTGCGTAGTTTTATTACTGCTTTATCAAGTGCGTAAACCGCCGTAATATCCCAAAAGTGAGCGTGTGTAACATCGATAACTACATTTTTTGCTTCATCTTTGTAATCAAATTCATCGGCAAAACGATCGGCTGAATTAAAAAAGATTTGCCCAACAAATTTATAGATACTGGTGTTGTTCGTTTCATCATACGATTTCTCACAATACATAAAGTGGCTGATTTTGTTGGCAAAAAAGAGTGAAGCGAGTAACACACCACTCAAAACTCCTAATGCAAGGTTGTGTGTTGCAACGACAACAGCAGTTGTAGTGATCATTACTAGGTTGGTCGAAAGAGGCAATGTCTTTAGCCCTTTGACAGACGGCCAGCTAAATGTCCCGATCGAAACCATAATCATCACCGCTACGAGTGCTGCCATCGGAATCTGTTTGATTAAATCGGACATAAATACGACCATTATGAGAAGCAATACCCCTGCAGCTAACGTCGAGAGACGTCCTCGACCGCCTGATTTGATATTAATCACCGATTGGCCGATCATAGCACATCCAGCCATCCCACCCATACATCCGCTAGCGATGTTAGCAATTCCTTGACCTTTCGCTTCACGATTTTTATCGCTATCGGTATCGGTCATATCATCGATAATCGTCGCCGTCATAAACGACTCCAACAATCCTACTGCCGCCAATGCCGCAGAGTATGGAAAAATAATGGTTAACGTCTCAAAATTTAATGGGACTTCAGGCCACAAGAAAATAGGGAGTGTATCGGGCATCGATCCCATATCGCCAACAGTACGAACATCGATGCCCATCGCCGCCACAACTACAGTAAGGACAACAATCGTCACCAATGGAGAAGGGAGTAATTTCCCAATTTTAGGGATATACGGAAAGAGATAGATAATCCCAAGTCCTGCAGCTGTCAATGCATATACGTGCCACGTTACATTGGTAAGTTCAGGTAATTGAGCCATAAAGATCAAAATTGCCAACGCATTCACAAATCCGATTACAACAGTACGGGAGACGAAGCTCATCAAAACACCGAGTTTCAAATACCCGGCGAGTATTTGCAAAACTCCTGTCAATAATGTCGCAGCGAGAAGATACTGTAATCCGTGATCTTTTACGAGTGTCACCATAAGCAGAGCCATTGCCCCCGTAGCGGCAGAGATCATACCGGCACGACCGCCTACGAATGCTATAACTGTAGCGATACAAAACGAGGCATAAAGTCCTACTTTGGGATCAACTCCGGCGATAATCGAAAAGGCTATTGCTTCAGGAATAAGAGCGAGAGCAACAACAATTCCGGCGAGAATATCGCCTCGAATGTTGCCGAACCACTCTTGTTTAGGGGATAAAATCAGCATACAAGCTCCTAATAATATTTTATGTATACCGTGCAATGACCGCTCTAAGCGACACGAAGCAAAGTGCTTTTAATACGAAAAATAGGATTTCGGAAAGTGTGATAGAAACAAAAGGATTTTCACGGTAAGTGCGGATATTTTACTTAAAAGTTACTTAGTCTTCGGTTAACCTGAGCCGTTTGCGATACACACTGATATATGCTTATACGAAAGAGACTTCTTTAAAATATCATTAGTGTTAGTATTCCCCATGCATGTTGCAATACCCCGCATCGCCCTCATCGTATTTTGCCGTCTCCGGTTGTAGGAGAATATGGGTTGCTCCGGCATGGGAGAGATCATGTCGAAGGGTTTCGATAACGGCTTCCACCTCTTTGAGCGTTAGTATTTCATCGAGGATGATATGGGCGGAAAAATAACGCTCTTTGCTGGAGGGGGTACTTAGATGGATATCATGGACTTGGCATACCATCGGATGATTCATCACAATCTGTGAGAGTTTTTCGACCATCTTCGGATCGGCACGATCCATAAGATTCTCAAAGGAACGCTTCAGAAGTTTGCCACTGGCAATCAGGATAACCGCCGCAAATACCAGTGATAGAACAGAGTCGATCCACGGAATCCCCCACAAAATCATTGCCCCGCCACCGAGTACGACGGCAAGAGAGAGAATCGCGTCGCTGGCCATGTGCCAAAAGGCGGCACGGACGTTGAGATCGTGATGCTCTTCTTCGGCTTCATCCTCATGGGAATGTTCATGGGTGTGTCCCCCCAAAATGACTGCACTGGCGGTATTGACGATCAATGCGATACCAGCCGTGATCATAGTGAGCCATCCATTCACCGGCATGGGATGCAGCAGACGATCCACTGCCTCAACGGCAACCCAAATCATCAGGAGGCTCAAGAAAGAGGCGTTGATAAACGTAGCCATCATTTCGCTTCGGACGTAGCCATAAGTCATCTCCGAGGTGGCAGCGCGTGCCCCCAATCCCAAAGCAATCACCGTTACGATAAGGGCGAGAACGTCACTGAGATTGTGCCAAGCATCGGAGAGGAGGGCGAGTGAGCCGCTGATGACACCTACGGTACTCTCGATGATGACGATGGTGATGTTGAGGGCGATGACCAGCCCGACACGGCGCTGATCGGGTGAGAAGTTTTTAATAAACGATACAATTTTCATAGCATTTCCTTATCAATATTATTTAAATTTGCGCAATGATTGT
>JAYVLH010000138.1:0-8316 GCA_043759555.1 Sulfuricurvum sp. | reverse complement strand
AATCATATTCGTAACCGTAGTCGGATGCTGTTTCGTGCCCTTGTCGATAACGATTTTACGGAACTGTTGATGACTCTTGAGTTTGCCCCTGTTTTCCTTGATCAAGCGTGCGATCAGATGATAAATGGTCGTATTTGGAACGAACATTATGCCTCGGCTCTGCACGCATCACAGTTTTTAGATTTAGCGTATAAGCAGATCAACGACAAACTCACAGACGGGGTACTGCGCCGTCTTCGCCCTCTTAAGCATCAAACGTTTGACGAAATAAAAGAGCTGTTAGTCGAATTAGTTGGTCAGGTACAGAAGTTGCATGTCAAGATAAAAGAACATTATGTACACGAATTTGAGAAGTGGGTAAGTACAGAAAAACTTCATCCGCTGCAAATCATTGTGTTGCGTAAGCAGATAAATCATTTAAAGGTTCCTCATGAATGCGACTAAATTAAAAGTTATGAAAACAATCTTTAATCTCAGTGATGAGACCGAGTACAATATTTACGAGTCCGATGATATTGCTGAATTTGCGCGTCTTGATCCGCAAGAAGTGAGAGGGATCATGAACGAACTTTATGATGAGGGATATCTGGGGGAGTGTATGAGTATCGGGGATGATGGATACGAAACATTCTATCTCAATAAAAAAGGGCGTACGCTCATCGGGATGGAGTAGGGATGCGACAGATTTGTTCAGACCTTCTTTGATCATCTTCTAAGCATACGCACATTTTATATTAGCGCTGTATTTTTTAAAGCGTGTTATAATTCTCGCATCTTGCGCTAGGAGTTTCTTATGGCAATGCAATTCCAAAACGAACCCTTTAAAGCTTCACTGGATGCCAACAAAGAATATTTGTACTGTACTTGCGGTCTATCTGCAACCTTTCCGTTTTGTGACGGAAGCCATGAAGGAACTGATAAAAAACCTATTACATTTTCAGTCAAAGCTGATACAGATAAATGGCTCTGTCGATGTGGACGTTCAGGAAAAAAACCGTATTGCGACGGTTCACACCAGCAATCTTAGATCAAAAGATTATATCGTCTCTCATAGCATCAAGATGGTGTCCGCTCATTTTTTTGCATGTAATCGACATATTCACATACTTGATTAAGCTCATTGCACGATTGATTATAGCCGGCGATAGGATCGCTTTCAAAACGTGCTAGATTATCAGAAACAAAATTCCAATTGACCAATTTCCACCAGTTGGTAAGATAATCGGGACGTACGTTTCGATAATCAATGTAATACGCATGTTCCCAAACATCGCAAGTCAACAATGGTGTATCGCCGTGGCGTATCGGTGTATCGGCATTAGTCGTCATTCTAATCTCCAATTTCCCTTTTTTTGTAATCACAAGCCATATCCATCCTGAACCGAAAAATCCTGCGGCAGCAGCTAAAAAAGATTCTTCAAACGCTTTCATTGAACCAAAATCACGGTCAATTAATTCTGAAAGTTCTACTGAAGGGGTTGTAGAGCTATTAAGCAGCCCTTTCCAATAAAAATCGTGATTGTAAACCTGCGCAGCATTGTTGAAAATGCCATTGTAGGCGTATTTGATAATATGATCTAGCGGCTTATCCGCAAATTCTGTCCCCTCTATCAGGCCATTAAGTTTGTTGACATATCCGGCGTGATGTTTACCGTAATGGTACGAGACTGTTTCGGCAGAAATATAAGGAGCCAATGCAGATTGCGCATAAGGCAATTCCATAAGTACATGTTTCATAATCTATCCTCCTGAATTGTAAAACTCTGTTATGATATTAACTTATAAAAATAAAATCTTACAAAACAAAATGAACTACAATTGTATTTCAGCAACGGTTAAAAATATTATTAAATAATAATTTACAAGTATGAAGTACAATAGTGTGTGAGGCATGATCAGGTTCATATAAAATATTTAAGCAGGATGTCATGATAAAATTTACCGAAGAAGAACTCAGAAAATACGATGGGCATGACGAACAAGCTGCCTATATCGCTTTTAAAGGAAAAGTATACGATGTCAGCTCGTCGAAGGTTTGGAAAAACGGTACACATTTTAAAAAACATTTTGCAGGGCATGATCTTACCGCTGAACTTGCGGATGCCCCGCATGGCGAGGAAGTTTTTCAAAACTTCCCTCAAATCGGGGTACTGATTGCTTCACCAAATGAAGTTTCACTTAGTGAAGATGAAGCAAAAAAAGTGCGTTACCGGCAATGGTATGCTAAATATCATCCTCATCCTGCAGTCGTTCATTTCCCGATTGCACTGCACTACTTCAGCGGTTTTGTGGATGTTTTATTTTTGACACATCCTACTACAGAATACGAAGCAGCTGTTTTCCTGTCGTTCTTGATCGCTACCGTGATGGGATTTGTTGCTTTGATCGCCGGAGTTTTTAGTTGGTGGATCAATTACAATTTTTCAACATCTCAACCCTTTGTCATAAAATTGATTGGGGCACTTTTTACCCTTTTTGTTGGACTTGTACCGTTGGGTCAAAAATTTATGAATCCTGATGTCCCTTTTAGCTACGGGATGGACGGCTTGATATATCACGGTGTCATATTTATAACGGTTATTTCAGTCACTATCGTCGGCTATTACGGCGGAAAACTTACCTGGGGGGCGAGACGATGAGAAATTCGGTGTCGGTATTAATAGGGGGAAAAGCGGGGCAGGGGATTGCGAGTATCGAAACTCTTTTAACCAAAGGATTCAAACGTGCCGGGTTTTATACGTTTTCGACTAAAGAATTTATGTCCAGAGTTCGTGGCGGCAGCAATACGACGTTGATACGCATTTCGAATCGACCGGTTAATGCGCCCATGTACAAAGCGGATATCTTCGTCCCTCTGGATACCGGCGCTTTTTATCATGCGCAAGAGCGGATCACAAAAGAGACGTTTGTAATCGCCAAAAAAGGGGATTTTGAATGCGATTGTAGATTTTACGATCACGATCTGGAAGACTTAGCCAAAAGTATCGGGAACCCTATCGTCTCAAACACGATAGCCGCTGCGCTTGTATTTGGACTGCTTGGATGTGATGTGAAAGTGTTGAGAGAGATTGTAGCGGAAATGTACCGAGATGAGATATTAGAGATGCATCTCAAAGCATTAGATATTGGAGCAAAACTGGGACAAGATAACGGGAACTGTCTCTACTGTATCGAACCGAATCCATCTGCCCTGCAAACCAAAGATTTCTTTTTGAGCGGCACGGATGGAGTCGGGTTCGGAGCGATCGCGGGAGGATGTAATTTTGTTTGTAGTTATCCGATGAGTCCGTCCACGGGAGTGTTAACCTTTTTGGCAAAGCAGAGCCAAAAATTCGGAGTATGTGTCGAGCAGGCAGAAGATGAGATTGCGGCGTTTCAGATGGGATTGGGTGTCTGGTACGGTGGCGGACGGGCACTCACGACGACAAGCGGAGGTGGATTTGCGCTGATGGGTGAGGGGCTTAGTCTCTCAGGGATCACCGAAACCCCTATGGTCGTCTATTTGGCGCAACGTCCAGGCCCCGCGACCGGTCTTCCAACACGGACAGAACAGGGGGATTTGGAATTGGCCATCTACAGTGGACATGGAGAATTTCCACGGATCGTACTGGCTCCAGGCGATCCGAAAGAGTGCTTTGAGTTAGCTCACAGGGCATTTGAATTCGCCGATCATTATCAGATTCCTGTTATTATTTTGAGCGATCAGTATTTAGCGGACAGCTATTTTAATGTCGAGTGGTTTAAAGTCGATACGAGACAGCCGACTCATCATATAGTCAAAACCGCTTCAGACTATAAACGCTATCTCCTTACCGAAGAGGGTATCAGCCCTCGCGGAATTCCGGGATATGGGGAGGGATTGGTACTGGTCGATTCCGATGAACACACTGAGGAAGGCTTGATCACGGAAAGCATGAACGTCCGAAATGAACAAAACGCTAAAAGACTCCGAAAATTCGAGCTGATTCATGCTGAAGCCATTGCACCTGAATCCGAAGGCGAAGGGGATATCGCCATCCTCGGATGGGGCAGCACCAAACATATAATAAAAGAAGCGGTTGGAAGATTACATGAGGAAAAACTCTTCTGCATCCATTTTCCATGGATTTATCCTCTGTGTGAGTCTCAGCTCGCAGTGCTCAAAAACAAACGACTTATTGTCGTTGAAAACAATGCTACGGGGCAGTTTGCCAAGCTTTTGAGACAAAATGGCATAAATATAGATGCACAAGTACTGAAATCTGACGGACTAAGCTTTTTTGTGGATGAATTGTCTGAAAAGCTCGCATCTGTCTTAAAGGAAATCCGATGATTACCCGATTTGACCGAATTGTAGAAGATAATGGATGGTGTCCCGGATGTGGAAATTTTTCTATTCTTTCCCATCTAAAAGAGGCATTGGATGAAATGGGGCTTGATCCGGTACTGTGTGCTGTCGTTTCTGGAATAGGACAGGCGGCTAAAACGCCGCAATACATGTCTGTTCATATGTTCAACGGTCTGCACGGCAGGGCATTGCCTGTCGCGCAGGGGCTGAAGGTTGCCAATCCGTCTCTCACGGTGATTGCAGAGGGGGGAGATGGCGATATGTATGGTGAAGGGGGAAATCATTTTATGGCTGCAATCCGACGAAATGCCGATATCATCAATATTGTCCATAACAATATGGTTTACGGCCTTACTAAAGGTCAAGCATCTCCCACATCCCAGTGGGGATTTAAAACACCCGTACAGACACAAGGGGTTCATGTGGAGCCGTTTAATCCAATCGCGACGGCGATATCGCTGGATGCATCACTTGTGATCCGGACATTTTCGGGAGATAAAGAGCATTGCAAGGAGATGCTTAAACTGGCAATAGCGCACAAAGGGTATGTTCTGATCGATATTTTTCAGCCGTGTGTCACGTTTAACAAAACCAATACATTTAAATGGTTCAAAGAGAATGTTTACGTGCTGCCACAAGAATACGATCCAACCGACAAAGTCAAGGCATTTGAAAAATCACTGGAAAACCATCCATTTCCGATAGGAGTCATCTATAAAAGTCCTATGAAAGGCACGCTTGAAGATATTCTTAGAGAAGAGTGTGCGATAACAGACACACCGTTATATCAGCATCCAACCGATTACCGACTGCTTAGTGATGAGATGAACAAATACATTTAAAAAAGGTTAAACATGAAAAAATACGAATGCAATGTATGCGGCTACATATATGACCCTGTAATAGGGGATCCCAATAGCGGTATTGATCCCGGTACCGCTTTTGAAGATATACCTGATGATTGGGTATGCCCCATCTGCGGTGTTGGAAAAGAAGATTTTAGTGAACTTACAGAGTGATATTTAATTAATATTACCCTTTTTTTGGATTTTTGAGGTAATAGTTGCACCAACCTTCGGGATTTATTTTTCCTTCCACAAGTTTGCATTCGTTTGTAGCTGCGAGGAAATGGAGGCACTCTTTGCATGTTTTACCGGTGGTAGACTTTACCTGATATTTTGCGGCCATCTTGGTTACTTTAGCCTGCAACGGAGAAGTCATAAAAGTAACTGCCCCGATTGCTAACATATGTTTGAAAAAGCTTCTGCGAGATAATGCGTTTGACATTTTACATCCTTCACATACCCTTTTGCTTTACTGCTTTATAGGATATTGTTCAAAAATATCGTACAACGATATTTATTAATGTATTATTATTTTTAATTTATAATAAATTTTATATATGATATTTAGAATCTATTTGGTGCTTTTTAATTTAGAAACATATTTGTTTATTTGTTGTATTCTTTTGACATTTTAGTCAACCTAAAGGATGCAGATGAAAATTGTCGCTTTTGCAGCCAGCAGCAGTAGATATTCGATCAATAAAAAATTAGTGACTTATGTAGTAGGATTGCTTCAAAATTGCGAAGTTGAAATTCTAGATTTGAATGATTATGAGCTTCCTCTTTTCAGTATTGATCGAGAAAACGAGTTAGGTCATCCCGATCTTGCAAAAGCTTTTTTTGATAAAATCGGACAAAGTGACGCATTAATCATCTCATTTGCAGAACATAACGGTTCTTATACGGCTGCGTATAAAAGTTTGTTTGATTGGTGTTCACGCATTGAATCAAAAGTTTTTCAAAACAAACCGATGATCTTGCTTTCAACTTCGCCAGGCCAAAGAGGAGGAGCTACCGTACTTGCAACAGCTTCTGCTTCAGCCACATTTTTCGGAGGTCATGTTAAAGCCAGTATATGTGTTCCGAGTTTTAATCAAAACTTTGATCTTCTATCAGGAGAGATTACCAATCAAGAGATCAAAGAGCAGATCGTTAAGGCCCTTATGGATTTATCGGATGAGTTTACTCACTAAAAAAGGAGATTAGATTTAAACTGCTCCAAAAGAAGCTTTATTTCCTCTTTGCATTGCTTTTACCTCATCATATGTTGCATCAGCGATACGAAGATTTGTGCGTTTAAACTCACTACATACTTCATCAATTTTTTCTTTATCAGACATCTTTTTCAAGTCGCCTTTAGAAAGATCGGCAAGATCGATCAAATCATTCCATACAGAACTCTCATCTAAAGCGTACGCATAAAATGTGATCCCTTCATAGACAAACTTTCCTTTGCCATTGATGTCAGAGATAAAGAGGAGGTATTTTCCCTCAGGAGAAAAGTAGTCTTTATATTTATCAAAAAATCTTTCAAAATTATTGATAGTTTGGAGCTCACATGCTAAAAAGTCAATGGTATCACTGTTAGTTGCCATGAGGACTTGTTTGACGATTTCTTGAGGTGGAAGGCTTTTATCTGTTGCCATCATTTTTCCCTCAATAACTACGAGTGAACCGCGGTAGGCATATTTGTATGCATTAGTTGGATCGTTAAATACGGACATCCACTCGAGATTGTTGTCTGCAATGTAGCTTTGAATAGACATTGTATGTTCCTTTAGAGTTGTTTTGCAGTACTCAATACAATTTTTGTTCTATCGTTTTCGTACAATAATTGCATCCTTTAGTATAGACAATCAATTAAGGAAACAATTATGAACCCTCAAAGTGCCAAACGATCTATTGCCCATTTGTGTGAGCGCAAAGTCCCTGTTTTTTTATGGGGGCCTCCTGGGATTGGTAAATCCTCTATCGTTGCTCAAATTGCACGTGAAGCAGATATCGGTTTTATTGACCTGCGTCTTTCCTTGCTTGACCCTACAGATTTACGTGGTATACCATTCTTTAATGCCAAAAATGATACAGCGATTTGGGCACCTCCCGCTTTTTTGCCTGATGGCCGCCAAGAGAGAGGGATACTGTTTCTTGATGAACTCAACACCGCTGCGCCGATGGTACAAGCATCTGCATATCAGTTAATATTAGACCGAAAAATTGGTGAATACAGACTTCCTGAGGGGTGGGCGATTATAGCAGCAGGAAACCGTGAAAGTGACCGTGGTGTAGTGTTTCGCATGGCGGCACCGTTGGCAAATAGATTTGTTCATTTGGAGATGGAAGCGAATGTTGAAGACTGGCGCAACTGGGCGATTAAGGCAGATATTGACCCTTCGATCATCGCGTATATCTCTCATCGTCCCGATGCACTGTTCGTTTTTAACACAGAGAGCAGATCGTTTGCAACACCACGTACCTGGGCTTATGTGAACGATATTATGGCTTCCAATCCTGAAGATGATTTGGTGATGCCTATGGTGGCAGGAGCTATTGGAGAAGAGCTGGCAGCATCGTATCTCGGATTTCGTCTTGTAGCATCGCAATTACCTGATCTGGAAGCGATTATGGATGGAGGGTGTATTGAGATACCCAGTGATCCATCAGCACTGCATATACTCTGTACGGCATTGGCAATGCGTGTAGACGATTATACTGGTAGTAAGAAACTGAACAATCTAATCAGCTATTCACTCAAGCTGCCCGGAGAGTTTGCAGTGATGATTATCCAAGACCTGAGAACGCGAAAAATAGAGCTTGATCATCTTGAGAGCTGGCCATTGTGGATGCGCCAGTTCAATACACTGTTACGTTAATGAATCACGAACAATTACTGCTTAGAGCCAAAAGCCTCCTTACCGTGAAATATCCCTATTTTGGGATGCTAGCTTCTCGTCTGAAGCATGAACCCAGTGACGAACTAAGCGGTTACGCGAGTAACGGAGTCCGATTTCTCTATAATCTTGATTTTTTGGAGCGGCGCAGTATCGAGGAAGTGATGTTTATCCTCACCAACTGCGTCATGCATCATGTCCTCTCTCATCAGCAGCGACGATTAAACCGACGGGGAAAATTGTGGCAGCTTGCAAC
>JAYVLH010000137.1:0-7547 GCA_043759555.1 Sulfuricurvum sp. | reverse complement strand
GCAAAATGGCCTTCTTTGTGGAAACGGTTTAATTCTTCAAGATTTTGACACATCTCTACCGCCAATGAATACGCTTCATCACCAATGGAGGCATGTTCGAGTTGAAACAAAAATGACTCGCTTAAATTTCGTGAACCAATACCTACAGGTTCAATATGACGAAAGCGATTACGAACAGATTCGAATTGTTCCAAACTAATCCCTTGTGCTTTGCAAAAAGCTTCATCATCACCTTCGTAATAGCCGCCATCGTCGAGATTTTCACATACATGATGCGCGATTTTTTGAGACAGCGGTGTTGGAAATAAAGGGGCTTCACATTGCTCATCCAATACATCATAAAGACTTTTATGCTGTACTGTTAGGGCTTCTATGGCTTGAGAATGGGAATTTTGGACGTAGCCATATTGTATTTTACGCGGGATTCGCATCTCGAAAGACTCTTCGAAGCCTGATTTCACTTCGATAAGCGGATTACTTTCCACAAAGGGAGCCATGGCTTCACCCAAATCACTCAGACTCGAATGAAGAATCGGAAGCCAATTGCGCAGGGTATTAGAGAGTTTGTTCTTAACGTCAACTGATGTTTTTACCCGCAGTGTTGCCATGATTTAGAGTTTAAACGATTCGCCCAGATAGTGTTCACGGACATCAGAGTTATGTGCAATTTCATCGCTCGTTCCTGATGCTAAAAGTTCGCCGCTTTTGATAACGTAGGCACGGTCACATACTGCCAATGTCTCACGGACGTTGTGATCGGTGATAAGTACACCAATCCCATATGATACAAGTTGTCGTATTACTTTTTGGATATCCATAACAGCTATGGGATCTACACCCGCAAAAGGTTCATCCAGCAGTAAAAAACGGGGCTTATTGATCAGGGCTCGTGCGATCTCTGCACGTCTGCGCTCTCCACCGCTTAGATTAATTCCTCTACGGCTGCGAATGGGCTCAATGTTAAACATTTCCAGTAATTCTTCGATACGCTTTTCTCGTACTTCTCCCTTAAGTTTCCCTGCTTCTGCCGCGATGACGAGATTCTCTTCAACGCTCAAATCTTTAAAAATGGATGCTTCTTGTGGAAGATAACCGATCCCCAATTGCGAGCGCTTATGAAGAGGAAGTGTTGAAACATCTTTTCCGTCAATATAAACATGTCCTGAAGTCGATTCGACCAATCCGCAAATCATGTAAAAAGTGGTTGTCTTACCGGCACCGTTAGGTCCTAGAAGTCCTACTACTTCACCTGTACGCAGCTCCATACTTATACCGCGAACAATTTCGTGCTTCTTGATTGTTTTGACTAAATTGTCGATTTTTAATGCGTGTATCTGATTACTCATGGTTTACCTCATAACATCTTGTAGTTTCGTTATCTTGGGTGATTTTGACAGTAACGGTCTCAAACCCTGCTTTCTTTAAAAAGTTTATCAAATCCTCATCTCCCCATTCAATCAAATGATAACCTGGTTTCTCAAGATCTTCCATCATTCCTAGTGCCATAAATTTATCATAACCGTAGTTATACACATCATAGTGAAATAGTTGATCGCCATAACGCTGCTGAAGCGAAAAGGTTGGCGATGTTACAGTGTCTTTTAGACCTAAAAAAGCTGCAAATGATTGTGTAAAAGTTGTTTTACCGCTGGAGAGATCGCCTTGTAATATAACAACTCCACCTGCCGGTAAAAGATCAATAATCTTTTGTGACAGCTGTGGCAGCTGATCAAGAGTTAGATGCATCATAGTTTTGAACTTAGTGCAATAATTTGATCAAGCTTCTGGGACGCTTTATAACTTAGCAATCCATCACGAGCGATTTCAAGCGCATCTTGAACATCACGTGCCATACCATCTGCAATCAAGGCATAGGCGGCATTGATAAGCACTATGTCGCGTTGGGCATCGGTTGCCCGGTTATTGAGAACATCTCTGAAAATAGCGGCATTTTTTATTTTATCTCCGCCTAGGATTGCTTCAAAAGGGACTTTTTTAATTCCTATTGCTTCGGGATCAATTTCAAAATAATGTATTTTATTATTATTTAAATGCGCTGCATAGGTAATATCACTAATACTGATTTCATCCATTTTTTCACGAGAACTTACCACAACAGCCGATTCCATCCCAAGAATTTGCGCTGCTTCTGCCATCTTTGGGACAAATATCTCGTCAAAAACACCCAAAAGGATTTTGGATAATCCAACAGGATTTGTGAGCGGCCCCAGAATATTGAAAATCGTTTTTTCAGGGATACTGCGACGTATGGGCATAATAAATTTCATGGCAGGATGGTGATATTGAGCGAACAAAAAAGTAAATCCGGTCTCTTCAAGCAGTCGTGTACTGTTCTCTAAACTCATATCCAGCTTCACACCCAAGTACTCTAAGACATCCGCACTCCCTGATTGGGAAGTGATGGAACGGTTTCCATGCTTGGCAACGTATGCCCCGCATGAAGCTAGCAGTATAGAAACGGTAGAACTGACATTGAAACTGCCGCTCTTATCGCCTCCTGTTCCCACTACATCGATCAGTTTATGCGTTAAATCAGGTGATACATTTAGTTTTAATGAGTGTTCTCTCATCACTTGGGCTGCAGTTGCTATCATAGAAGACGAAGTGTTCTCATCAAGCGTTAGAGAAAGTAAAAAATCTCGCATTTGTTCATCACTCATTTGGTGCCCAAACAATGCTTCAAAATCGCTTCGTTTCGGATTCACACAACTTCCTTGATATACAAGTGCTGCTGAGATTTTGGTGTGGATTTTATTGTTGGTAGCGCTATTATTTCAAAACGTTGTTCGTGTGATAGGTAAATCAAGGTGATTATGTCCCCGACGGCAACGTTTTTAGCAGGTTTAACGGCTTTTCCATTCAATAAAATAACATCTTCATGGATCATATCTTGAGCCACTGCTCGACGCTTTGTTAGGTTAACTGAATTAAGAAATTTATCGATACGCAAAAAGTATTCCATTTAGTAAAGTTTTAAGAGGATATTGTAGAGGATTCAAACTAAAAGAGAGGTAAGATGGGTCCCTCTGATAAAATTGAATATATAATACGTTAAGAATTTAAAACCAAAGAATACTTCATTACAGACTTGACAACATATAAACAATTGCATATTCGTTATTCGTGACATTGATTTACATTATTACACTATTTAGGAGTTGCCGATGAAAGCCAAAAATCTTATCCATATGTTTTATCAGTGGGAAGGGGATATTTTGGTTTTGAATGTTTTAGGTACTCCGAGTGCGAAACGTAATGCTATCGGGAAAGTCAAAGGAAACCAGCTCAAAATCAGTGTCACCGAGGCTCCAGTAGCCGGACGTGCCACCGATCACATGGTTCGTTTTTTAGCTAAAGAGTTTGGTATATCCACTAGCGATATTGAAGTGGTCTACGGACGAATGAATGTCAACAAGCAGTTGCGAATTAAAGCACCAAAGCATTTCCCAGCAATGATTCTTAAAAGCGAAGAATAAAAGCTTTATTCCGGCTTTGGCACCGCTTTAGTGTAGTTATAGTGCTTTCCTACCTTTGCTGTATCATTTAAATTAACAACACTCCTTTGCTCTTGCAATGGCTTTATCGATATGATCGACAATGTTATATTCACCTATTTCTTTATCCAATCCTGCTTTATGAAGATAGCTTCGGATATTTTTATTGACACCTGAAAGAATAAGTGACGAATGGTGTGCTTGCAGTTGGGTATTGAGTGTTTCAAGAGCATGAAGTCCTGCTGCATCAATCATTGGTACATGCCGAAGGCGTAGTATAAAGACGCGCGGCATTTGCTCAAAAAGTAAGAGTGTATCGACCAATTTTTCAGCGACTCCGAAAAAGAGAGGTCCTTTGATTTCATACACTTCGACCTCTTTTGGAATCACTTTTTTTGACGTTGCATCAGGGTCATCGTTTTCTTCATCTGCGTCATCATACGATTTGATCTCAACCGCATTCATCATCGAGTGAATAAATAATATTGATGCCAATGCAATCCCTGTTTGTATTGCAACGTTCAGATCAACCAGTACCGTCAATGAAAATGTAACGAACAAAACAACTTGATCGGAACGAGGAGCTTTCATAATAGAGCGGATATGTTTGATCTCCGACATATTCCACGCTACCACGATCAAAATAGCACTCAATGCGGCAAGGGGGATTTTAGCAATCAACGGAGCTAAAAGGAGCATAAAGAGAAAAAGCCAAAGTGCGTGCATAATTCCTGAAATCGGAGAAATAGCACCCGCTTTAATATTGGTAGCCGTTCGGGCAATAGCCCCAGTAGCAGGCAACCCGCCAAAAATTGAAGAAGCAATATTGGCAACTCCTTGAGCCAACAGTTCCGTATTAGGTTTATGTTTCGTCCCTGCCATCCCATCGGCAACCACTGCCGAGAGGAGTGATTCGATCGCGGCTAAAATAGCAATCGTCATAGTATCGGGGAATAATAGCCGAATTTTCTCAAACGTAATCGCAGGCAAGGTAGGAGAAGGAAGCATGGAAGGAATAGCACCAAAACGGCTCTCTATCGTATCAATGGGTATATTGAAAAGCCATACCGCCAAAGCTGAGAGGGTTACGACCACAATTGGACCCGGAACCTTTGGATAAATCTTTTTCATCAGTATGATAATACCGATAGAGATCAAAGCGACAACAACAGAGTAAGGATTGGTTTGATGCAAATGAGTAACGTACAACACCAGTTTATCGATAAAATCGGGAGGCATAGTTTGAATGGATAAACCGAAAAAATCTCTGAGCTGCGAAAAGAGAATCAGTAAAGCGATCCCAGAGGTAAATCCGACAATAACAGGATAAGGGATAAATTTAATCAGTTCTCCGGCTCTGAAAAACGCCATAAGAATCAAGAGTATTCCTGCCATAATAGTGGCGAGCACCAACCCATCATAACCGTGCTTCATTGTGACAAGGGCTACTGTAACGATAAAGGCGGCAGTCGGACCCCCTATCTGAAAACGGCTTCCTCCCATCAAGGAAATGAGCAATCCGGCCACAATTGCGGTGAACAATCCTCTCTCAGGGGGAAGATTAGAGGCAATAGCAATCGCCATCGCAAGCGGCAATGCAACAATAGCGACCGAAAGACCCGAAAGAGCATCTTTTAAAAAATCACTTTTGGCATAGCCGTTTTTTCGGATATAGGTAATGAGTTTCGGCTCTAAAAGCTTAAGTAAGCTTTGTTTCATTGTGCCAGCCCCTTTATATGATTTAAAAGATTACAGCAGATTATCTTAATATTGAATTAGATTCAACTAATTATAAATTATTCATTTTATTGAAAGCAGTAGTATTTATATGATAAAATACATAAAATAAAAACGAGGTGTATGGTTTGAAAAGTGCGATTATGGGCGAAGTAACTCGATTAAAAAAAGAGCTGTATCTTACTGCTGCCGCCAAATATTTTGATGAAACAGGGTATAAAAATTTCAAGATTACCGACCTCGCCAAAGAACTCGAAACTTCTGTTGGAACAATTTACAATATGTTTGGCTCCAAGGAAGAACTCTATGTCGAGTATCTGATTCTAAAATTGGAGCGGTTCTTAAAAAATCTAAATGATCACGAGACCTCCGATCCAAGAGAAAATCTGAAACTTTACTTACAGTATAAATACGAGATTTTTTTACGGATTGATCAGCACCGAAATCAGCCCATTACGAATGACCCCTATTTCTTCCACAAGCTTGATGTATCCAACCATGCCGTTGTCGGGAATATTTACGGTTTTTTAGTCCGTCAGTTTAAATCCTTATTCCCTGTCGAAAATATCAACCACATGCACGTCGCGATTCTTTTTAAAAAATTCTCTGACGGATTTATTGAAAGTTATCTCTATCATGAGTTTGAAACCAATGGAATCATTGAAGAAACGATTCATTTGTTTTTTAACGGTGTCGGCAAAAATGCCAGTTTACTAGCGAATAATGTAAGTAACTGATTTTATGAAATGCTACTTTGACACATTGACAGACACAGATGACATTGTGAAAGATGACTTAATAGAAGAAGCTCCAAAAAGAGGTGCTATTGTCCAATACCCTGAAGGAAGAACTTATGGAGAATGCTTTGAGGATGAGAAACGTTCTATTCGCATGATCAATGGGAGATTTATCCCCACATTACGAATAAAAGAGAAACCGTTTCGAATGAACCGTGCCGAGGCCCTTGCGTATTACACTCAAAAACTACAAAAGGTATGGGAGACTATCCCCCGTAAAAATACTTCGGAAAGAGCAAAGTTTAGATACTAAGGGTACTAACTTTTACATTAAGCCATTTAACATTAAATAGCGATACATTGGCTGAAGCATGTACAGATCAAATGCCCACCATATCCAACGTGGCTGTGCCGGATCGATCGGGAAGGATGGAGCTAAGCCGTCATAGTTAAACTCAGCCATAATAATCTCACCATAAGAGACTTTCAAAGGACAGACTGTATAGCCGTCAAACTTCAATACAGGCTCTTTTTTCTCCATCACCGAGATCAAGTTCCCTATAACAATCGGACCTTGATGACGTGCACTCCCTCCTGTTTTTCCGATAGGAATGCCACATACATCACCGATCCCAAAAACATTTTTATACCGTCGATGCTGTAGTGTTTCTCTATCAACTTCCAGCCACCCTTTAGATGTCCCTTTTTGCCATCCCAACAGTGAATTAGCAACTGCATCGACAGCATAAGTAGGAGGGACAATATGGATAAAATCATACTCCATCAAAACATCTTCTTCTTTGTCAATCATGTCGTATTCTTTAAGATCTTTGTCAAACTCACCTTGCACTTGATATTTATGATGGAAGGTCGCTATCTTTTTTTCTGCATCAATTGCAATGAGATCATGACCAAATTTATTGGTAATGTTGCCATATCCTTCCTGGACTTTATGAAGTGCTGTATCAATTTCAGGAAGACCAAAAAGCTTTTCACTGGCAGTTGCAAAAGTAAAGTCAGCCGTCAATTTATCACGTTTTAGGAAATCATCACTGAGATAGAGAATTTTTTGAGGTGCGCCACCGCATTTAAGCGGTGTAGAAGGCTGAGTACAAATAACACGAGGTTTAGACGTTTTTGCTGCTTCATTGAGTGCTTTAAACCACTCATTCGTAATGCGCCCCCCTTCGGCTGTTCCTGCGGCCAGATCGTTGAGATAGACACTTGAAATACCGTTTTTCCCGATCATATCAATCGTGAGTCCCTCAATTTGTTCGTAATGGTACTGTACACCCGTGGCAACGATAAGGTAATCATAGTCAACTACCGTTCCGCCTTTAGTAGTAAGTTGGTTATTATCCGGATCGAATGATGAGGCTTCGTCTTTGATCCAGGTTACATCTTTGCCAATATAGCCTCTGTTATCAAAAATAATATCTTCAGGAGCATATTCACCAGCGGCCACAAAAATTTGTCCCGGCTGATATACATGCTTTTCGTTTGGAGCAATAATAGTGATATCGGGTTTGGATAGAGCTCTGCGTAAACGTGAAAGTGC
>JAYVLH010000136.1:0-12679 GCA_043759555.1 Sulfuricurvum sp. | reverse complement strand
GATTCATTAATTGAAAATGGTTCCATATTTGCTCCTTAGGTGTGATTAAAATAGTTGTGTTGCCCAATTCCAAAACTTGGCGAATGGATTTGGTTCTTCGTTATTATTACTGGCACTGTTTGAAATATTAACCATTTTACTTGGTTCGGTTTTTGTTTTTACATCTGCTTTTGGAGCACTTTTTGGTGCTGAAGCAGTAGTATTTTTTGGTTGGGATACCGATGAATATGAAGGAGTGTTATACTCTATTTCTTCTTCGATATTTGGGATATCATGGTGTAGTATCTCTTCCCCAGAATGACGCATTCGTTTATTAACATCAATTTCATAGCGTGTGTATCCGCCAGCAGAATATTTAATAAGTCCTACTGCACCTGAATATGAGGGATCGCGTAAGGTGTCAAATAAACCACCCATATCTGATGGCTTTGCAAGACGTACGGGCATATTGTCTAAAATTGCAACGGCTAGTTCGCGAAGTCCTTCAATTTTGGTGAATCCACCTGTAAGAACAACACCTGCTCCCAAATGTTCTTTTAAGCCGCTTTTTTCCAACGATTGTGCAATGATCATTAATGTCTCTTCAACGCGAGCATAAATAACATTGTGAACCACTTCTAAAGAGACTTCATGAGTAGCATTTTCATCCCCGATTACAGGAAGTTCAATAAGATCATTACTTGGTGTATAAAGTGAACCATAGTTCATCTTCACATTGTCAGCCGTTTGTAATGGTGTATGAAGGGCCATTGAAAGATCGTTTGTTATGTGGTTGGAACCAACACCTAGGAAGTCGTTATAGCGGATAGCATGACCAGAGTGAATAACGATATTGCTCGTATTTCCCCCCATATCTACTACTGCAGCACCAAGTTCTTTTTCATCATGATTAAGTACTGCAATGGCAGAAGCATAACCGCTTAGAACAACACCCTCAACATCGACGCCTGCAGCTTTAACTGCTTTGCGTAAATTATTAAGATTGCTCTTAACGGTAGTAATAATATGAGTTTCTACTTCAAGTCTTGCAGCATTCATTCCCAGAGGGTCTTCGATGAAGTCTTGATCATCTACCTTAAAATTATAAGGAAGGGCATGAAGTACTTCAAATTCATTCGGAATATTGGCATTATAAAGTGATGTGTGCATGACACGATTGATCTCTTTAAGTGTTACTTCTTTGTCGGGGATATTGACAATACCACTGGAGTTTATACTTTTAGTATAGGCACCTGAGATAGAAACAATAGCACTTTTAAGATCGGTACCCGCAACACGTTTAGCATCACTTAGAGCACTTTTTATTGATTTGGAGGCCAATTCAATATTTGTTATGCTCCCTTTGCGAAGCCCCTGAGCTTTAGCAATACCTGCTCCAATGATTTGGGCACTATTGTCGTCATCAATCTCGGCAATGATGGCACAAACTTTTGTTGAACCAATGTCGATGGCTAAAACCGTTCGTTTCAAAATCAAATCCCCTCTACATAGATTTTAACTGGATATTTACTTTCAAGCGCTTTTAACAACTTTTGAGTGAGTAAATTTCCTTTTAGCTTTATAACAGCGTTATCATCAGCTACTATAGCGTCTTCTAGCAACTTTTGTTCCAAAACGTTATAAAGTATAACATTTCCGCTTTGCAAAGTTAAAAACCCGCGTTTGTGTTTGGAAGCAAATAGTTTAGTTATGAACTCAGATGATTCTTGCGCTGATAAGCCCGCAAGGGTCGTCTTTTTACTTGGTGTAATATTATCACTAACTATACCTGAAAATGTTTTATAACTTTGTTCTGCTAACAGCTGAAGCTGATTTTTTTTCATTTCATAGGTATAACCAATGTTTGCTTGGTCGCGAGCTTCTTCAAATGTTTTGATAACGGATGGATTGATTTTTTCAAGCTTGATAATAAGATAGCTATTGCCAACTTTTCGTGGTTTCAAATAGGGTTTTGCTTCATTTAGCTCTGTAATCTCTTGCATAAGTTCTTTTGAAAATACACTGGAACCCGCTTCTACTGTCATTTTTTCAATTTTTACAGATGCTGGAAGAACCCCTTTTTTAAAATCAATATAACGACGAAGTGCTTCTTTATCGGAAGTACCTTTATCCAAAGTCGAATCAATTTGAGGATGCACTATTGAGAGCTCATAGCTTGCCGGCTTTTTATAATTTGCTTTATTTTTTTCCCAGTAGCTTTTTAAGCCAATCATATCAGGTATTACAGTAACGGAATTTGGTGTTAACAACTGATATTCAACTTTATCGGAAATACCCATGGCATACGCAATGGATGTTTTTTCCAAAGGGTTGACGATTGGAGCAAAAAGATAAAGTGTTTTTTGTATCAGCAATTCACGACGCATTGATGTTTCATACGCTTGGATAGTTAAATGATTTTGTTTTAAGATTTCTGTATAAGCTTCTTTGCTAAAGACACCATTTTTGTTAAATGTATTTTGTGACTTAATAAGATTTAAAAGTTCATCATCACTGATTTGAATGTGATAGCTATCAGCTAAATTTAAAATGAGGGCTTGATCGACCAGATTTTTAAGTGCTTGACGCTGCAGTCCAAATTCTTTGGCTTTTTTTTCATCCAGTTTTCCTTGGAAAAGCTGATTATATTGGTTAAAGAGGTTAGTATAGCTTTTTTGCAATTCTTCATGTGTTATATTTATTTTTCCAACTTTGGCAACGGCTCCTGCTTTATCGCCGTAATCGTATTGACCCCATCCCACGAATCCTGCTCCGATAAAAGCGATTGTTGAAATCCAAATCGTTATAACAAGGTATTTTTTGTGTCGTTGCATCCAAGTAATCATAGTGTGGTGAACCTTTAATATGTAATTATGGTGTAGAATTAGGATATTTTAGTGCGTTTAGCATTAAACTTCTATGAATATAGTGCTGAATAACAGATGTTAGTGCTTTTATGAAACTAAATGGATAGGAATAGGGTTTAATAATGAATAATGCAATTATTTCACAGCGTGATATGAGTGTGGTATGGCATCCCTGTACGCAGATGAAAGATCATGAAATTTTTGGAATAATCCCGATTGCGCGAGGACGCGGAGTTACCCTTGAAGATTTCGACGGTAATACGTATATTGACGCAATAAGCAGTTGGTGGGTAAATCTGTTTGGTCATAGCAATAGCTATATCAACACTAAAATCAAAGAGCAGCTGGATACATTAGAACATGTAATTCTTGCTGGATTTACACACGAAGGTATAGTTCGTCTATCTGAGCGCTTAGTAAAGTTAGCGCCTGTAGGTTTACGTCATTGTTTTTATGCGGATAATGGGTCAAGTGCGATTGAAGTAGCTTTAAAAATGTCATATCATGCACATAAAAATAATGGTGCTAACAAAGCGTTATTTGTTTCGCTTTCCAATAGCTATCATGGAGAAACATTAGGGGCTCTTTCTGTTGGTGATGTTGGACTTTATAAAGATACGTATGCTCCTTTGCTTATTCGATCGATTCAAACCCCTGTTCCTAAAAACCAATCCATTGAAGCCGCAGAAGAAGCATTAAACGCATTTAAACAGCTTTTAAAAGAAAAAAGTAGTGAGATTGCAGCTTTAATCGTTGAACCGCTCATCCAAGGAGCAGGCGGGATGGGAATGTATCATCCTTATTATTTAACACACGCTAAGACCTTGTGCGAAGAGTATGGTATTCATTTTATTGCGGATGAGATTATGGTGGGATTTGGACGATCAGGAAGTATGTTTGCGTGTGAGCAAGCGAATATAACCCCTGATTTTTTGATCCTTTCAAAAGGATTGACCGGTGGATATCTTCCGTTGTCCGTTGTTATGACGACAGAAGAAATGTATCAAACGTTTTATTGCGACTATAATCCCCATCGCTCATTTTTACACTCACACAGTTATACGGGAAATGCACTTGCGTGCGCGGCAGCCAATGCAACTTTGGATATTTTTGAAAACGACAATGTGATTGACACCAACAAAGCTTTATCCGCGATCATAGCAAAAGAGCTGGTACGATTTGAAAAACGTGTTGGTGTGAAAGAAACACGCCAATGCGGAATGATTGGTGTGATTGAGTTGGACGAATTTGATCCAAGTGTACGTATTGGAGTAAAGATTCATCGTCATTGTTTAGGTCTTGGGGTATTGATACGTCCTTTGGGGAATGTCATATATATAATGCCCCCGTATGTTATAACTATAGAAGAACTTGTTAGGGTATTTGATGCTATTGAGTCGGCTTTAAACGAGCACTGTGTATAATAATGTTATTAAAAAGTAAAGGTTAATTCTTTGGAAAAAATTCCTCATATTCCTGTACTGTATCGTGAAGTTGTAGGCGCTTTTGAGCCTTGCTTGGAGGGTATTATCATTGATTGTACAATGGGGTATGGCGGGCATACATCACTGTTGCTTGATGCCTGCGCTAATCGAACGTTAATTGGTATTGATCAGGATCCGACTGCTATTGAATTCTCAACAAAACGGTTGGCCCCTTATGAAAATCGTATAGAAGTACGACAAGGACGTTTTTCCGCTGTTGCAAAAGAAGTTTTAGCTGAGAAAATGGATCAAGTCTGCGGTATTTTAGCCGATATAGGAGTGTCTTCATTACAATTGGACGTACGAGAACGTGGATTCTCGTATGAAAGTGATTGTTTGGATATGCGTATGGACCCCAATGCAAAGCTAGACGCATACCAAGTAGTAAACAGCTATTCACAAAGTGACTTAGAAAAAATTTTACGTGAATATGGTGAAGTGACCAATGCAAAAGTGGTTGCGGAAACCATTGTAAAAAAGCGTCCTTTTGAATCGGCAAAAGAGCTTTCAAATGCGATTTTTCATTTGATGCCAAAGGGTAAAAAAATACATCCAAGTACCCTTGTGATGCAAGCGATTCGTATTGAAGTGAATGATGAGCTAGGTGAGCTAATCAGATTGCTTGATGCGATAGAAAAGAGTGGAATTAAACGAGTTCGAGTGGGAATCATCACCTTTCATTCGCTTGAAGATCGGATAGTCAAGCAACGGTTTACACATTGGGCAAAAGATTGCATCTGCCCTGATGACGCGATGCGTTGTACCTGTGGAAAGAATCACGCTATCGGTAAAGTGATAACAAAAAAGCCACTTTGTGCGCAAGATGATGAACTTCGGGCAAATTCACGCAGCCGGAGTGCAAAACTACGAATTTTTGAGATAAATAGATAGGTCTGTATGAACGAAAAGCATGATATTTTAGAAGAAACACAATCGATTATAGTCCCCGATGAATCGATGGGACCTGTATTTTTACGCAATGTTTTTGTTGGCATGTCTCTAGTTTTGATGGTACTTTTTCCAAAAATTTTCATCCAATCGCAGATTTACTATAAAAGTCGTGAAATATCGACACTGAACCGTGAACATGCTGCACTCAAGGAAGAAAACCGTATTATTCGTGCCAAAGTTGAGAAAATGATCTATAAAAATAAAATTTTAGATACGTTATTTTAAAGCTCGTGAGTCTAAGAATACAGATGCTATAATCACTTTTTTAATCTTGGAGTCAAATGACAAGAGCTTTTTTCCTCATTTTGATGCTTATTCTTTCATTAGATGCGGCTCCTTGGAGTGAAATTAAAAGTTTTACTCTTAAAAAAGATGAAACAGCGCATATACTGATTAAGACTGCATCTCCTCCAATGTCAGAACGGCTTTTAACGTGGAGATGGACCCTTTATACGGACAATGTGCTGATAGTGCATGAAAAATTTGATCGAATCGTAGGTCAGCATGTCCTCGATTTGGGGCACGGTGATAGTTTTCGAAAACCTTTTTTGCCCTCTATCGCAACGGAGAGGGATGTTCCGTACGCTGTAGTAAGGTTTAAAAAGTTTAACGATCAAAACAAAACAGCACTGTTTGATTTATTGATTTTTGATAAAAATAAAAGAATTCTAGTAGACTATTTAGACAAGGAAAAGAAGAAGTGATGTTAGAAAGGGTTGAAGTACTACTTAAACAATTGATCACGGACATCGGCTTTCCTCAGGCTATGGAACTCTTTTCCAAGCTCTCAGGCGGAAAACGGCTACGCGCACGATTGATTTTAACCATTGCCCCTACTCATCCCGATGCCCCGCTATTAGGTGCTATAGTAGAATTGATCCATGCTGCTAGTTTGCTTCATGATGATGTTATCGATGAAGCGATGCTGCGTCGTGGAGTCGAGTCAGTTAATGCAACGCATGGTTCTAAGATCGCTATTATGTTGGGTGATATTTTGTATTCAAAGGCATTTAGTGAGTTGACGCAGTTTGATTCACGTATTGCCCGTTCAATCGCCCAATCGGTCACAAAGCTCTCTGTTGGTGAGATGATGGATGTTGAAATGGCGGAAAAATTCAATAGCGACCGTCAAAAATATCTCGATATGCTGTATCTTAAAACGGCAACACTGATTGAATCGTGTGCGTATTGCGCAGCTTTGCTTGCCAATAAAGACGCCAATTCTTATGCAGTTTATGGAAAAAATTTAGGATTGGCTTTTCAGATAGTGGATGATATTTTAGATATTGTCAGTGATGAAGCGACACTTGGAAAGCCTGCCCTTAATGATTTTATTGAGGGAAAAGCAACATTGCCTTACATAGATTTGTATGATGCATTCGGTGATGATGACAAAAAGAAACTGCTAGGGTGTCATGGACGGATGCTGGATTCAGATGAAAAGAAGTGGCTTTTTGATTCTATGAAAAAACATAACGTGATTGAAAAGTCATACGCATACGCACGGGAACTATGTGATGAAGCACTGGTGAAAGTCCCTAATGAAGAAGCATTACGTCTTATTATCATCAATGTAACCGAAAGAAATCATTGATGCATTATTTGACCATTAGTTTTTCACATAAAAATTCCACACTGGCACAACGTGAAAAGCTGGCTTTTGTCGATGATGCATCTAAAATAGAGATGCTATCACAAATGAATGAGCATCCCAATATTAGTGAATCCCTTATTCTCTCAACATGTAATCGTATGGAAGTTTTATGCAGTTGCTCAGGTGTGGAAGAAGCGGAAGATCATGTACTGACTTTATTGTCAATTCATTCACGAACCGGGCGTGATGAGCTTAAATCAAGAGCCGATATACTCAACAATTATGGGGCTATTCACCACCTTTTTAGTGTGGCAAGCTCACTGGATTCTATGGTAGTTGGAGAGACTCAAATTGCAGGGCAACTCAAAGATGCCTATAAACTCTCTAATGAAAATGGGTATTGCGGTGTAAAACTTGGCCGGGCACTGCAAGCGGCTCAAAAATGTGCTGCTGAAATTCGTAATGTGACGGATATCTCATCGCGTCCTGTCTCTGTCGCCAGTGTAGCGGTTTCAAAAGCACGTGAGTGTGTCGGAACGTTTCAAGATAAAAAAGTTTTAGTAATAGGATCAGGGGAGATGTCCGTTATTACGTGTAAGCACTTAAGTACGCAAGGGGCAGATGTTACGATCATGAATCGGACATTTAACAAAGCGCAAGCCATTGCCAAAGAGTGTAATATTAAGGCAAGATCATACGAAGAGCTGCAATATGCTATTAATGAATACCCTGTTTTATTTACATCGACGGGGTCACTGTCACCGATTATCACTGATGAGATGATTGAAACGTGCTCGTTTGATCGTTATTGGTTTGATATGGCAGTCCCTAGAGATATTGATTGTGAGACACAAACATGGGGAATTCATCTATATCAAGTTGATGACCTCAAAGAAATAGTAAGCGAAAACATTGCGATGCGTGAAGATGAAGCACGGACCTCTTTTGTTTTAGTCAGCCGTCACAGTACCACCTTTTTTGAAACCCTTAAAACACTTTCCATTGAACCTCTGATTAAAAATTTGTATGCTTTGGCCTATACTTCGGCAAAAGATGAATCGGCTCGTGTTATCGAACACGGGTTTATTCCAAAGGAATATGAGTATGCACTTCAAAAAGCTACGCAACAAGCATTGAAGCGATTTTTACACCCTATTGCAAGGCGGATGCGTGATGGCTCTGATGCAATGCGTATCGATACTCTTATTCAATCTATGAGTTTTTTAATGGAACAAGAAGAGGGTGACGAGATGAGTCAATCCAGCTGTAAATATTACCCAAAAGGAAAATAATGCGTTTTAGTAAAGCCTATATCCCTACAACGAAAGAGTCTCCAAAAGATGCTCAGCTTCGCAGTCATATTTTTCTTTCACGGGCTGGTTTTGTAGCTCAGGTTGCCAGCGGTCTTTATAATTTTTTACCCCTAGGTAAGAGAGTCCTTCGTAAAATAGAAACCATTATTCATGAAGAAATGAGTAATTGTGGAGCATTAGAAGTTGATTTGAGCTTTGTGACACCTGCAGAATTATGGCAAGAAAGCGGCCGTATCGAAAAGTTTGGCAAAGAGCTTCTGCGTTTTCGCGACCGTAAAGACAATCTATTTGTTCTTGGGCCTACCCATGAAGAGATGATGGTAAGTATTGTCCGAAATCGTGTAACGAGCTACAAACAGCTTCCTCTAAATGTCTATCAGGTTAAAACCAAATTTCGTGATGAAGCACGTCCCCGTTTTGGATTGATGCGTGCACGTGAATTTGTGATGAAAGACGGCTACAGTTTTCATGCATCTACTGAAGATTTGGATCGTGAATTTGAGGCAATGGAAGCTGCTTATAAACGTATTTTGGAACGCCTTGGATTGACTTTTCGTATTGTTGAAGCGGACAGCGGTGCGATTGGCGGATCAGGTTCAAAAGAACTCATGGTATTGGCACAAAGCGGTGAAGATACGCTGGCTGTATGTGATACGTGTGAATATGGTGCGAATGTCGAAGCAGCGCACCGCGCACCGCGCACCGTTATTCCTGAAGCTCCTAAAGCGGATTTTATGAAATTTAAAACTCCGAATATCAAATCCATTGATGATTTGAGTGCCTTTTTCCATGTCGACTCTTATTACACACTCAAAGCAGTAGTGATGCGTGCTGTGTATACAGAAGGAAGCGAGCCCGTGTGCTTCTTTATCCGCGGATGCGACGAACTACAAGAGGTAAAAGCCCGTAATAGTGTGGGTGCAATTGATTTGGTTGATATCAGCGAAACAGAGCTTAGCGAAATCGGCTTAATTCCGGGATTTATTGGACCTCTTGATCAAGATAAAATTCGCTTGGTCATGGACAACGATACGCGTAATGCAGGCTCAATGATTTGTGGTGCCAATGAAGCGGATTATCATTTTGTAGGTGTTGATCTCAGTGTCATGAATGAAGCAGTATTTGCTGATTTGGTTACTGTCCAAGAAGGTGATGGATGTCCTCACTGTGGTGGGAAGTTCCTCCATACCAAAGGGATCGAAGTAGGACATATTTTCAAGCTTGGCACTGTTTATTCTGAGCCTCTAAAAGCTGAATTTTTGGATGAGAATGGGCGTTCAAAGCCATTTATAATGGGAACCTATGGGATGGGTGTGAGTCGTCTCGTTGCTGCAGTCATTGAACAGCATCATGATGAAAAAGGGTGTATTTGGACTCATGCAACCGCCCCTTATATGGTTGATATTATGGTGTCTAATATCAAAGAGACAGCGCATTTAGAATACGCGGAAAAACTCTACGCTCAATTGAATCGAAATGGAATTGAAACCATCTTAGACGATCGAAAAGATCGTTTTGGATTCAAAATGTCTGATGCTGAGCTAATCGGATTTCCTTTTACCGTTATTGTAGGGAAAGAGATGGAAAACAATCAAGTACAAATTATGATTCGTCGTACTTCTGAAATGATTACGCTAGGTGCTGATGATGTAGAGAGCAAATTGCGAGAACTTATCGGATGATTTATTTTTTAATTTATTTGTTTTTAGAAGTATTCATTACGAGTGAAGTGGCTTCAAGAATCGGTGGATTAATGATGTTTGTTGAGATTATGCTCAGTGCATTGATTGGAATTGCAATTCTTTTTAATTTTCGTACCACGTTAATGCTTAATATTATGGAGCTCAAAGAACGACGGTTGGATGCTAATGGTTTTTATAAGCGCAACCTTCTTTCGTTGCTTGGAGCCATTTTATTGATATTACCGGGAATGTTAACGGACATTATCGGAATTTCAATTCAATTTTATTTACTTAGTAGTTTAATTATTAGTCAATTTATGCCAAAATACCCACATGAAAACTCACCAAAAAATCCAACTTACTCAAAGGACGACAATGTTATTGATGCCGAAATTATCAGCGATTCTCCTTCTCTGCGCTAGCTTATTTGCTGCTACTGATGCTGAAGTAGTGCAGTTTCTCAAAAAAGGAATTGCAAATAACCCAAATATAAGCAATTTAGACGTAGACATTAGCGGTAAACAAAATGTGTCAGGCATGAGCGGATGGCAAGCTTATTTTGTTACGATTGAAGCGGACATAAAACAAGGGTCTGAAAATCGTCATATTAATCAAAATGGGACCTATTTCGTCAATGGAGATATTGTAGCCCCTGAATTGGTAAACCTAAAAACGGGCGAGCGTCTCAATGATGTGATTACCCCTGGATTTAATAATGCCTATTACACCAAGGAAAACATGATTAGCGGTGACGTAAATTCGGCACATAAAGTAGCGATTTTTTCAGATCCTTTGTGTCCGTTTTGTCGTCGCTATGCACCTGAAGCTCTTGCTTATATGAGTAAATATCCAAAAACATTTGCAGTCTATTATTATCATTTTCCGTTAGCTTCTCTGCATCCTGCTTCGGTTTCCTTGACAAAAGCTGCTATAGCAGCAGAACAAAATGGACTTGATAATGTGATATTAAAAATGTATCAGGTAGATATTGAGCCAAATGAAAAAAATGATCAAAAAATTATAGATGCATTTAATAAGACGTTTAATACAAAATTAACGGTTGCAGATTTACGACGTTCTTCTGTTATTAAGCAATTTGAATTCGACCAAAAAGCAGTTCGGGCAATGATGGTAAATGGAACACCTACGGTATTTTTTGATGGACAAAAAGATAGTAAAAAAATGAAATACAAAGATGTAAAGGTTAAATAATCGATGAAAAAACTCACTATTGCAACTCGTGGCAGTAAACTTGCACTTTGGCAATCTAACTATATTAAATCTGTGATTGCAGAAGCACGTCCTGATATCGAGGTGGAACTTAAAATTGTTATCACATCAGGAGATAAAATTTTGGATGTTCCGCTGGCAAAAATAGGGGGAAAAGGATTGTTTCTCAAAGAGATTGAAGAAGCACTTTTGGCTGGAGAAGCACAAATGGCTGTTCACTCGCTCAAAGATGTTCCGACTGTGATGCCAGAAGGATTGATCTTGTCTGCTATTACAACACGTGAGGATGTACGTGATGCGATGTTGAGTGAAAAATACGCTGATATTGTTTCTTTGCCAAAAGGTGCTGTGGTAGGGACATCATCTCTGCGTCGCCGTATGCAATTGATTAAACAGCGTCCGGATTTGGTTATTAAAGATTTACGAGGTAATGTGGATACGCGTATTCGTAAACTTAAAGAGGGAGAATTTGATGCGATTATTTTGGCCGCAGCTGGGATTAACCGTCTTGGATTTTCTAATTTAGTGACATATTTTTATCCTATTTCTTTAGAGGAAATGATTCCTTCTATGGGGCAGGGCGCTTTAGGTATTGAGACGATTAATGAACCATGGGTTATTGAAATAGCACAGATGCTTGAAGATGTAAACAGCCGTATTGAAACGACGATGGAACGAGAATTCGTGGATACACTTCAAGGAGGGTGCCAGGTACCTATCGGGGTCAATGCACGTGTTCAAATTGATGGAAGCGTACGATTGTCTTCAACACTTGGAATGCCCAACGGTACGGAAATAATTGGTGATGAGATTGTTGTCAGTACAGAAGCGTTAGCGGGGGCTGGCTGTGCAATGGCACAGCGTCTTATCGACAAAGGAGCACTGGACCTTTTATCTCGGGCTGCAATCATGGCGGACGGACACAAAGCATGACATTGTCAAAAACCATAGAGTTGCTAAAATCGCATAATGAAATGCGTATTATTGATACTCCATTGGATATTTATCTTGAAATTCCCCATTTGGCTTACGCAGAGGTTAAAAAAGAGGATGGCGGAAAAGCCCTTTTGTTTACCCATCCCATAGATTCAAAAAATGACAAGACATTTTCAACTCCTGTAATTATGAATCTTTTTGGTTCGTACAAACGTACAGAACTGCTTTTCGGTCGTGATATTGAGGGTGTGGCATCAGAAATTGAAAAACTTCTTCACATGAAACCTCCTCAAGGATTGAAAGAAAAGATAGGCATGCTGGGAGAACTTTTTGCGATGAAAGATATTTTCCCAAAAAAACTTAAAACACGTGGTGCATGCCAAGAAAATATAGCTCAAGGTGATGAAATTGATTTATATGATCTACCGATTTTGACCACATGGGAAGAAGATGGAGGTCCTTTTATTACGATGGGTCAAGTCTATACGCAGAGTTTGGATGGAGAAGTTGTTAATTTAGGTATGTATCGTCTTCAAGTGTATGATAAAAATCATTTGGGCATGCATTGGCAAATTCACAAAGATTCCTCGCATTTTTTTGATCAGTATCAACGTGCGGGCAAAAAAATGCCTGTTTCTATAGG
>JAYVLH010000135.1:0-3135 GCA_043759555.1 Sulfuricurvum sp. | reverse complement strand
TAACAAAAAATGGCTAAAAGTGGGATAAGAAAAGAAGAGTGCCCCGCAAATGGAGGCAAAAAATTTAATAGCTATATGTAACAGAAACAGGGATTTGCTTCAGAGGCTGATCACTTTGAACACGGATTTCTTTACCCTTAAATTTTGCAATATTGACATAACCATCAACAACTTGACGTGTTTGAGTCGTATAGACTGTTTCGCATTTACGAACCACTTGATAAGAGTTGGTCTGTGGTGTATTGTATTTACTTCCAACATTTTGACCTGCAAGGGCACCCAAAACAGCACCACCGATAGTCGCAGCCGTTTTACCTGAACCGCCACCCACTTGGTGACCTAAAACACCGCCAAGCGCTCCACCTGCAAGTGCTCCGACAACATCTGAATTACTACTACCCCCACTAGAAACAGCCTCTCTTACATCTCTGCATTGCTCAGTTGGAATATCTTCACTAAACGTTGAGTAAACTGGATTTGAGCTGCTTACTTTTACATATTCAGTCATCGTAAAACCCTCAGCAGATAACGTGCTCGCAAGTAATGTCATCGCTATGATTAATCCATTTTTATCTATTTTCATCATTTTATTTATCCTAGTGTGTGATATTTAAGTAACATTATAAGTGGTAAATGTTAATCAATTGTGAATCTTATGCTTTTGGATACAAAAGAGTGTTAATTCTTTCGTAAATATCCAATATTTCATCCTTTTTCTCAAAAAAACTGTTTTTATTTGCAATAAGATGCGTTGTTGATTCCATAATCGTTTCAACGACTTCTAAACCATTTTGCTTCATCGTACTGCCTGTTTCAACCACATCGACAATCATATCGGCAAGTCCTACTAATGGTGCAAGCTCAATAGAACCATACAACTTGATAATATCGGCAGCAACAGCACGTTCTGCAAAATAACGCTTGGTGATATTCACCATTTTAGTCGCTACTTTAATTTCACTTTTCGTAAAATCGGGTTTTTCACCTGCCCGCATCCCAATAGCAACACGACATTTGCCTTTTTGCAAATCAAGCAGACGAATAACATCCAACCCCTGCTCTTCAAGCGTATCGAGACCAACAACACCTATATCAGCGGCTTGATGATAGACATACGTTGCCACATCTTGATTACGAACGAGCAAAAATTTAAAATGTTCCGTTTGTAAAATCAGCTTTCGGTCATCAAACTTAAAACTGCTTCCAAAAATCGTCTCAAAAATTTTGAGCGTATCCTCTGCAATTCGTCCTTTTGGTAATGCAACACTTAACATTGTGTACCTTTATCTATGAGCTTTTTCATCCCTTTAAAAATCAAGGTCTCATCCACAATAGCTTCCTTCAAAAATGAAGATAAAAGATGTGCATCGCCTCCCGTTACGTAAATAGGATTTCCATAACTCTTAATCGACTGAATCAAAGGAGCTAAAAAACCTACCGTAATGGCATCAGGGGTATTTTTCGCCATTATAGTCAAATCAACCTCAAAGTTAAATGACATCGAGAGTGATGGCGATAATCTAGCGTATGCTTCTTGTGCTGCTCGAAGTCCAAGAGCAATAAATCCGCCTTTATAGCTAGCATCTTTCATCACATCGACGGTAATCGCACTCCCAGCATCCACAATCACCCCTTCATCAATCGCTTCACACACCATAATACGATCAATTCCCATCGTCGGATAGTATTTTTTCCAATCGATAAGCGTTACGATATTGTGCCAATTTGGTAAAGATTCAAGTATTTCTGTCAAAGCATGATTAACACTGACATACCACACTTCTCCCGTTAGCAATTCAGGTTTAAATTCCGAAAGTATCATTTTTTTGCATACGCTATTTTCATAAATATCAGCCGTTGTGTTGCCTATGTCACATAAAATTATTTCTTTCATTTTAACCTTCAATTTTAGTTTTTGGAAGCGACTTTAATTTTCAACTGGTGATAATTTGTCACCGTTTCATTTCAATCTCCCCAATATATCCAATACACCCACATCAAATTTTGAAAATGCAAACCATTTTTTGCCCAAGTCTTTGAGACTCGCACCGATATGATAAACCTCTTTGCCATCAATTAGTAAAAACCTATCATGTGAAGAGTCAAACCTTTTTAGCTCTATCTTCGGATATTGAGCATTATGTTTTTGTAAATCCAGTTCTAGCTGTTTAGTGATGTTTTTGGTGTAAATAGTGGCTTTAACTTTTGGCTCTCGTTTAGAAAGCAACGTCAAAACGGTATCGTCCACATAATTATCAATCAACACAATACTTTCATCGGCACTTTTGATCAAATCAGAGACAAATATATATGCATCATAAACCTGCCCATCGTAAAAGATGCCTTGTTTTGGTTTGATAGATTTATCTTCGATGGCGCTAAATATTTTTTCAAATTTGTCATCGCTTTTTAACTCATAAGTGATTTGTCTTTTTTCGATTTGTTTGATCTTTGAAAATAATTCACTATTTGAAGCAATTACTTGTCTCATTTTCACAAAAGCTCTCATGATTTTCACACTAATCTCTACCGCAATATCACTTCGTAAAACTGCGCTTAGCATTGAAACACCTTGCTCTGTAAAAACATAAGGATTTACTGTCGAGTGTTTCAGACTATTCAACCGGTCACAATTTGTGACTAGTTCATTTTTTTCTATGGCTGTCAGTTGAAACCTAAAATCAGAAGGGAATCTATCCTCGTTTCTTTTAACGGCTTGATTAAAAACTTTTGTCTCCACTCCATAAAGCTCCGCCAAATCTCTATCCAACATCACTTGCAATCCGCGAATAGTGTAAATTTTAGTTTTGATTGTTTCGTCGATTGAGGCGGTGAGTTCGTTCATCTGTTATTCCTAAACTTTTGCTTCATTGTACCCCGTCGCTCAAAAAGTGGGTAAAAATATGGCAAATTGTCATACATTAATCTTCACAAAAATTATTACTATTTAGTTCACTAATACCCAAATTTTTTAAATACTGATACGTACCATCATAATACTTTCTTGCTCGTGTTTGATCTATTTCATCCCCTTTGGGAATATAAATAATCATTCCTTGGCGCGCCCTTGTCAATAATACACGATATGAATTTTTTAAATAATTTTGATTAGCTTCACTATTAATATTTTGAAAT
>JAYVLH010000134.1:0-6820 GCA_043759555.1 Sulfuricurvum sp. | reverse complement strand
AAAAGGGCAATTAATGCAAAAATTAGCCATTATCGGTAAACCAAACGTTGGCAAAAGTTCTTTGTTTAACCGTTTACTGAAACAGCGTGACGCGATTACTTCTGAGCAAGCAGGTACTACGCGTGATGTTAAAAAACGTGTCGCCGTGGTGGTAGACAAACAAGTCGAGATTCTCGACACGGGTGGTTTGGACGAGGGGTGTGAACTTTTCGATCGGATTAAAGAAAAATCACTTGAGGCAGCCCATAAAGCGGATATTATTCTTTTTATGGTGGATGGAAAAAGTCTTCCTGAAGAGGATGATAAGAAACTTTTTTATGAGCTTGAAGCGATGGGAAAATCAATCGCGTTGGTTGTTAATAAGATTGATAATGACAAGATGCAAGAAAAGCTTTGGGAATATTACGAGTTCGGTACTAATAATATTTTTGGTATTTCTGTTTCCCATAATCGTTCTATCTTGCCATTGCTAAATTGGGTCGCTTCGAGGCTTCCTGAATCAGATATTGTTGTGCCTGAAGGTGAAGTAATTGAAAATGATGCTGACGATGAGATGGATGCGTTTGATTCATTTGTTGAAGAATATGATGATGAAGAATCCGATGATGATTCAGACGATGAAGATGATGATGATGATGATGATGAGGACGATGGAGAGATTAGTGATGATCTTGCCGAAATGGAAGAAGCATTTAAAGGTCTTGTAAAAGAATACGAGCCGGGAAATGCAGATAAAATGAAAGTCGCGATCATCGGTCGTGTTAATGTCGGAAAAAGCTCTCTTCTTAATGCATTGTTAGGCGAAGAACGTTCTGTAGTCAGTTCGGTTGCCGGAACTACGATTGATCCAATCGATGAAGAAGTTGAGTATAAAGACAAGAAAATTACCTTTATCGATACAGCGGGAATTCGTAAGCGCGGTAAGATTCTAGGAATTGAAAAGTACGCACTGATGCGTACTGAAGAGATGTTAGAAAATGCGGATATCGCGTTACTTGTTCTTGATGCATCGCAGCCATTTATGGATTTGGATGAAAAAATTGCCGGTTTTGTTGATAAAAATCGTCTTGCATGTTTGATTGTTTTGAATAAATGGGATATGGCACCTAAAGAAGATTATGAAAAAATTATTCTAGACGTGCGTGATCGATTTAAGTTTTTGAGTTATGCACCTATTATTACGATTTCGGCACAAAGCAAACAGCGTGTTCATAGAATTTTTGATATGCTGCTAAAAATTAATGAAAACTATTCCCAGCGTATTTCGACGAGTAAGCTAAATGAAGTGATTCAAGCTGCAATGAAAAGACATATTTTACCAAGTATTAATGGTATGAATATCCGTCTTTATTTTGCAACACAGTATGATATTCGTCCGCCACGTATCGCATTGATTATGAATAAGCCTCAAGGATTGCACTTTAGTTATCGCCGTTATTTGACGAATCAGATGCGAGAGCAGTTTGATTTTGAGGGGACGCCGGTACTTTTTAAAGCAAAAAGTAAAAGTGCTTCTAAGAAGCCACAGCCGCATAAAAAAAGAGCGATGTGGTAAAAAAGTAAAACCGTTAAAACGGTTTTACAATCACCAAGGCAACAATACCGATCAGTAAAAGCGTCGGTACTTCATTATACATTCGAAAAAATTTCCCATTTTTATAGCTACTGTTTTCTTGCAGTTTAAGGCGATAATGTTCAAGAGAAAAAAAGTAAGCGACTAAAATTGCTACAAGCGTCAGTTTCGCGTGCATCCATCCTCCTGTTTGAAAGACATTGACGCCATAATGCTTTGTAGACATCATGATCAACGCAATCCCCGACAGTAATGTTGCCCAAAACGCAGGAATACCGATGTATTTATACATCTTCCTTTCCATGACTTCAACGACTTCTATAAAACCATTATTCTGATTATTTTCAACATGATAAACAAACAGGCGAGGAAGATAAAAGAGTACTGCAAACCACGAAACCATAGAAATAATATGAAACCAAAGCATCCAATTGTACATGTGTAATGTCCTATATAGTAAAGTAGCGAAGAGTAGCAAAAATAGAATTAGGCGATGGTAAAGAAAAAAGGGTGGTTTTAAAGATGCTTGCGTACCCATGCACTAATTTGTGAAGCAGGAAGTGCTCCGCTGAATTGATCAATAATTCGGTTATTTTTAAAGGCGATCACTGTTGGGATAGAGCGAATACCAAAACGTGCTCCGAGCTGTTGAACTTCTTCAGTATTGATTTTTATAAATTGTGCTTTGAGTGGAAAATTTCGGGCTGCTTCTTCGAATGAGGGAGCCATACTTTTGCACGGCCCACACCATGGTGCCCAAAAATCGGCAATAATTAAACGTTCATCATTCAACATTAACCGATCAAAAGAGGCAACGTCAACAGAAAGAGGCTTGGTATCTAGCAAAGATTTTTTGCAGTGACCGCAAGCTGCTTTTGCGTAGGACTCTTTGATGGGGATTGCATTGACGCCCCCGCAATAGGGGCAAACTACAGTAATTTTATTCATTGGGATATTATTCCGCAGCCTCAGCTTCTTCGGGTACTTCTATATCACGAAGCGAAGTGGCATGATGGTCTTTCATTTTATCATGAAGACGTCCAAGTGCTTTGTTAGCACGATCAATGGCTAAATCAATGGCAGTGTCAATTTGCGCGTCACTGTCGGTGATGATGACTGGCTGCGCATGCGCAATATGAATGTCAAATTCCACTTCAACGTTTTGTTTTGCTTTGTTAATATTAACATTAACTGTTGTAATGTCTAGGTGATAACGTCTGAAATTTTCAATAGCTGCAGCAATATGATCGTTTAAGTGAGCGGTGAGGGCGATCTCTTTGGAGTGAATTTGTACATTCATAATAAATCCTTTATGGTTGATATAATGATAATGTAACACATTCTTTCTTAAGAGGAAGCTTAAGTCACACTACGGTAAAATTATCCTTATTCAAGGAGTTGCCGTGCGCGTTTTAACAGGTATTCAGCCATCAGGCGATTTGCATATTGGAAATTATTTTGGATCAATCCTCCCGATGATTGAATCCCAAAATGATCATGAAGTATTTGCGTTTATTGCCAACTATCATGCAATGTCCTCACTCAGTGATGGTGAGCGCTTAAGCCATCTTACGTTGCAAGCTGCAACGGACTTTTTAGCATTAGGTATGGATCCGCTCAAAAGTACGTTTTGGGTTCAATCGGATGTGAAAGAGGTTTTGGAACTTTACTGGATTCTTTCAGGATTTACACCGATGGGGTTACTGGAACGAGCACACAGCTATAAAGACAAAACAGCTCGCGGCATTGCCTCTAATCACAGTTTGTTTTCCTATCCGGTACTTATGGCCGCGGATATTTTACTCTTTGGTTCGCAGGTCGTTCCTGTAGGAAAAGATCAAATTCAGCATGTTGAAATCGCGCGGGATATCGCGACAAAATTTAACAATCAGTATGGAGATATTTTTACACTTCCTGAGTTTCGTGTGGATGAAAATGTTGCAACTGTCCCAGGTACGGATGGGCAAAAAATGTCAAAGAGCTATGGCAACACTATCACTATTTTTGGAGAAGAAAAGAGCCAGCTCAAAACGGTTAAAAAGATTGTGACCGAAGTTGTCGGAATGGAAGAACCAAAAGAGTTTGAATCGTGCAATGTGTATAATATTGTCAAACTTTTTTTGGATGACAATGAGCGTGTTGCATTGCAAAATCGTTATAAAAGTGGAGGTGAGGGGCATGGGCATTTTAAACTTTACCTCGCAGAGGTGTTGTGGGAATATTTTGCTCCTTATCGAATCCGTCGAGAATATTATGAAGCTAATTCAGATGAAGTGCGAGAGATTTTAAGACAAGGCGCACTTAAAGCAAGTGCAATTGCTCAGCCGATTATTGACAAAGTACGTTCAGTAACGGGAATTACCTATTAGGAAAAAGTTATGAAAAATTATATTATTAAGCAAATTGCCGATTCAGCAGCAACGAAACAGGCACTTTTAGACAATGAAGATTTTTTGAATCTTCTTGTCGAAGTGGCTCATGCGTGTGTAGATGTTTATAAAAACGGTAAAAAGATTCTCATTGCAGGTAATGGCGGTTCAGCTGCGGATGCGCAGCATTTTGCAGCAGAGCTTGTAGGGCGTTACGGATTTGATAGACCTTCGCTTCCATCGCTCGCACTTACCACGGATACTTCAGCACTTACTGCTATTGGAAACGATTATGGTTATGAGTATATTTTTTCCCGTCAGCTAGAGGGATTGGGTGTTGAGGGGGATTTATTTATCGGTATTTCCACTTCAGGTAATTCTCAAAATGTTATTAATGCGTTTGAGTCGGCTAAAAAGCGGGGCATTACTACTGTAGCACTCACGGGACGTGATGGTGGAAAAATGGGACAAATGGCAGATTTCGCTGTCATTATTCCCTCAAATGCTACACCGCGTATTCAAGAATCTCATTTACTCGTCGAGCATATCATTTGTGATATCATCGAAAAAGAAATTTTTGGCGGCGGCGTTGCGTAAAGCTCTTTTTTTAGACCGTGATGGTGTGGTTAATATTGAGAAAAACTATCTTCATAAAATAGAAGATTTTGAGCTCGTAGAAGGGATTATTGATGTATGTCGTGCCTATCAAGAGCAAGACTACCTTATCATCATCGTTACCAATCAGTCAGGCATTTCACGCGGGTTTTACAGCGAAGACGATTTTGCACTTCTCAGCCAATGGATGGTGGAGTATTTTAAAACTTTAGGCATCATAATCACCCATATTTATCATTGTCCGCATCACGAAAATATTGATGGTGCATGTGAATGTCGCAAGCCTGAGCCAGGGATGTTTTTGAGCGCACAAAAAAAGTATAATCTTGACATGGCATCGTCAGTCATGATCGGAGATAATGAGCGTGACATAGAAGCTGCACAGCGTGCAGGTGTGGGTATGAATATCTTATTATCTTTAGATACTGCACAATCAAAAGCCAATCGCATTATCCGCTCTTTGCAAGAACTTCTTTAATGCTTATTCTTAATACTGGCGGGACATTTAATAAACGATACAACCCTTTAACGGGAGAACTTTTTGTCCCTTCTGATAATCATGCACTTGACGCAATACTTCAATCATTAGTGATTGATATTGATATTCAGGGGATGATCTATAAAGACTCTTTGGATATGAATGATACAGATCGCTCCTTATTGGCGGATACAATACAGCAATCGACTGACAATATTATTGTTGTCGTTCATGGTACAGATACCATGGATATGAGTGCTGAGGTTATTGCACGATTAAAGTTAAAAAAAACAGTTGTCTTTACGGGTGCTATGATCCCTTTTGGTATTGATCCATTGGAAGCTACGGCGAATCTTTCAATGGCAATGGGATTTGCCTTGCGCTCTTGCAGCGGGGTGTATATTGTTATGCAGGGTATTTGCGGACAATACAATTATGTACGAAAAAATCGAGAATTAGGAAAGTTTGAATATGTCTAAGGTGAAATGCAATCATTGTCATCTGGAATTTAGTGATTCTGTTATGATTCATGATGAAGAACATCGCTTTTGCTGTAAAGGGTGTCAAGGAATTTTTCATCTGCTTAAAGACGAAGGGTTGGAGAGCTTTTACACCAAGATGGGAGAGACAACTTTAGCACCTCCAACGGAACAATTCGAAGCGAGCAGTAATTTTGATACTCCTGCTTTTTATGAGCGTTTTGTTACTGTTGATGAAGACGGACTATGTCAAGTTTCTCTCGTTATCGAGGGAATTCATTGTGCTGCATGCGTATGGTTAAATGAAAAAGCGCTTCACACAATGCATGGTGTTATTGAAGCACATATTAATTATACGAACAATAAGGCCCGTATTACGTGGCAGGGAGACACTCTTAAACTCTCTGCTATCATTGATATGATTCGTGCTGTCGGTTACAACGCATTTCCTTATGATGCTTCATTTCAAGAGGTACGTGCAAACAAAGAACGCAAAGAATACTATCTTCGTATGGCAGTAGCAACATTTGGTACGATGAATATGATGTGGGTGGCAGTTGCCCAATATGGAGGATACTTTACCGGTATTACACAAGAAATCAAAACGATTTTAAATATGGCTGAGTGGGCACTTGCGACTCCTGTACTGTTTTACAGCGGATGGGTTTTTTATCGCGGAGCCTATTATGGGCTTAAAAATAAGACAGTTACGATGGATTTGCTTGTTGTGACGGGTTCAAGCTTGGCGTATCTTTATTCCATCTATATTACTGTTCTTGAAAAAGGGGAAGCGTATTTCGATTCCGTTGCGATGATCATCACTTTTGTGTTGCTTGGAAAATTTTTAGAGGTGTTGAGTCGTAAAAGTGCCGCCGATACGCTTGATGTTATGAGCAAGCATATTCCTGCCGAAGTGAGTATTGTTGATGGGGAAGGTATCCGTGAGGTTAATGTTAACGAGGTTAAAGTCGGGGACATTATTCGAATACGCAGCGGTGAACGTGCGGCTATCGATGGTGAAGTCACAAGCGGGGAGGGAAGTTTCGATGAGTCCAATCTTACAGGAGAATCGGAGCCTATTTTTAAACGTCCCAATGATAGTATCATCAGTGGAACAACCAGTATTGATGCCCTTTTGCAGTACCGCGCAACGAAGGATTTTGCGCACTCTATCCTTTCTCATCTTGTAAATTTACTCGAAAATGCATTAAGTCATAAGCCTAATATCGAGCAGTTGGCCAATCGTCTATCACAACATTTTTCATCGACCATTTTATTTTTAGCCATTGCAACGTTTTGGGGATGG
>JAYVLH010000133.1:0-2619 GCA_043759555.1 Sulfuricurvum sp. | reverse complement strand
CGCAAGAGCGGATTTTGGATTGTTTAGCCTTTTTCTGGAAAAAGCTGAAGCTATAGTCCTGGCGGCAGCAATCAAAGAAGAACTAAAAGACAAAACGATTAAGATATTTATAGACGAGGCAAAAGAGCTTTAAATGAGACTACTAATTGCGGATGATGAAAAAAAGTTATTAGAACTGTTAAAACTTTCACTTAACAACAAAGAGTGGATTATCGATACCGCGTCTGATGTCGAAGAGGCCAAAAGCTACTTAGACGCGTACCATTACCAAGTTTTTTTGGTTGATCGAACATTTCATGGGAAAGATCGTGTCCAAGAGTTGATTGTCTATGCCAAAACCAAAAACAGTACGTTAGGTATTTTAGTCATGAGTGCCCTTGGAAGCATCGATGAAAAAGTGCAAGGGTTAGAGTACGGCGCAGATGACTATCTCGAAAAGCCGTTTGATATTAAAGAACTCCGAGCCAGACTGGTAGCACTTTCACGCCGATTTACTCCAACCATAAAAATATTTAAAACCATAGAGATCGATCCGCATCATAAAACAATTCGAAAAGAGGGAACTGAAATTCTTCTAAGTTCTAATGAGCATAAACTCTTTTTTTATCTTCTTGAGCGCTCCAGCGTCGCTTCGCGTGATGAGATCATGGATGCTCTTTACGATAATCCACAAAACATTACTCCCAATGCGATTGATGAATTGGTAGGGCGGCTGCGTCGTAAACTTGATCCTGCTATTATTAAAACCGTCAAAACACGAGGATATGTCATTGAGCTTTAATTGGAGCAAATCCCTTAAATTCAAAATTTCATTTATCTTCGCCATTCTCATGGCCATTGCCTTTAGCCTCAACTGGATGGTTGCCCTCCAAACGATGCGCAGTGAAAAAATAAGTGATATTCAAAAGGTTCTTAACCATTTATTGAACGAAAGTAATGATGAATACATTACTCAACCACTCACCCAGAATAGCTCCCTGACTTTTTTATACTCTATCCCTCACAATCAAATGATTCTTGATGACTCTGAGGTATCTGCTTTGCGTTTTTTGGTCTCTAAGTATCCTTATATTCCGCATGATAATGAGATTGTCGCTTCCGTACAACAACCCAACAGTATCTATCTCAATGCCATTAGTAATTCGCTAAAAATTGATACGGCGCTTGATAAATACGGACAAAAACTTTTAACCCGCTATCTTATTTCTTTACTTGTTATTTTACTGATCAGTATATTTTTACTCAACTACTACATGAAATCCTTAGCTGTATTAGCCAAAAAAACTCATGATTGGCAAATAGGTGATCCCTTTGATTTTTCACTCGACAACGCAGGCAGCGAGATAAAAGAAGTATCCATCGCTTTTGAATCGCTTATTCGTAAAATAGAAGGATTTAGGAGAAAAGAAGGCGAACTGTTCAAAGAAGCGGCTCATGAGCTAAAAACACCTCTCGCACTAATGCGTTCACGCTTGGATGTGTACGAGTACACCCAAGGGTATGATAAAAACAAATTTATCGTTGATTTGGGACATGATATTGAGCGTTTAACAACAGAATTAAAAAATGTTCTTTTTTTAGAAAGTTCCGATTATGAAGACCCAATAGCCCTAAATATAGCGGCAACACTACGAAATATTGTTCAGAAAGTAGACATTCTCGCAAAACGAAAACAACTCATTCTTCAGCTTCCTCTCGAAAGTTTTACCGTTACTGCACCTGAAAAACTACTCAATAAAGTTCTCTTGGCATTGATTGAAAATGCTATGACCTATGCCCCGGAAAACAGTCAAATTCGTATAGAAATTGATCCCATAACGCACACCATAACCATAATTAATAATGCTGGTCATGAAAAATACCTTTTTAGTTCCAAAATAGGACATAAAATGTTGCAAAGACTGAGTAATGAGCTCAATTTTACGCATGAAATCATCCAAGATTCCTCTCAATACGCCATCACTCTTAAATTTTCGTAACCACACGTTATAATAACGGTATTAATCTTTCACTAAATTAGGATTTAAATGCAATTTTTATGGCGTTCAACAAGTCACTTTAATCTCGCCAACATAGTGACGATGACAAATGTCACATGTGGGCTTCTTGCTGCTTATTTTATCACTCAAGAACAGTTTATTCTCGCATCTGCACTTGCTTGGGCGGGAGGAGCATTTGATATTATGGACGGTAAAATCGCTCGAAAATTTGGTCTCTCCAATGAATTTGGTGTACAACTCGATTCGTTCGCAGATTTTTTAAGCTTCGTTCTTGTGCCTGTCTTTTTTATCTTTCAAGCTGTCTATACTCATTTAGCAGGTGTAGAGCTTGTCATCACGTCTATTGCATCTATTTACTACGTTATCAGCGGACTTCGCCGGCTTATTCAGTTTAACATCAATGCTGATGCTGGAGAAGTAGCTAAATTCTTTACCGGTATACCCACCCCTTTGGGCGCTATTTTACTGTGGCTGACATGGTTAGGATCTGGATATATCAGTTGGATTGGGGTGCTGGCGTTGATGATAATCATAGGATCACTGCTCAATTCAAAGGTTAAGATTCCACACTTATAATAAGGAATAAGGTGATTACAACAATTTTACGGTTTTTAGTATT
>JAYVLH010000132.1:0-4202 GCA_043759555.1 Sulfuricurvum sp. | reverse complement strand
CCCCTTCGAGCTGTACACATCGCTAAATTCCCCCATCGGTGATGAGGGGGTAATGGGATAGATGGCGATTACTTCATTTATCTTATGGGCGACTAGGGCAACGGCTTCATTGCCATCGACAGTAATGGTTGAGGACTCAGACATCTGTTTGCTCCACTGATTAAATTTTTAAGCTATACCATTGTAACCCAAAATAATTATACCGATGACTAACGTGATGACATCGTTATTTTATTGTCGTTAACACATTAATGTGCTTTTTAGAATAACCTCTTGGATGGTAAAGGCTTTATCTCTAGTTTGTTGTATTATATTGTTATTTATGTTTAGATATAATCAAACTATGACGGTACTACTGTAAATACATAGGAGTTGAGGTGATATGATGAATAAAAAAATCTATAAAAAAGAGCTTCATGAACTTCAGGTGGAACTCGTTAAATTTAATAAAAGTGTTATCGATAAAGGAAAAAAAGTCTGCATTATTTTTGAAGGAAGAGATGCAGCGGGAAAAGACGGGACGATCAAACGGTTCTGCAAATACCTGAGTCCGAGGGAAGTGCGAATCGTTGCCCTCGGAAAACCTTCGGATCGGGATAACGATGCCTGGTATTTTCAACGCTTTGTTCACCATCTTCCTGTTTCGGGCGAAATTGTATTTTTTAACCGCAGTTGGTACAATCGCGCTGGAGTTGAACATGTAATGCATTTTTGCAATAAGCGCGAATACGGGAAATTTATGGACGAAGTAGGTGACTTTGAGCATCTTCTGACTCATGCGGATATGCATTTTTTCAAATACTACCTCGATATTTCAAAAGATGAACAGAAAGAGCGGCTTGAAGCGCGGGAAAAAAATCCGCTAAAACAGTGGAAACTCAGCCCCATTGACCAAAAAGCACAAAAAATGTGGGATGCGTATTCTCAAGCGAGAGATGACATGTTTGTTAAAACCGATTTTGTCTATGCTCCGTGGCATATCGTCCACTCAAACAGTAAAAAGAGAAGTCGGATTAATGTCATCAAACATTTTTTAAGTCATGTCGATTATCCCGGGAAAGAGAAAGAAAAACTTATTTATGATCCGTCTATCGTCTTTAATTTTGATCCTGAATGTTATAAAAATGGGTTGATTGCACATTAACTAACTTTATTGCATTATTTATCAAAGCGGTACAGCAAATTATTAAAACCTAAAGGACACTTATGAATATTGCTATTTTTACTTCTGGCGGAGATTGTGCGGGGATGAATCCTGCCATTAAAACATTTGTTGAAGAGTGCTATAAAAGAGACATTACCCCTTATCTCATTTACGATGGACTCGAAGGATTGATCGATAATCAAATCAAAAAAGCCGAACATTCCGATGTTTCCGGAATAATCTATCGTGGTGGTACCATCTTGCGTTCATCACGATCGAAGCGTTTTTTTGAACACGAATTCCGTCAGCAAGCCTTTAAAAATCTCCAACAGCACGGAATAGTAAAACTCATCGTTCTTGGGGGTGATGGAAGTTTTCGTGCTTTGGAGGCTTTTTATGACGATTTCGGAATCGACTTTATCGGTATCCCCTCGACTATCGACAATGATATCTATGGGACAGATTACTGTCTTGGGGTGGATACAGCTTTGAACGTTATTCGTGAAGCAATCGATGATATACGCGATACCGCTTCATCGTTTAAACGTGCCTTTGTCATCGAGACCATGGGACGAGAATGCGGTTATCTAGCACTGGTATCTGCTCTCACCTGTGGTGCAGAAGTGTGTATTATCCCTGAACTGAACTACAATCTTAACTCCCTGGGTGATAAGCTAAAACAAGAAGTAAAAGAGGGAAGAACTTACGCGATCGCCATCGTAGCTGAGGGATGTGACATGAGTGAAAAAATCGAGCACTGGTTTGAAGAAGAAATAGGTCTTGAATCGCGTATTACGACGCTGGGACACATACAGCGAGGTGGGAATCCAACCGTATACGACCGACTCATAGCTGCAGAGTTTGTCACCTTTTCACTCGACCGACTGATGCAAACCGATAATAATCATCATGCGATTGTGTACAAAGGAGGAAGTTTCGACTTTATTAACATCCAAACAGTGAGCGATGGAACCTATGCTATCAAACCAGAACTTCTCAAAATGGGTCGTCTGTTATGCATTTAAATCAATCCAAAAAGGTCAATAGTATCGAAAATATTTTTTTATCTGAGCTGTTTGAAAAACTATTAGACCTTAAACAAAAAATATCACAAGGTCTAGATGAGAAGCATAGTAATATTTCATTACTTAATATGAAACAATATCTCAATCTACGAAAATATGATTTTTCATCCCTGCAAGATGATTTAACAAAAGTAGGATTATCCTCATTTGGCCGTTCTCAAGGACATATCGAAGTGAGTATCAATGTCGCACTCGAAATGCTCGCATTGGCGCTCAAAAAAGAACTTCATCTTCCAAAAGCACTTCTAAGTTATGAAGAATCTCATGCGATTATGGATAAAAAAGCCGAAATTTTTTCTTCATCCAAAGATAATACAAAGATCATGATTACAGTCCCTTCAAATTATAAGGAGAATAAAAATTGGTTCAAAGATCTCTCTCATGAAGGAGTACACCTTTTTCGTATCAATACAGCCCATGACTCACCCCAAGCCTGGAGCAAGATGGCACACGCTATAAAATCTGAACAGACTGATGAAAAAGAGTTAAAAATTTATGTTGATCTCGCCGGTCCTAAAATCAGAACAGCTCTTCCAAAATCCAAAAAATCATCCCATAAACCAAAAAAATTGAAAGTTTATTGCGGGGATAAAGTTTTGATTCAATCAAACGGTGAATCGCAGCAAGCAAAAAAATCAAAAAAGTATTCTGCCATTATAGGCTGTACACTCAAAAATATAGGAAATATTGTCACCGTCGGAGATAGAGTTTTTGTGGACGATGGTAAAATCGAAATGGTTATCAACGAAATTAACGGTACCGACATTGTCTGTTCTGTTATAACGCACAAAAAAGAGGGAAGCTCGATTAAGGTTGAAAAGGGAATTAATTTTCCTGACAGTAATATCGATATTAGGGCAATCTGCGATCACGACAAAGAAATTCTTCCGTATATTTGTGAATATGCCGACATTATTGGAATATCTTTTGCCCAAACACCCGAAGACATCCACGACTTAATCACCCAACTCGATAGCATAGGGAAAAAAGATTCTATTTCCATTGTCGCCAAAATTGAAACTAAAAAAGGGGTTGAAAACCTCCCACAAATACTTGAAGCTCTTATCAATTATGGCAATTCTGGCATTATGATTGCTCGTGGAGATCTGGCTATCGAAATTGGATTTGAAAATTTAGCATACATGCAAGAAGAAATTTTAGACCTCTGCACAGCTGCTCATATGCCGGTCATTTTAGCAACACAAGTTTTGGAAAATAAAATGAAAACCAATATCCCAAGCCGTGCTGAAATATCCGATGTTTCTTTTGCCCATAAAGCTGAATGCGTTATGCTCAACAAAGGAGAATATGCCTTGGAAACCATCAAAATCCTTAATACTATTTTTACGCAGATGGATTTGATCTTTCGTAAAAATAAACTCCTTTATAACCCAAGCTTTCAATGGAAATAAAACGGCCTAATACAGAAGCTTAGCTATAATTCGTCTTTTAGAAGGTGATCTTCAGCTAAACAAGGAATAATCTATGGTTGAGAACGTGCACGCTTCACATAAATATGAAGCACTTATTTTGACAGCACACCAAAATTTGAAAGCTCTTTTAAGCGAAGTCTTTCATCATACACATCAAGAACATGCCGTTGTCATATACGATACAAATTGTCTCCTCTCTACCATTTTGATGGAAGGGTATAAGCGCTGCTTGCCTGATGGCATTTTTATTGATTTTAACCAACAACTCCCTGAAAAAATACATGAAGTCCTAGGCAACCTTTGTCCCTTTGATTTTGTGGCACTCATTCAATCAAAAAGTTTTCGTTTAAATGAATTTCGTTTGCGTGTTGAGCTTTTCAAAAAACAGATAAAAGTCATCGAGCATCCGCATCTAAGTCGTATGTCCGACGATGAGGCACCTTGCTATATCGATTCATTAGCCTACGATCCCGACTATTTTCGCAAAACAGGTCATGCTCTGAAAAACAAAATCGACACTGCAATCGGAGGTATTGTAGA
>JAYVLH010000131.1:0-11007 GCA_043759555.1 Sulfuricurvum sp. | reverse complement strand
TCAACCCTTATTGATTAAAGAAACAAGCATAGGTGAAAATTGCTTCATCGGGTATGGCGCAGTAATCCAAGCCGGTACAATACTGGGTAAACAATGTATAATTGGTGCCAATGCTGTGGTTCGAGGAAACTTTCCAGATTACTGTGTGATCGCGGGAATACCCGCAAAAATTATTAAAAGATACGATCATACTTATCAAATATGGAAAAAAACAGATGATAAAGGAAACTTTCTCGATGAACTATAAAAATATTCTTATTACTGGTGGCGCAGGTTTTATTGGCTCAAATCTCAGTCTAAAACTTATAGCCAAAGGCTATAATGTAACCGTTTTAGATAATCTCTCTCCACAAATTCACAGTAAGAACTCACCACTTTATCATTCTATCAAAAAAAAAGTTACCTTTATATTAGGGACAGTATTGAGCTATGATGATTGGAAAAAAGCGTTGAGTAATATCGATATTGTTATCCATTTAGCAGCAGAAACAGGAACGGGACAATCAATGTATGAAATCGAAAAATACACCGATGCAAACATTAAAGGTACCTCTATATTTTTAGATATTTTAGCGAATGAGCCGCATAACATCAAAAAGATCATCATCGCTTCTTCACGAGCAATCTATGGAGAAGGCAAGTATTCATGTGCTAGCCATGGGATTGTTTATCCGTCCGAGAGAAAAGATCAAGATATGATACATGGTGATTTTGAAGTTAAATGCCCTATCTGCAATCAATGTGTAGAACTGTTAGCAACCGATGAAGAGAGCAAGATTCACCCAACATCGATTTATGGAATTACCAAACAAATGCAAGAGCAGATGTTTATGATGATGGGGAAATCATTAGGTATTCCTGCTGTTGCATTCAGATATCAAAATGTATATGGCGCAGGGCAATCACTCAGTAACCCGTATACAGGGATTCTTTCAATATTTTCTACTCAAATTAAAAATGGCAATGATATCAATATTTTTGAAGATGGGCTGGAAAGCCGTGATTTTATTTATGTCGATGACGTTGTTGATGCAACTATCTTGGGTCTTGAAAATAATGAAGCCAACGGTCATATTTTTAATGTAGGTCTAGGAAAAAGTATTGATGTATTGACCGTAGCAAAGACACTGATAAAAGCTTATAACAGTACTTCCAAAATTACACTTTCAGGTAACTTTAGAACCGGTGATATTCGGCACAATTATGCAGATTTAACAAAAGTCAGGGAAAAACTTGGATTTGAACCAAAAATTACTTTTGAAGAGGGGATTCAAAGATTTACTCAATGGGTTGAAGTACAAGAAGTTACTGAGGATAAATACGAAACAAGTATACAAGAGATGAAAAGCAAAGGACTCTATAAATAAAATGCTTTGTTTAGAAGATAAAAAAATACTCTATATTGGCCCTAAGTTTTTTGCTTACGAGATGGCTATTCAAACAACCTTAGAAAAAAAATTTGGCGCAACCGTTGATTTTTATGACGATAGACCTTCTAATGATTTTTGGACAAAAATGTTCATTAGGCTTAATTTTAAATTCTTACTCAAAAAAAAGATTTCTGATTACTACAATACAATCTTTACAAAAATTAAAACTAAATACTACGATTATGTTTTTATCGTTTCTCCTGAAACCCTTGGTTTTAAGGGACTAGAGACAATAAAGACTTTGCAAAAAAATGCAACTTTTATATTGTACATGTGGGATTCTTTTGACAATAAAAACAGTCTGAACACCATCCATTTATTTGATCGTGTTGTTACCTTTGATCAAAAAGATGCGAGTACCTATAACTTATTGTTCCATCCGCTTTTTTATATTGAAAACTATACATCAGCACGTGTAAACAATATCAACAAATACGATTTATGTTTAATCGCAACGGCTCACAGTGATAGATATTCTCTTTCAAAAATAATAAAAAAATATTTAGAAGACTCATCGTTAACCATGTTTAGTTTCCTTTATCTTAATGACACACTAATATATTGGGGAAGGCGCATTTTTCTTAAAAAATACCAATATGGTCCCATTAATAACTTTTCATTCAGCCCATTATCTCAAGATAAAGTTACTGCTTTAATATCTCAATCGAAAGCTATTTTAGACATTAATCATCCCTCTCAAATTGGATTGACAATGAGAACATTTGAAGTACTTGGTGCACATAAAAAGCTCATTACGACTAATGAAAATATCAAAACTTATGATTTTTATAATGAAACGAATATTTTAGTCATTGATAGGCACAATCCAATTATTAATATCGATTTTTTCAAAACGCCTTATCAACTTTTAGAAAAAACTACTTATCAAAAATATTCTCTGGAAAGTTGGATTAGCTATGTCTTTAACTGCCAATAACATATTCAAGCGCCTATTTGACATTCTATTAGCATCCATTGCTGCTGTAATCTTATTAATTCCATTCCTCATTATCGCACTAGCTGTACGTTTCACATCAGAAGGACCCATCTTTTATTGGTCACAGCGAGTAGGTAAAAACAATATTCTCTTTTCAATGCCAAAATTTCGCAGTATGCTAGTGAATACTCCTGCTGTCGCCACACACTTACTGGACAATCCAGAAATGATGCTCACACCCATAGGCTCTTTTTTACGAAAAAGCAGTCTGGATGAACTACCACAACTTTGGAGCATCCTTAAAGGAGATATGAGCTTCGTCGGACCGCGTCCTGCACTGTTCAACCAAGACGATTTAATCTCACAGCGCACTTCAGCTGGAGTCTATATCCTCACACCTGGTCTGACGGGGTTGGCACAGATTAACGGTCGAGACGAGCTCCCAATCCCACAGAAGGTAGCCCTTGATAATGAATACCTGCGCAAGCAATCTTTTTGGTTTGATTTAAAAATACTTCTTCTCACTTTTATAAAAGTACTTAGAAAAGATGGTATTACCCATTAAATGATAAGCACATTGATAAAGCAAAACCATTCAGCTAAAATACATTCATCAAAACACGGAGCAACAAATCCTATGCTAAAACTGCATGAAGAACGAACTTCTATAGCAACATTACTAATTTTAATGTCCATCGCCTATATCTTCTCTGTATCTATGCGCTTTATCTGGGTAAATGAGTTTAATCCATTGCCGCAGTTTCACTGGAACAATGAGCTAATGATTAACACTAATGACGGCTATTTATTCGCAGAAGGTGCCCGTGATATTCTCGCTGGACACCATCAGCCTAATGACTTATCTGCCATAAATGAACCTATGTCTGAACTTACCGCCTTTCTAGCGCACATTCTTCCTATTAGCTTCGAAACACTAATTCTTTATATGCCCGCTTTTTTTGGCTCTCTTGTTGTCATCCCACTCGTCTTAATCGGAAGGGCTTTAAACCAAACGACAATGGGATTTATTGCCGCCCTTATTGGCTCAATCGCTAACAGTTACTACAACCGTACTATGACTGGGTATTACGATACTGATATGCTCAATATTGTATTTCCGGTGTTGGAAATGTATTCACTTATTCTAGCACTAACTCACCAACGTAACCGATATCTAATCCCGATCACTATCTCTATTGGCCTTTATCAATGGTGGTATCCGCAAGCTTATGCACTGGACAGTGCTTTATTCGCAATGGTTATCGGATATTCACTTATTTTTGATCGAAAAAATATTTATTTTTATAAAATAGCCCTTTTTATTCTTATCGGAATTTTATCACTTCCAATCATTGTAAAAATTGCTTTAGCTGTTGTCCTATTTGCTTTTTTTCATTTTCAAGAAGAGCTCTCTAAAAAAGTATTTTGGCCTCTTTTCGCAACTATTATCGGTATCTACTTTTTTACAGGAGGAATCGATCCGATCTGGTTTCGATTTAAGATTTATTTTTTTACAGGAGGCGGAGAAAACACTATTGACTCATCGCTTCATTACTACAATGTAATGTCAACTGTTCGCGAAGCAGGACATATCCCCTTTAACGTTTTTGCTGAACGAATCAGCGGACATACAATCACCTTTATACTGGCCTGTATCGGCTATGTTATGGCACTTATTGCTTATCGTCCGCTTCTTGTTACCCTTCCGCTTGTTGGACTTGGTTTTATCGCCATGTCCTCAGGATTACGATTTACGATTTATGCCGTTCCGATGATGGCAATTGGATTTGCTTATTTTCTCCTATTTTTAACTCAGAAAATTGAAAAACAATGGCTTCGATATTTATCGCTGTTTGTTTTTACAAGCACGGCAATCTATCCAAACTATCTTCATATTAAGGAGTATATGACTCCAACCGTTTTCACGGCTCAGGAAGTCACATCTCTAGATCAACTCCATAAAATTGCCGGTAGAGAAGACTATGTTGTCACATGGTGGGATTATGGTTATCCCATTCGTTATTACAGTGATGTTAAAACATGGATTGATGGAGGAAAGCATACGGGTGATGTCAATTATCCCGCATCATTTATCCTCACAACACAAGATCAATTTTCTGCCGCACATATGATGCGTCTTTTTACCGAATACACTGAACGCGGTTTTAATGACACCAATAAAATACAAAATGATTTTGAAACCATGCTGTCAAAAGAGGGATTCAAAGAGCCTGACGAGTTTTTAACCTCTATAAGTCTGCCCGAATATAAAATGCCTGTAAAAACTCGTGATGTTTATCTTTATCTTCCATTCCGAATGACGGAGATACTCCCTACTGTTGCGCTCTTTAGCAATCTTGATCTCAAAAAGCCGGCTAATCGACCACAGCCATTTTTTTATGCGACACAAGACATTCAAGATACGGGAAAAACTGTTGAATTAGGAAATGGTCTCTCAATACTCAAAGAAAAAAATACCATTAAAGTAGGTGACCAAGAGGTTCCCATTCAGTCATTCTATCAAGTAGGTTATAACAAGTCCAAAAAGCTTCAAGTTAATGAGCAGCACTTTGCATCTGAGGGATTAAGTGTGATTTATATGGCAAGCTACGGACGATTTTTAGTCGTTGATAACTTTTATCTAAACTCAACGTATATACAGATGTTTGTATTTGAACACTATGATAAAAATCTTTTTGAACCTGTCATTCTTGATCCGATGACAAAAATTTATAAACTTAAAATATAATCTATATGCAAACACTACAACAAGAGCCTTACCTCCAATTTTTGGCTCCAAGTAGCACGAAACGATTGGCTTTTTTTCTTCTTTTCGACACTATTATTTCTTTTTCAACCCTTTATTTAGCCTATCTTCTCCGTTTTAATTTTACTATCCCAGAATATTTTCTTAACCCTTTTTGGATCATTGTGATGACAATACTTGTACTAAAACTGTGTTCTACTGCATTTTTTGGTGGGTATAGCTTTATTTGGCGTTTTTTTGCACTTAATGACGCTAAAAAACTTTTTTTTGCCCATCTCGCTGCTTACACTCTATTTACCCTTATCTTTCTTTTTTTTCCAGAACCTTTTAGTCCATTTCCCAGAAGTGTTATTATTATTGATCTTTTTTTATCCTTTACTCTCTTAGGAGTTCTGCGTTTTTCTAAACGCCTTTTACTAGAATCAAGCGGTAATATCCGTAAGTTAAAACCGTCCATTATTATAGGGATATCCTCTAACACCGACATCCTCATCAAAAGTTTATTACAAGGGGATCACTATCCTTCTGCGATTGTGGCCATACTCGAAAAAAACCACAATATGATTGGCTCGACCATCCATAATATAAAAATCTATGATCTATCCAAAATTCTTGAGCTCATCGAAAAATATCATATTACAACTGCAATTATCGAGGGTTCCTTACCGCAAGATGAATTGAAAAAAATCTACACAGTTCTGCAATCAACTTCCATTCAAGAAATCAAACGCTCCGTCGTCTTGGATAATACCGTTAGTGGGATTGAACCTCTTTGTATTGAAGATCTTCTCGCGCGTCATCCTAAAGATCTTGATACTCAAACAATCAAAGAATTTATCAAAGGTAAAACTATAGTGATTGTGGGTGCTGGAGGAAGTATAGGCAGTGAGATAGTCCTTCAATGTCACTGTTTTGGAGCCTCGAAACTTGTCTTGATTGACCATAGTGAGTATAACCTCTATCAAATTGGCGAGCAACTCCCCACAGCAGAACTTCGACTGTGCAATATACTTGACAAACAAATGCTTGATTCCATCATTAGCTCTAGCAAACCGGACATTCTCATTCATGCAGCTGCCTACAAGCACGTTCCTCTGTGTGAAGCTAATATTCATGCCGCAATTGCCAATAATATCACAGGAAGTTGTAATGTTATTGACAGTGCAATCGAGCATAATGTTGCCAAAATTGTTATCATCTCTACCGATAAAGCGGTTCGCCCTACCAATGTCATGGGAACAACGAAACGTATCGTCGAGCTGTATGCCCAAAATGTAACGCCATACAATAGTGAAATTGTGGCCGTTCGTTTTGGTAATGTATTAGGCTCCAGCGGGAGTGTTATTCCAAAATTCAAAGAACAAATTGATGCAGGCGGGCCTATCACTTTGACTCACCCCGATATTACCCGCTATTTTATGCTTATTTCCGAAGCATGTCAGCTAGTGTTACAAGCGGCTGCTATTGCTCGCGGGGGAGAGCTCTTTATTCTCGATATGGGTGAACCGACTAAAATCATTGATTTGGCACGCACGATGATTCGACTTTACGCCCACAAAGAGATAGAAATACTCACGACTGGATTGCGTCCGGGAGAAAAATTGTATGAAGAACTTCTGATTGATGAAAGTGAGCAAAAAACAAGCTTTGAATCGATTATGATTGCGGGAATAACCTACTATCCGATAGACAAGCTCCGCCACGATATTGAAGCACTGATTACCTCAAATGAGCCGATTAAACTTTTAAAACACATCGTTCCTGAATTTACACATCCTGCGGCGTAAATAATGCTTCTATCGCAAACGGTCGATCGATATAATATCCTTGTACAAAATCAACATTAAGCTCAGTCAATACGTATAGTACTGCGCCATTTTCAACATATTCACAAATCGTCTCTATTCCCATAACGTGTCCGATTTGATTAATGGCATCTACCATTGCCCGATTAACAGGATTAAGATGAACATCATGTACAAATGATCCGTCAATTTTTAAATAATCAATAGGCATATTTTGAAGATATGAAAAAGAGGATAGCCCACATCCAAAATCATCAAGGGCAAAACGACAGCCAAGCGCCCTGAACTCATTGATAAACGAAAGCGTATTGGTCATATTTCCGACTGCTTCAGTCTCCGTAATTTCAAAAGTGACCGTACGATAAGGGACTCCATAATCTCCAAATAAATTTCGTATAAACTGTTTTGTCCCTGCATCCCCAAGAGATCCACCTGAAATATTAATACTAAAATGTATCTCTTCATGAACTTCATGCCAAATTTTGACAAATGCCTTAAAGGTATTCTCAATCACCCAACGATCAAGTTTTGGCATAAATCCATAACGTTCAGCAGCTGGAATAAACGCCATAGGAAGAATAATCTCGCCATTTTCTCCTCTAAGCCTTACTAAAACTTCATAGTGACGACGCTGTAGTGTATCCAATACAGGGACTATAGGCTGAACATACAAAACAAAGGCATTAGCTGTCAATGCATCTTCCAACCGTCCGATCCATTGCATTTGATTACGACGATCTTGTATTGTTGCATCTTCAGGATGAGCAACATGAATACGATTTCGACCACCATCTTTTGCTGCATAACAGGCAGCATCTGCTTGAGATAACAAATTCGTAAGAGTACAGCACTCTTTTATGATGGCAACCATTCCGATACTCGCTCCTATTCCAAACGTATTGCCTTGATAATTAAATCGATATTCGCCAATCGTATTTAATAATCGTTGTGCTTGTCGTTGTGCATCATCTAGGGTTGAATCGATGTAAATAATCCCAAATTCATCACCTCCAAGACGTGCAACTACATCACTATCACGCGCAGAGCGTTTGAGGACAAGAGCAATTTGGCGCAGAAGTTCATCCCCTGCTATGTGTCCGCATTTATCATTCACAATCTTAAATTGATCTAAATCGATATAACACATCACGTGGCTGCTTTCATCTTTTTTTGCACTCTCGATGACTATATTGAGACGCCGTTCAAATTCGTATCGATTAACCAACCCTGTAATCGAATCGAGCTTTACCATTTTTTCGAGCTCTTCAGTACGACGAAAAACTTCTGCTTCAAGTGATTGAGTATAGTTTTTTAGCCGTGTATTAAGCTTCTGATTTTCAAAATCCGCACTGGCAAGCTGATCAATATTAATGGTCACTTTATGTGTTAGCCAAAACAGCAACACAACAATCGCTACAATATTGACATCGCGCCAAAATGGGTCGGTTAAAAACATAAAAAGTGACGCTAAAAAGCCAATAGCAAATACAAATCCGTTAAATTGCATTCCAGAACAATTGGGTATTGTAAGAGTACAATAATCGCATCGCGCATACGGTTTAAACCCATTTCGAGCCAAGATACAGTTTGTATTAGTAGGAAGTGAGCTTTTATTTGCAACTAAACCGCTTGAGGAGGCTGAAGCTTTTTGCAAATGCATCACACCGATATAGGCTAAGGATGAAAGGCAAAATCCAAAAAAAGTGCTAATCATCATAAATATACCCATGATAGCGCCTACCAACCATGTCACAAGAGGGTAATACGTAAAAAAGCCAATAGCGATGGAAGAGACAAGCAAACGTAATGAAAGTTCAAATAATTCACTTTCTTGATTCATAAAATAGGATCGTTCATACGCAGAAGGGATAGTACAAAAAGGCCTTTTTAGAAGAAACGAAACAAGACTTAAAAGCCAACTTGTCGGAGAAAATCGAAGAGTTGTAATAACAGTAATCAGATTAATAAAAAAATAGAGATAAAAAAGTTCAATTTTCTGAAAAAAAACTGCGGTAATCATAATTAAACCCAAGACCAAACGATTAAATTTAACCTCGTCAGAGGCTGGTGCCTGGTATCTAGACCATATCATTCGTTGTCCTATTGTTAAAAAGTTATCACATTTATTTATAATACTCTAAAAAAGACAAAAGGAAGCTTAATTAACTATATTTAAAAGAAAGGCATACGGCTATTCCCCATGAAGGGGAACGTTATAATTCTGTTTTAAGTGCAGCACCATTGGAAGCATTTGAGACAAGAAGACTGTACCGTTTTAACCACTTAGAAGTAATCAATTTTTTATGAGGTTTCCACGCCGAACGACGTATAGAAAGTACCTCTTCAGCAACATTGAGTTGCAACAAATGCGTATCCACATCGATCTCAATCTCATCACCATCTTCGATGAGAGCAATTAACCCTCCCTCAGCGGCTTCGGGACTCACATGTCCGATTGATGCACCGCGAGTTGCTCCTGAGAAGCGTCCGTCTGTGATGAGGGCTACACTTTCACCCAATCCCATTCCCATGATAAGAGCGGTAGGTGCGAGCATCTCTTGCATCCCTGGACCGCCTTTTGGTCCTTCGTAACGGATAACAACGACATCGCCCGCTTTGACTTTATGGCTCATAATTCCTGCAATAGCCTCATTTTGAGAGTTAAAGCAAATCGCTTTACCCTTAAACTGACGCATATTAGGGGTGATTCCTGCTGTTTTGACAACGGCACCCTCTAGCGCCAAATTGCCAAACAAAATTGACAAACCGCCAACAGGCGAAAAAGCATTTTCGTTGGTGTGAATAATGCTTGTGTCTTTGATCACGGCGTCTTTAATGCGCTCACCCAGTGTCTCACCTGTAACCATTAGCGCATCAAGATGCAGTACGCCTCCGCGACGGCTCACCTCTTTCATAACTGCATTTACACCGCCTGCACGGTTAATGTCATCCATATGAACGGTTGACAATGATGGAGAAATTTTTGCAATATGGGCAACTTTTTCAGAAATTTCGTTAATTTTGTGAATACTGAAATCAACTTCCGCTTCTTTGGCAATACTCAATAAATGCAATACGGTATTGCTTGAACCGCCCATCGCCATATCGATCACACAGGCATTGTGAATCGCTTTCTCATTAAGGATATTACGCATATTCCATTTTTCACTGTTTTTATCCAGCGTCATTTCAACGATACGCTTTGCCGCAACTTTAACCATAGCGATACGCTCAGGGGTCATTGCCAAAACTGTACCGTTACCAGGCAATGCGACCCCCATCGCTTCACAAAGGGTATTCATAGAGTTTGCTGTAAACATTCCTGAACATGAACCGCCGCTTGGGCATGCTTCGCACTCGATTTCATACAATTCTTCATCAGACATCTTACCATTGGCATGTTGACCGACGGCTTCAAATGCTGTTGCCAAATCGATCGGTGTACCATCTTTTTTGTGCCCCGCTTTCATTGGACCGCCAGAGACGAAAATCGTCGGAACATTAACACGCAATGCGCCCATAAGCATTCCTGGAACAATTTTATCGCAGTTTGGAATACAAATAAGCCCATCAAGTTTGTGTGCGTTCATAACGGTTTCAATGCTATCCGCAATGAGCTCACGGCTTGGCAATGAATACAACATCCCATCGTGCCCCATAGCAATCCCATCATCAACGCCGATGGTGTTAAACTCAAACGGTACCCCTCCGGCTTCTCGAATCGCTTCTTTAACAATACGACCGTACTCCTGGAGAAAAAAGTGTCCCGGAATAATGTCAATATGTGAATTTGCTACACCAATAAACGGTTTATCAAAATCTTCATCTTTTAATCCCGTTGCACGGAGAAGACTTCGGTGAGGAGTTTTATCAAACCCTTTTTTAATCGTATCGCTGCGCATAAAAAATCCTTAATATTTTCAATATTTCTCATTATAGCGAATTTTTTATTCCCACCTCTTTACATGCCTAATTTTTTTTGCTATACTTCCAGTCCACAAAAAATGCGGGAATAGCTCAGTGGTAGAGCACGACCTTGCCAAGGTCGGGGTCGCGAGTTCGAACCTC
>JAYVLH010000130.1:0-10504 GCA_043759555.1 Sulfuricurvum sp. | reverse complement strand
ATTTATTAAAAAATAAGGAAACAATCCATTGTTTAACTATACAGAAATATTAAAAATTTTAGAAAATAATTTAGATTACATTTTTTTTATATATGGATTGTCTTTTATCCTTATTGGCTTTTTCTCTTACTTGCTCCATCTCCGTAAATCATCAAACATCCCTTGGCTTTGGCTCTCATTATTTGGATTTCTACACGGCATTTATTCATGGATATCACTCTTTGGGATAAATTTTTTACAACATACACCGGTTGATTATGCTGCTTCTTTTGTCTTAGCTTTATCGATGATAGCCCTTTTGGAATTTTGGCGCCGCCTCGTTGCATATTCATCCTTTCCTACCTATGCGAGCATGTCCATTGTATTCGCTCTATTGGCTTGGCTGAACTTTGCGCCCATAGAAATAATGATCTATGACTTAATCACCACTACATCAATTATATTGGGGTTCATAGCATTTTGGAAACTTTCAACCAAATCATCGGAGAAACACTTCAAAATCATTGCTGTCATGATCTGGTTGTATACAATCGCAAACGTGATGGTTGTCCTTAAATCAAATATGTTGTCCATACATGCGGTTAATCCTGACTTGAGTATTTTTCTTTTTCAATTCATTGGCGCAGTTTTTGATATTATTATTTTCGGGCTACTATGGATATATTATTTACGTTTTGAGGTGAACAGCGAAAGGCATTGCTACCTCTTTTTGTTCTGGTTATGATCCTTTCGTCAGGATGGCTGTTTGTCGATAATTTAGGTAAACACCGTCAAAAGCTTCTTACCGAAAATTTATTAACACGAATTACCCTTGCAGCAAAAAGTGTTGACCGAGAAAAAATCAAGCATTTGACGGCGACCGAATCAGATATCGGAAAGCCGGATTATGAAGAACTCAAAAAGTTTTTGATGACCATCAATATCAAATCTCGTTTCCTATATCTAATGACACTCCGTGAGGGACAAGTCTATTTTATGATAGATTCAGAACCGGCGTATTCTCCGGATTCTTCTCCGGCAGGGCAGATTTACGCAGAAATTGAGCCGGATTTTGTCAAAAAACTTCAGCAAAATAAACCCTTTATCTATGGACCCTATACTGATCGATGGGGAACATGGAATACGGCCGTCATTCCGATCGAACTCACTTTAAACAGCAAATTTCCTATCTATTTTTGCGGCGATGTCAATGCCGCCAGTTGGCTGCAGGAAATCCATCATGAGCGATTTACCGGGATAGGTATTGTATTGCTATTTTCTATTTTAGTGATTTATTTTTATCTCATGACAATAAAAATTCTCCACATTAACAAAAAGCTGGAAGAGGAAGTCGGTCTGTTTGTCGGAGGACCTTCTTTTGTTATGAAGTGGACATTCTTGCGAGATGATTTTAATGTACTCTATATTTCACCCAATATGACGCTGCATTTGGGCTACAACACCGATATATTTTTGACGCAAAAAATTTCATTTATTGAGATCATCCATCCTGATGACCGTCCGAAATTCCTGCAAGCACTGAATACAATCAGCAAACAAATCGACACTCAAACCGATGTTGAATTTCGTCTGCTTCATTCGAATGGCTCTTATCGATGGCTTCAAGCCTTTATATTGTCGAAAAATCATCAATATTCACTTTCGTATCACGGTTATTTTACCGATATCACCGACAAAAAGGAGGCAGAATCTGCCCTGAAAATAATAACGGAGAGACTGGTATCCCATTTTAATCAGGTGCCATTTGCCGTTATCGAATGGGATACCGATTTTAGGGTTATAGATTGGAATCCGGCAGCTGAGAGAATCTTTGGCTATACCAAGGAAGAGGCACTAGGAAATACAGCAGCAGATATTATTCTCCCTTCCAATGTAATTGAGCAAACCTCAAAAATTTGGTCCGATCTGTTATCTGCAAATGGTGGCGATCGCAGTACTAACGAAAATCGAACCAAAGATGGAAGGATTATCTTGTGTGAATGGTACAATTCCCAACTTCTTGATAAAAATAATCAGGTTATCGGTATCGCCTCGGTCGCGGAAGATATAACAGAAAAAAAACAATTTGAACAGAAATTGCAATATTTGGAGTATTACGATGAATTGACTGGGCTACCGAATCGTGCGCTGTTTAAAGATCGTCTAGAGACTGAAAGCCGTCGAGCGGATAGAAATAAGACTATGGTCGGTATTGTTTTTATTGATGTAGATTTCTTTAAAACTGTCAATGATACGCTAGGGCATGGCATCGGCGATATACTTTTGCAAGCTGTTGCATCCAGACTCAAATCAAATTTCAGAAGAAGCGACACCATATCCCGTTTTGGTGGAGATGAATTCGCGATTCTCATGCCTGACATCAATAGAGCAGAAGAGATAGAGGATGTTCTGCAAAATGTTTACGATAATTTTGCTTCCCCATTTGAAATCTTAGAACATACCCTCTATATTACCATGAGTCTCGGATACAATTTTTATCCCCTTGACGCAACCAATTCGGAAATGCTTTTTCGCAATGCTGATGCCGCAATGTATGCGGCTAAAGAGTCAGGACGGAACAAATACCGGCGCTACATGCTTGAAATGACGGATTATATTCAAAGCCAATTGACAGTTCAAAATGGGTTGATCAATGCCCTTAAAAACGATGAATTCGTTTTGTACTATCAGCCGCAGATGGACATTTCAAGCGGTAGGATTACCGGGGTGGAAGCATTGATACGATGGAATCATCCAGAACGTGGGATACTTTCGCCGGCAGAGTTTATCCATATTGCAGAAAAAACGGGGCTTATTATCCCGATCGGAGAGTGGGTACTTCGCAGCGCCTGTCAACAGCTCAAAAGCTGGAACATACAAGGAATACAGTCTCTTACAATGGCCATTAACCTTTCTTCACGACAATTTAAAGAAGAGAACTTTTTCAGAAAATCAATGGATATTTTTTATGAAACGGGGGTTGATCTAAATACTATTGAGCTTGAACTTACCGAAAGTATTTTGTTGGAAGAGACGGCTAAGGTATTAAAAATATTGGCCGACTTTAAGACAGCAGGAATCCAGCTTTCTTTAGATGATTTTGGTACAGGATATTCGTCATTAAGTTATTTAAAACTTTTTCCGATCAATAAACTGAAAATAGATCAGTCATTTGTTAAAAATATCACTACTTACGGAAGTGACAGCAATTTGATAAAAGCGATTATTGCAATGGCAAAGGCGCTTGATCTGACGACTATCGCAGAGGGGGTTGAGAAGCAGGAAGAGTTTGACTTTTTACGGCAGGAAGGGTGTGATGAAATACAGGGGTATTTGTTGGGTAAACCGATGCCTGCCGATCAATTTGAAATTTTTCTAAATAATATGAAGCGGAAAACTAATATGTCTATATAATAGAGGTCATTCCATTTTCCTAATCTTATCTTTCCAAAAAGGCTCGCTTTGGTAAATATACTCAATGACAAAAACAGTTTAGTAAACCGTGTTCCTCATATTATATTACTTTATTGGGTCATTAAAATTGCATCAACTACATTAGGTGAAACGGGTGCAGATATGTTTTCGATGACCTATAACTTTGGATACGGAAGTACCATACTGCTGTTTATGGGTTTATTCATTTTATTCCTCTCAATTAAACTTTTAATGAAACGGTATGAGCCTGTCATGTATTGGCTAATGTTTACCGCTACAGCTATTGCAGGAACAGCTGTTTCAGACTATATTGACCGAACCCTTGGTTTAGGTTATACGATGGGTTCAGGGCTACTTATGGCTCTATTAATATTACTCTTAATTGCATGGTATATTCATGATAAAACAATCAATGTTGAATACATAACCAACACGACTTCAGAAATATATTATTGGGGAGCTTTTTTAATAGCTAATACATTAGGAACTGCAGCCGGTGATTTTTTGGCAGATGAATTAAAACTAGGGTTTGCTCAAAGTGCAATGATAATTACGGGGGTATTAGCAATGATTACTCTTTTACATTTTTACACCAAAGTCTCCAGTGTCCTTTTATTTTGGTTAGCCTTTGTATTAACCCGTCCTTTTGGTGCAACTTTTGGTGATCTATTAACAAAAACACATGAAAAAGGCGGTCTTGATCTTGGTACAGTAGGCTCATCTTTATTTTTTGCAATTGTTTTGCTATTCGCTGTTATGAGAGAGATTCAAGTAGAAAAGAAAAAAATGATTAATGAATTTTATTAACTATTACAGATTATTGGCAAAATAATGCTTAACACCGTCAATCATTCCCTCAACCATCCATTGTTGATATTTTGAATCTGCTATACGTGAAGACTCTTCAGGGTTGCTGATGTATCCTGTTTCTAATAAGATCGCGGGCATTTGTGCTCCAACCAGTACCCAGAATGGAGCTTCTCTTGCACCGTTATCTTTGACATTAGGATACTGTTTTCGTAAATTATTGAGAACACCTTTTTGTATATCAATCGCAAGTTTATTAGATGCAATAATTTTTTCACTGTTTAAGACGTTTAAAAAACTGAGTTTGCCATAGGCCCCCATTTCACTCATATTCTCAGAATTTTCCAGTGCAGCGACCCTCATGGCTCGTTCACTCCGTCCAGGAGAGAGATAATAGGTTTCAATACCATAGGCAGCGTTAGCATCTGATCCTTTTGGTATAGCATTAGCATGCACTGATAAAAAAAGATCTGCCGATTTATCATTTGCGAACTTTGTTCGATCTTTGAGCTCGATAAAAATATCATTGGAACGAGTCATATAAACCGTATAGCCGATTGCACGTAATTGTTCAGCAAGCTGTAGCCCTACTTGCAAAACGATATCTTTCTCCATATACCCATTACCCGTAGCTCCACTATCCTTTCCACCATGACCCGGATCAATAACAATTATTTTTTTACTTCGATCTCGTGGTGTTACCTTCAACAACGGAGGCGGTAATATACTCAGAGGTGGCTCTTGCGTAGTAACAACCGGGATAAAAGGTAAAGCTGTAGATTTAGGGGCACTTTCTAATGATAAATCAATATAAAAAGAGTTTCCTTTATACAAAGGTTTTACCGCAATAGCATTATTACTCTCAATGACAATTCTTAGTCTTTTAGCATCATACTGAGCCAGTCTTATTTTTTGCAGCGAGCTGTATTCAAGCGTTTTTGATTGAGTGATAGTAGCATTATCAATATCTAAAATATAACGGAACCGCTGTTTGTCTGATTCAATAATTTTTGACTGATGAACTTCTTTCATATCTATTTGAGTGTCAAAAGTCAACTCAATCCCAGCATCTTTGAATTTAGATTCAAGTAAATGGTGATTCTTCAAAATAACAACATCACTTGGAGTTTTTATAACTTCCGGTACTTTTATAGACTGAGACAGGGATGGAATTGAAAAATTCAATCTTGAATCTTTTTCGGTCGAAAGAGAAGGCTTAAGATATTTTTTGGGAAATTCAAGAGGCTGTTGAACAGCTTCTGAAGACTTTACCGTTACGATAGTGGGTGAATCTATCGATGATGTATTTAAAGCACCTGCATCGGAAGTAGACAATTTTGCCAATTCTACTTTGTATTTAGTAACATCAATATGAAGGAGTCCTCCACCCTTAACAATCCCAGCAAGCGATTCTTTAGCCATTGGAGTATTTTTACTACTTAATGCTTTTAGATAAAGGCTTTTGTATTCGTTGTATCCACGAAATTGCTCTATCTCATCACTGCTTTCAAGGGCTTTTTGTCCCTTTTCCAATCGTAGTTCATCATCCGATGCACCCATTAATACCAATGTTGACAATAAAAAAAGTAAAAAAAATCGTATCATCATAGAAGACTATTCGCCTTGAGTCAACTTCTCCATCAGTTCTTTGACGGAAATAATTTTATTAATACGATAACCATTCGTTCCTGAAAAGAAAAGACCGAACTCCAGATTTCCCATATATGCATCACTAAGACGATCGGCAATACAAAAACCAACTTCTTTGGCTTCAACACCACGATGACAAGGGGCAACACAGTTAGAAATACATTTAATAGCAGGACCCGTACGTGTATCGATAAGACCGTGTAAATTGGTACGAACGCCACGCGCAGGATAACCAACAGGAGACTTCATCAACGTAATGTCTTCTTCTTTAGCATCCATCAAAACTTGTTTAAAATTTTCATGTGCATCACACTCATAAGTACCAATAAAACGTGTTCCCATCTGGACACCCGATGCACCCAATTCCATCATCGCATCAATATCATTTTTATCCCAAACACCGCCTGCCGCGATCACTGGTATATTTCCCCATAATGCGGCTTCTTCGACAACAGGACGAACCAAATTTTCGAGCTGATATTCATCCATCGCACATTGCTCATACGTAAACCCTTGGTGCCCACCACTTTTTGGTCCTTCTAAAATCACGGCGTCAGGGAGTCGGTTATAACGTTTTTGCCAACGTTTACAAATAATAGAAAGTGCTTTAGGAGATGAAATAATAGGGACTAATGCCACATCCGGATAATCGGCAGTAAATTCTGGCATATTAGTTGGCAATCCTGCACCCGTAATAATGATATTAGCACCCGCTTCACACGCATCAGTAACGACCCGACCGTAGTCATTGATAGCATACAAAACATTACAGGCCAACGGAGCGTCACCACAAATTTTTCGAGCATTCTCAAAAATTGCTACAAGCCCTTTTTTCGAATAGAAATTTTCTGCTTCTAGGGGACGACCTGCTACAAGTCTATCTGAATAGGCTTTGTCACCATAGTTACCCGTTCCTACAGAACTAATAACGCCAAGTCCGCCTTCAAGTGAAACATTGCCTGCTAGTTTATCCCAACTAATTCCAACACCCATTCCCCCTTGGACAATAGGAATAGGGATAATATATTTACCGATTTTAAGTGGTTTGAAACTCATTAGGACACCTTTATTCTGGCAAATTTTCGCTTACCGATTTGTACGACATACTCGCCTACTTCTAACTGTAATTGTTCATCATCAATTTTATCTTGATTTATTTTAACAGAGCCTTGCTTAATATCCCGACGGGCTTGTGAAGTAGATGGACTTAACTTTGCATCCACTAATAATTTTGCAATCCAAATCGGACCCTCGAAATCATATTCATCCATCTCTGTCGGAATCTCACTTTGAGCATGAACACGCTGAAATTCTTCGGCTGCACTTTGTGCTAGAGATGCACTGTGAAAACGTGCTGTAATCTCTAACGCCAATGCCTCTTTAACTTTTTTTGGATGAAGTGAGCCATCTTCAACTCCAGTTTTTAAACTTTCAATTTCACTCAAGCCAAGTGTGCTCAAAAGTTCATAGTATCGCCACATTAGACTATCACTGATACTCAATATTTTTCCATACATATCATTGGGCTCATCCGCAACAGCGATATAGTTGCCCAAAGATTTAGACATCTTTTGTACCCCGTCAAGCCCTTCAAGTATAGGCATCATTAAAACAGCTTGTTCTTTTCCTATCTGATAAGATCGTTGCAGATGACGGCCCATCAAAAGATTAAACTTTTGATCTGTGCCGCCTATTTCGATATCACTTTTAAGATGAACACTGTCGTAACCTTGAAGTAAAGGGTATAAAAACTCACTGATAGAAATTGAAATTCCTGCTTTATGGCGTTTGTCAAAATCATCACGCTCCAGCATACGCGCAACATTAAAAGTAGTCGTGAGCTCTAACATCCCTGCTGCTCCCAGTGGATTAATCCAATCAGCATTAAAGACAACAGTTGTTTTTTCTGGATCAAGAATTTTAAATACTTGGCTTTTATAACTTTGCGCATTTTCGTCTATTTGTGTAGGAAGCAATTTTTTACGGGTTTCACTTTTACCTGTTGGATCGCCGATTTGTGCCGTAAAATCACCGATCAAAAATTGTATATGTCCACCATATTTTTGAAAAGTAGCGAGCTTGTGCAATAGAACAGTATGTCCTAAGTGCAAATCAGGCGCAGTAGGATCAAATCCAGCTTTTACTGTGTAAGTTTCCCCTTTTTCAAAATATCCGCTTAAGAGAGTCACAATTCGTGCCTCATCGATAATTTCCGACGTTCCTCGTTGAATCTCTTCCAATGCTTCATTAATTTTATGTTTGTTCATTTTTATCCTTGGCTTCGGTACGCATCATCGGTCCGAAAAAATTGTATGATTTTGCCCTTTTTATCGAGTTTAGAACGCAATCGGTTCAAATCACGTTCTAATGTTTGAAATTCCATTTCACAATATTGAGTATGTTCAGACTTCTTTTTACCCAATTCAATACTGTTAATATCCACATCCATTTTCGCAAGATACGTTAATAAATCCGCAAGGGAACCTTTTGCATTAGGCATACTGATAATTAAGTGGTAACGACTAAAATGCTGCTGTTTCCATTGAACAAAAAGCATTGGCTGATGCTCTTCAATCATCTGTGCTGCATGCTTACACATCTTATGGTGAACATGTGCTTTGCCCTCTTGGTTAAAAGCAACAATTTCATCACCTGATTTAGGATGACAACAATAATCAAAAACAGCATCTGAAATATTCTGATTCGTTACTACTTCAATAGAGTTAAACAAAAAAGCTTTTAGCTTGAAACGATCACGTGTCCAAAATGCTCCAAAACGGCTACTTGACTGCATCGCGTCTTTAATACGATTAAGTACTTCTTTAAAAAAATCAAGTTCACGCGGAATACGATACCATTGATCCGAAAGCTCGACTTTTTCTAATACTTCAGCCACTTTATCAGGAGCAAGACGAAGTACCGATGCAAGAATATTAACACCACTGTCATGATCTACAATACGTATACGCTGATTGCAATTGGCACGCATACTTGATTTAGCTCGTGAAGTTTTTACAGTATCGATCCAAGTACATCGCGTGATTTTTTTTCTATCCGTTGCATTGACAATACGAACGACATCCCCATTGTGTAATTCACTTAGCAAGCTCGCTTTTTCTTTGTTAATCAAGCAACCCTCGGCACTGTCTCCTATTTCAGAATGAATGGCATACGCAAAATCAAGGCATACAGCACCACGAGGAAGGGTTAATGCTTTTCCTTTAGGTGAAAAAACCGTTATATCTTCACTGTAAAGATCATTTTTAATCAACTCATAGAAAGCTTCTACTGACTCATTTTGATATTGAAGATTATGAAGCCAATCAAGATTAATGGCGTTGTTTCCGCCACTTTTATATTTCCAATGCGCAGCAACACCTAACTCTGCCGTCTCATGCATCTCTGTAGTACGGATTTGTACTTCAAAAATAGCGCTTTCATCAAAGACGGTAGTATGCAGTGTTTGATAACCGTTTTCTTTTGGAATGGCAATATAATCTTTAAACCGAGCACTCAAAGGCTGAAAATTCAAATGGACCATCCCAAAAACTTTATAACAGTCAATCGGAGTTTTCACTAAAATACGTACCGCTAAAAGATCAAGAATCTCATCGATACTGATTCCTTTTCGCTGCATTTTTAAATAGATAGAATAATTATGCTTTACACGGCTCAAAATCTCAAAATCGTCTTGGCACATCCCATTGGAGAGTAAAATCTGGGTTACCTTTTCACAAAAATCGCTCAATCGCTCATTAATTGAACGAAAATTTTCCGCCAAATAGCTCTCAATAGCAAGTTTATCTTCGACAAAAAGATATTGAAAACTTAAATCTTCAAGAAGGTTTTTAAGAAATGATATACCAAGCCTATGCGCAATAGGAGCATAAACCACCAGAGTTTCTTCAGCAATTCGATGTTGTTTGATTGAAGAAAGGGCATCAAGAGTGAGCATATTGTGCAATCTATCGCACAGTTTTACGACTAAAACACGGACATCTTCAATAGAAGCCAAGAGCATTTTACGAAAGGTAAGCGCAGAAGCAACAAGCTTTTGGTCAGAATCAGAAGGAATAAGCTCCGCATCACGGATCGTATCGATTTTCGTCAACCCTTCCACTAAATGGGCGACATCAGCTCCATAATCAAAGCCTATCTCTTCGATCGTAATCACCGTATCTTCGACTACATCATGAAGTAATGCTGCAATAACCATCGCTTCATCACCCGTAAGCTCGGCTACAATACCAGCAACTAAAATAGGATGAACAATATAGAGCTCACCGCTTTTGCGATACTGACCTTCATGTGCATCAGATGCTAAAGTAAAAGCTTGTTCAAGAAGTTTGGAGGAAGGAATGCGCGCATACAAATAGGTACGAGCACGCTCTACATCATTGATTTTTTTGATGGTTTCAATATCTATTTGGCTCAATGACGCGACTTTATTGTGGGATTACGCTTTGTCTACAAAACCTTTGATAGTGACAAACCCTTCGGCAATCTCCATCAAAGCAACATCAGCGGCTTTCATTTTCTTCAAATCAATATTCAGCTTTGTAGCTGCACCATTTTGGAGTTGATCAGAGCGTTTTGCTACAGCCAAAGCCAATTGATAACGATCAACGTTTGC
>JAYVLH010000129.1:0-2684 GCA_043759555.1 Sulfuricurvum sp. | reverse complement strand
GCCATCGACATTCGATCCAATTTAGTCAAGAAATGCTCCCCTACGAAAAGTTTCAGATCAATACTGCTGTACCAATGAGAAGCATGAGAATAAGCGCTTTCATCAAACTTTTGCCGATACGGCATTAAAAATCGAAGCGATTCATTATCGCGAACATTCTGACGCAAGAGCAAATTTTGCTGTAAATCAGTAAATTTTTCCCCGGAAGTGCGAAAAAGCAATGTTTCATCGAAAATCCGTTTGTACCACTCCCACTCACGATTCATCGAAAAATTACTATGAAAATATTTTTTGAGCCAATTTTTATGGTGAAGATCAGAGGCTTTTTCAATGTCAAGATATTCAAAATATTGCCGGTATCCTAAAAATAACTCATCAGCACCTTCACCGCTTAAAACAACTTTATATCCCTCTTGTGCAATACGTTTCATCAGCAAATATAACGGTAATGCAGCAGGATCATTAAGAGGTTCATCCATCTGATCTAAAACGGTATCCAAATTTTGATCAAAATCATTTTGTGAAATAATCACTTCAGTATTTTCCAACCCTAAAAATTGAGCCGTATTTCGTGCATTTTTACGTTCATCGTATCCGCTGTATTCATCATACCCCAGCGTAAATGTCGGAAGCTTTTTTCCCTGATCACTGGCTATAGCACAGATCATTGCACTGTCAATTCCCCCCGAGAGCAACGCGCATACAGGAACATCCGTATCGAGACGTTTTTGAATACTTTTATGCAATAAATCTTCTATGTTAGACACGGAAGATTTCGGTGTATTTAGAATATCATAGTAAAGGTGCTTGGCTATATGGCCTTTTTCAAAACAAAGGACTTCCCCCGATTCAAGCTTGAAAATTCCTTCATAAAATGTGTGCGGTGGAGCAGGAGCCAAAAAAGAAAGATATGAGCGCATCGCATCTTGATTCATCTTTATGCTGTTTAAAAAAGGCTTAATAGCTTTAATTTCCGAAGCAAATACAAACGAGTTCGCTCCATCATGATAAAACATCGGTTTTTCCCCAAATCTATCCCGTACCAAATAAAGCTTCTCCTCATCTATCAGTGCAAATGCAAACATTCCTTCCAAATGCTCAACGCACGCAATTCCCCATCGTTGATACGCTGCTAAAATCACTTCAGCATCGCTTAAACTCTGCCATTGGAATCCTTCTAATTCGGACCGTAGTGCTTTGTGATTATAGATTTCACCATTAAAACTAAGCAAGAGCTTTTTATGTCGCATAGGTTGATGTGCACGAATGTGGGTATCCGTAATAGAGAGACGTTGATGCGCTAGAAAAAGCCCGTTTTCCTCGACAATTCCACAATGATCACGCCCACGATGATGAAGTGTTGAAAGTGCGGCTCGCGCTTTTGCAGGAGAATATTCGCCGATAATTCCAAATACTCCACACACGTAAAGACTCCTTCAATGTTAAAGATTTCAGTATTATACGCTATTATAAGGAATCCTATTTTTTATTCAAGGAACGCAATTTTTAATGAAATTATTTTTTTCTAAACTTTTTTCTATTTTAACTCGTCACGATAAAAAATTTCTCTTGCTTTTAGTGTTTATCTCCATCGTTGTTTCACTCATTGAAATGATTGGTGTAGCCGCAATTCTCCCATTTATCAATATTGCTAGTAATTTTTCGACTATTCACACCAACCACTATCTTGAATCCATTTATCAGTTCTTTGATTTTCACAGTGACATTGACTTTGTAATAGCCACAGGAATTATTCTTTTAGTTTTTTATTTTCTACGAAGTCTACTCAATTTGGGATATTTTTATCTGCTTGCCAAATTTTCCAAAGGACGCTATCACCTCATCGCTTATCGACTGTTTGAAAACTATCTCGGCATGAGTTATCGCTCTTTCATCGATAAAAACAGTTCCGACCTTAGCAAAGCCATCATCAACGAAGCCCAAAATATGACAACACTCATTTCAGGTCTTTTACTGATGCTCAGTGAGATCTTTGTTGTAATTTTCATTTATTCTATCATGCTGTATATTAATTGGAAAATCACTCTGCTCATCAGCACCATCCTTATCATCAATGCATTTTTTCTAATTATGACAGTATCACGCGCAATCAAAAAAGCAGGAATTTCACGAGAAGAACATCAAAAAAAGTTTTTTGAAATCATCCAAAGCAGTCTCGGTAATTTTAAACTGATGAAACTCACCTCAAACACTGCCCCGATTCTCGAAAAATTCGCTCGCGCCAGCGCAGGCTATGCATCAGCTAACATACGCAATGAAACGCTTACTCACTTTCCACGTCTCTTTTTAGAAGCATTGGGATTTGGAATTATTATATTTATGGTTATTTATATCGTCCATAAATACCAAAGCGATATTTCCGGCGCATTAGCACTTATCTCAATGTTTGTATTAGGACTCTATCGTCTTATGCCCTCAGCCAACCGTATCCTATCAGGATACAATCAGATTCTTTTCTACAAAAGCTCTCTCGATATTATCCATAACGATTTGATGTACGATGCTGAAAATTTCGGGGACATTCCAATTTCCTTTAAATACTCTATTAAGCTGAATCACGTCTCTTTCGAATATGATCCATCCAAGCCTATTTTGGATGATATTACCCTTACCATTGAACATGGTGATAAAATTGCCATCATAGGTGAAAGCGGCAGTGGAAA
>JAYVLH010000128.1:0-7910 GCA_043759555.1 Sulfuricurvum sp. | reverse complement strand
AAGCTGCTTTTTCAGCTTTTTGGCCGTGACATGCGGCACATTTTTGAAACAGCGCAGAACCGTCTGCCGCGTTCAACATAAGAGTCAGTCCTAAAAGTGTGAGTAGCGTTTTCATTGTAAATCCTTTGTGTATTTTAGTTGCCTAATTTCGTCATACCGTACTTGATACGGTATCCACGCTCTTAGTGTTTATAGATTCCGTGTCGTAGCACGGAATGACAGAATCCTTACCCGCAACTCGGAACATTTCCCGAATCACTGCCGTATTCTTTCGCAAAATCACCGACTGCCTGTATCTTATCTGTCATATTTGGATTGGTCAAAGCAGGGAGAGCTTTGGGAAATTTTTCACCATACTCTTTGATAAACCCTTTTGCGTTGTCAGCAAAAAGATTCTCCCATTCAGAGACTGTATGCTCTGCGGCAAACTTCGTTCCATTCATTCCAAACGATGCTTTAAACGATTTGAGATACGCTTTTTGGCCGCTCTTCGCATCTGCATGCGCCATAGAGGCAACAAGAGCCATACTTGCCATTAAGGTTAAAAACTTTTTCATTGTAAACTCCTCTTTTTAGAGATTCTCTTAAAGAGATTCTCTTTAGATAACAGCAGTATAAAAAAAGATTGTGGAGAAATTGTGAAGAATTTTTTACGATTGCAGAGTATTGATGAGTGTATTGATTTGTTTATCTTGTTCATAAAGAGCAAAACTTTGTCGAACGTAAGCGTGCAGAAGAGTTTTCAAATCATTGTTTCCATCAATATGAAAATCTTCAGTCATCTTATGGATCAAAAAACGGGCAAAATCCTCTTCAACATCAATATCATACCGTTTGGCATTGAGAGTCAGAGAGACATTCACGATTATCCTAACAGACTTTCGATTTTAGAAACAATAGCTTCGATTTCTATGTCTTTTTCGAGTAATTCGTTATTTAATGCAGCAATCTCATCGTCTTTTGCTTTGAGCGTTTGACGTAAAGAGATAACTTCATCATTACAAACTTGCATATCGCCTGCAACAGAAGATTGCTTTTCTACAAGCTGAGCAACAAGTGTGGTTAGTTTTTCAAGAGGAGTTGGATTAAAGAGCATAAATAGCCTTGAGTGTGAATGTATTGTCTATAATTCTATCATATTTTTTGACGATCAGCTTAAAGCTGCCAAAAGAGTGATCAATCATCGTTCTTTCCATTTGATCCACTTAAAAATCTCAGTGATTAAAAATAACGGCAATGCCACGATGAAGATAATTCCCCAATCTTTCCATCCAAGAGCCGTCGTATGAAGGGCACTTTGTAAAAAAGGCACATACACCGCACACAGTTGAAAACTGACCGTCAATGCAATCGCCCCTAAAAGCCACTTGTTACTAAAAAAACCTATGACAGAAAGTGGCTCACGCCGTGAGCGAAAGTTAAGTACATTGACACTCTCCAAAATAATAATCCCCGTAAAGGCGACGGTTTGAGCTAGTAAAAGGCCATGCTGTGGATCTTGAGTGAGATAATAATGAAAAAGCCCAAGTGTTGCCAGTCCGATATAACTTCCCAGCACAACAATCATGATGACACCATGACGGTCAAGAATCGAGGCCTTAACCTCTCTGGGAGCTCTTCTCATGATCCCTTTCTCGGCAGGTTCAACACCAAGGGCAATCGCGGTCATTCCATCCGTCACCAGATTCATCCAAAGGATCTGAACGGGGATCAAGATCAACGGTCCGCCCAGTAAAATATTGATAAATATCGCAACTACTTCACCTCCGTTGGATGCCAAAAGATAAAGAACAAATTTTTGTATATTGTCGTATTCTCGTCTCCCCTCGCGTACGGCATTGATAATAGAGGCAAAATTATCATCGCTAAGCACCATATCCGCCGCACTTTTGGCGACATCTGTCCCCTTTTTGCCCATTGCTATACCAATATCTGCTTCTTTAAGCGCCGGAGCGTCATTGACGCCATCACCCGTCATCGCTACTATTTCATTGTTATTTTTGAGAGTTTTGACGATTCGCAGTTTATCTTCTGGTTGTGCCCTTGCAAACAGCACACTGCCATTTAGGGATTTGATAAGTGCTGCATCATCCATTGTTGAAAGTTCACGAGACGTTATGGCGCGCGTCGACTCCAAACCAATCGATTTGCCAATCGCTATCGCCGTATCAGGGTTATCCCCTGTTATCATAACAATATTGATACCTGCCGTTCTTGCCATTTTAATCGCTTCAGGAACCTCTTCATGCGGTGGATCAATGATTCCGACGATACCCAATAAAATAAGTTCATTTTCAACACTCTCTTCGGAAAGTTTTGTTTCTTCCGAAAGTACCCGAAAAGCAATAGCCAGTGTCCGCAAGCCGCTTTCGGCCATTTTTTCATACGCCGCTATGGTCTCTTTTTTATCTGTTTCTGAGAAAGCAAAAACTTTTCCGTTTCTGAAGACTTGTGTAGATTTTTCCAGAATGATTTCCGGAGCCCCCTTGACATACGCTATTATTGCCTCTTGTTCATGAACAATCACGCTCATCCGTTTGCGCAGAGAATTAAAAGAGAACTCAGTGATCGTATTTTCGCCCTCATCATAAAGCCACGATTTGTAGGCGGCAACAATCAATGCAGCTTCAGTAGGATCTCCGATCACCTCCCATTCTAAACCGTTTTTTTGGACTTTGGCATGATTGCATATGAGAGCACTTTTTAACAACCGTTGCAAATCAAGATTGTTCTTGTAGTCAATTTTAACACCATTGGATTCAAAATGACCGGCAGGATCATAACCGCTGCCTGTTACTTCGATCTCACCTGAGGAAAGCCAAATCTTTTTGACAGTCATCTGATTTTGGGTGAGTGTTCCTGTTTTATCCGTACAAATCGTGGTGACTGCCCCCAGAGTCTCTGCGGCCGGAAGACGTCTTAGCAGTGCTTTTTCTTTTGCCATCGCCTTGATACCAAGAGCCAGAGTGATCGTCACAACAGCCGGCAATCCTTCAGGTACTACCGCAACAGCTAAGGCAACACCGGTCAAAAACATTTCCAGAAGGTCTTTTCCTAAGATCCATCCAACTAAAGCCACAAAAACGGATATAGCAACAGAATAGATCCCCAGTTTTTTTCCTAAAACATCCAGCTTCTTCTGAAGGGGTGTCGGTTGCGCTTCCACACTTTGTGTCATCAAAGCAACCTTGCCTAACTGGGTAGTCATCCCCGTTGCGATCACCAGACCCCGTGCTCTCCCATTGACTACCGCCGTCCCCATCCATCCCATATTAAACTGTTCGGATAGCAGTGTATCAGGTGCAAGCGGTTCGCTGTTTTTTGAAACTGAATTAGATTCCCCCGTCAACGACGATTCATCCACTTTTAGATTAAAACACTCCAGCAGTCTAAGATCAGCAGGAATATTATCCCCTATTTCCAAAAGAACGATATCTCCGGGAACAAGTTCTTTGATATTGATGATATGCTCGTTGCCACCATCACGTATAAGTCTACAAGTTGGAGAGAGCATATTTTGGAGTGCTTCAATTGCATTTTCAGCTTTGAATTCCTGCACAAACCCCAATATCCCATTTAGAAGGATAATAACCAAGATGGTGATGGCATCCCCAACCTCTCCAATGATCAGAGAAATAAATGCCGCTGCAAAAAGTATCAGGATCAAAACATCGGTAAATTGGCGCAAAAATATAAAAATCAGAGGGGTTCGAGCGATACGGATCAGCTCATTTTTACCGTAAACTGCTTGCCTTTTTTGTGCTTCTTCTGATGATAACCCATAGTGACTGTCACTGCCTAATACCTCCAGTGATTCTTGAGTATCATGCGTATGCCATAGACTATTGTTTTGCACGATCAATCGGGTTTCATTCACAATGTGCTTCCTGTATTTTTAGTTTAGGTTTGTATTCAAAATTATCAATTGTTCTTTATTTTATCCAGTTCATACCAATTTTTTTTATTTTCTGAATCTACGTCATCTTTACGCGTATTGTCTAACAATCGCTGCATCACTTTTATATTGTCCATCCATTTATTGGCAGGCAGCCTTTTGGATTTAGTGGTATCTGATTTACCATTTTCGTTTGGGTTTATGACCTCTATCGGTATCCATTTTTTTTCTGCATAGACGCTTGTCGTTATACCTATAAAGCACACAAAAATAGCAACAACTTTCATCATCCATGCTCACCTTTTACAGCAATGTTCTAATATTCATTGCAACCCACAATATAGCAAGATTAAGTATGTATTTGTTGAAATAGGATTAAAAACTTCTATTATGTATGAACCGTTCAAACTCCACTGAAGAAAGCGGTTTACTGAAATAATATCCTTGTATCTCATTACAACCGCTTTGGCGAAGAATCTCAAGCTGATCTGCAGTCTCAACCCCTTCGGCGATGGTTATCATATTAAGGCTATGAGCCATACTGATAATCGTGTTAACGATGGATCTATCTTCAGAATTTTCAGTGATGTCACCAATGAAGGATTGATCGATTTTGAGTTTATAAACCCGAAATTTTTTAAGGTAGTTGAGGGATGAGTATCCTGTTCCAAAATCATCAATAGACATACGTATTCCATGGCCATGCAATTCATTCATAATTTCAATGGCATGAAGCGGATTTTCCATAGCAATCCCTTCTGTGAGTTCAAGTTCAAGATACTCTGCAGGGAGTTGAAATTCGTTAAGAATACTTAAGACAAGAGCCACTAATTGTGGGTGTCGAAATTGGATTGCTGAGAGATTCACAGCCATAATAAAATGCTCTAACCCTCCCTCCATCCATATTTTCAATTGTCCAAGTGCACACCGAAGGACCCATTCTCCTATGGCAACAATTTGCCCGCTTTCCTCAGCTATCGGGATAAATTCTCCAGGAGAGACCATCCCCATTGTTGGATGCTGCCAGCGTAAAAGAGCTTCCGCCCCGATAATTTTTTCTGTATCTATCGCGATCTGAGGCTGATAGTAAACTTCGAGTTCATTACGACTCACGGCATGTCTAAGAGCATTCTCGATTTCAAGATTTCGTGCGGAACGGGCTTGCATTTCAGGAGTAACAAAATGATAGCAGTTGCGACCATCATGTTTTGCATGATACATGGCAGCATCAGCCGATTGCAACAGTGTTTCAAAATCATTTCCGTCAATTGGATAAAGTGCAATCCCCATCGAAGGAGTAATGGTAAGTTCATGATACTGAATAAAGTACGGCTCTGAGATAACATCCATCAGCTTATTAGCAACATGAGCAGCTCCATCAGCATCAGTACCGGGAAGAACTATAACGAACTCATCTCCCCCATGCCGAGAAAGAGTATCTTCTTCACGAACCACAGACTGCATACGCTTCGATACTTCAACAAGCAAATCATCACCAATAGCATGTCCCAAAGAGTCATTGATATTTTTAAAATGATCCAAATCCAGGAACAGTAACGCTATCGGCTCTTTTGAACGATGAGCAATGCTGATCGCATATTTGACGCGATCGTTCAATAAAATACGGTTTGGCAATCCGGTCAGAGCATCAAAATGAGCAAGCCACTGTACTTTTTCTTCGGCTATTTTTTGAGCGGTAATGTCTTGAACAGAACCATGAATATGAACTACTTTACTATCTTCTATAATGGGTGAAGCAATAAGCCGAACCCATTTTTGATTCCCTTTTTTGCTTCTCATTTGGAGCTCAAGATTAGCACAAGTACCGTCTTTCAGCATCTCATCCAGTGCAGCTTGTACTTTTTCAAGGCATTCCCCTTCAAAAACACTGAGTCCTGTGGCCAGCGTTACTATTTCAGTTAAATCTATCTCATAAATGAGCGCTGCTTCTTTCGTCCAAACTCCTTTTCCATTACGCATATCAATATCCCATCCTCCGATGTGCGCAGCAGAACTCATCTCTTCGAGAAGTTTTTCAGTTTGTATCAAAGATGCTTCTGATACTTTTCGTTTCGCTTCGCGATCAAAATTTTCCATAGCAAAGCTGATATCCATTGCCATCTCTATCAGCAAATCCTGGCTTAACGGGTCAAACGCATTCATCTTTTGGGCATAGACAGTAAATGCCCCTATCACTTCACCGTATTGATGAATCGGTAAAGAAGCGGATGCCTTCCATCCCATTATGCCTCCTCGTTCATGCCATGCTTCGGTAGAAGAATCGTTCATAAAATCCTGACACCAATAAGGACGGTTTTCTCGGACAGCCGTGCCGGTAGGGCCTTTGCCTGTAATACTCTCGGCAAGGGTGGAAATTTCTATCCCATCGAGGTAATGCTTTTCATCCCCGTACGAGGCGGCAGGATATACAAGATTACTCTGAGGATCGACAAGACCGATCCAGGACATGACAAAAGTACCCTCAGAGACAATCCCTTTGCACACTTGGGCAAAGAGTTCGTCGGGAGTTGCAGAGCGAACAATCGCTTTATTACAATAACTGAGAGCCGCATACAGATGGGAAAGCTGCTGAATATGGCTTTCACTCTCATGATGCTGTGTCATATCCCGTGCTATTCCCAACACACCGATCAAACTGCCCTTATCATCGAACATAGGCGTTTTAATGGTTTCAAGCAAAGCCAAATGGCCATCATCGGCAAAAGTCACCCACTCTTCATTAATACTTAGACCATCAGTTTCCATTGCTAAACGGTCTTTTTCACGAAAAAAATCTGCCAGCTTTTTGTCAATAAAATCATAATCGGTCTTACCCACAATCACACTCTCTTTGGCACCAAAAAAACGTTCAAACATTGGGTTACACATCAGATAGACGCCATCATTATTTTTCAGCCATATTAGATCGGGGATAGTGTTAAGCAGTATATGGAGATGATTTTTGGTCTCTAAAATCTCCGAGGTACGTTTATTTACAAGACTTTCAAGGGAAGAGCGATAGTTTCTTAGTTCAACATACTGTTTTACACTATACCCCACAAGAATACTGAATAAAAAAGCGATTGCTGCTTCAATCGCCAAATGCCCCTTATTTTGCCATCCGTCAATTGGTGCAATCCGAAGTGTCCATGTCCCATTAGGTATATTAATCCTATGTTCGATAGGTTGATATAGCTTTTGGGTTCCCGATGAGATGATTATCTGTTCTTTTTTTGTCTTAGGATCTATACGGCTAAGAGTGTATAGATATCCATCCTTTTTTAGATTTTCCAGAGAGGTTGTGTTGAGAATATCAGGAAAACGCATTACAATCAGTACAAATCCCCAAAACTTTTTCTCTTTTGTGAAAACCGGTAAACGTCCAACCAGCCCTTCTCCACCTTGTACAAGATGCACCGGTCCTGCCAAAGTAAGCTTTCCTGTTTCACGGCTCAACAGAGCTTCAGCTTGCTGTTGCGGATCAGCAAAAAGATCAAAACCAAGAGCTTTTTCATTACCCGAAAGGGGAACTACCTGTTTGATGACACCGTTTGGTGCAAGAGCAATTTCAGAAATAGAAGGATAATAGGTAATGAGTTTGTTAGCAAGAGATTTAAAATTTGAGATAACACCATCCTGCTGAATCATAGCAGCAAGAGGAAACGCAAGTGCCACTTTGTGGTCAATATTTTTTTCTAGATAATAGGCGTTTTCTTTGGCAATATTTTCGATTTTATTTCGGAAATCATGAGCTTTCATCTCTCCAAAATACCTAATTATTACGCCTGATAGTACAGCCGCAATGAAAAATGCCAATAGTCCGGCTATCCAGCCTTGAGAGAATGTATCATGACAGTTTTTGGAAAAGAAAGTCAAATCAGACATAATAACTCATTTCTTTCTCATAATTTAAATTGGGCGAATTCGCATCTTAAAGGAATACCCCTAAAAAATTAGTTGATTTTTTTTGTTTCAAATTTGGTTCAAATCAAGACCTAGATACAATAAACGATCA
>JAYVLH010000127.1:0-3201 GCA_043759555.1 Sulfuricurvum sp. | reverse complement strand
GACCAAGGTAACTCAGAGATAGTCCCTTTTGGCATAATGACATGAATATCATATTTAACATCTCCAAAATCATCTTGTGTTTCAACAAGCTTTAATTTTCTAATATCTTTTCGTACCGTTGATTTTTCCCATCTCCAATAGCGCTCAGTTGCATCATTTTTAATAGGCAAAACCTCAACCATATCGTCTTCCTGCTCAAGCGATATTTTCCCACTCTCTATATTTGCATAGATTGGATACCATAAATTTTCTCTATTTTCCCGCTCTTCATTGTCTCCCCATTTTTGAAGGGTGACAGTGGCTTCTTTAAGTGAAATTTGACGATTTAATTTTAATTTTGTATTTTCTTTTCGACAATAACATAGTAGATACTCATGATTGACTTTAATCGTTTTCGAGTCATTTTTTCCTCCAGAAATTTTTTTAGTAAATATCCCAATACGACATTTTTCACCAAAAACTTCATCGCAAAGTATTTTTAACTGAGCCATTTCATTATCATCAATGCTAATAAAAATAACTCCACTATCTTTGAGTAAATTATGAGCCAACTTGAGTCTCTTGCTCATAAAATTAAGCCACTTACTATGTCTATATCCATCCTCTTTGTCTACAAAACTATCGTTATATTTAAAATCTTTATTTCCTGTGTTGTAAGGCGGGTCGATGTAGATGACATCTATTTGCCCCTTGTGCGTGTAGTTCAACACTTGCAATGCGTGATAGTTGTCGCCCTCTATCAAAATATTATTGGGCTTATTTTTATCAGTCTGTATCGTTTTGTTGTCAATTTTTTTAAGTATAGGGATATTGTTTTGGCATTCCAGTACTACTTTTTCAGGCTCTTTTTCATCATCCCAGACAAGACCATAATTTTTTTTCGACTCAAGTGAGGCAATTTTTGCTATCAATTGCTCTTTTGTATAGCTTTGGTATCTATTCATATCTGTACAATTCCACACTTTTAATTGTTTTTGTTTATTAATTCAACATTGTATTTTAAAAGTGTTTAATATATCTACATATAGTAAATTAAGTGTTGTCTATTTCAACAGTTGTATTTTTATTGTCTGAAATGTAGTCTACCCGAATAATAAAGGGTAAAAGTTTATGAATAAAAGAGACATAGCAGGCTACTTGGGCATCGATAGAACAACTCTATACAACTGGGAAAAATTCAAACCAAATCTTTACAAAATAGTTATGAAGGGTTTGGCATTTGATGAAATGGTTGAGGCACAAAAGAAAAGTTTTGAAAAAGTAAAAGAGTTGCAGGAAAAATACAAGTGAAGTAACCTAAAAAAGGAAAAATTCTGACCCAAAAGGGTCAAATTGTTATAGGAGTGAGTTGATTTTATCCGCGAAGGCTTGCTTAGAAGCAGCACCAACCATTTGATCAACCATTTCACCATTTTTGAAGAAAAGGATAGTAGGAATTGAACGAATACCGTATTTTACTGCAATATCTTGCTCTTCGTCTGTATTTACTTTACAGATTTTTGCTTTACCTTCAAAATCATTTGCCAATTCTTCGATAACTGGAGCGATCATACGACAAGGTCCACACCATGGTGCCCAAAAGTCTACAAGAGCAACGCCCTCTTTTGTTGTATCAGCGAAATTTGATGCTGTTAATTCGATGTATTTACCCATGTTAATGTCCTTGAGTTTTTATTAATATGAGCAATTATAACGCCCCTTTCTTTAAAACGTCTTATTGTAGAATTTTCATCATTTTTCTAAGCAAAAGGGTTACAAAGTAATATTTTCAATCCACTCAATATTGCCATCGGCAACAATCAAGGCATCAATGCAATACTCTAATGAAAATTTTTTCTGTTGAAGATATGTCTGAATCGTACGGTTGAGTTTTTGAAGTTTTGAGTGGGTAATGTTGTTCACTGCCTGCTCATAACTTTGAGCACTCTTGACCTCAACAAAATGAAGAACGTTTTCTTTTAGCGCGATTATATCTATCTCGCCAAAACGGTTATACACATTTCGATCGATAATTCGAAAGCCGTGTGATCTAAGATAATCACACCCTTTCTCCTCGGCCAAATTGCCCTTGGCTTTGGTATGCACCCTCTAATCCAAATAGTCAGGTTTGATAATTTTTACTTTAATGGATTTAAAGCGTGCTGTTTTAATAAGCTCATCTGCTTCATCCCCAAATAAAAAATTAATTTGACTCTTTGCATGATGGAACGTCGTAAACAGAGTTCCTTTTTTTACCGTAGTGCTGACTTTTACCCGAAGAGGAGCACTTTGCCCATATTCACTTTTAAGGACGACAAAATCTTTGTACTCAAAAAATTCTTCATCATCAACACTTACCAGCAATGTATCTTCACTGTGAGAACGGCTTAATTTTTCACATGCATTCGTTTGTGCCGCATTATTATAATGAACCAGCACTCGACCTGTTGTAAGATAATATCCCTCATGCGTAGCGGCATTTAAAAGCTCTTCTACTTGACCGCGTGGCTCATACTGTTTATACCGATATGAACCTATTCCATCTTTTGTCCGAAAATCATGTAAGTGCAAAACCGGGGTATCTTCTTCTTGAACAGGCCATTGTAATCCGCGAAGACGATTGGCTTCAAGTTTTGCATAGCTAGCCCCTCCAAAACGAACAGGAGCAGCAAGTCGTACTTCTTCCCATACATCATTAGAGTTTTTAAAACCAAAGTCGGTACCAAACCGTTTAGAAATTTCTGCAATCACTTCCCAATCATCAGGCATCGTCACATTGATCAGAGGTTGCGAAAGGTGAAGTCGGCGTTCCGCATTCACATAAACACCTGTTTTTTCATATGCACTTTTAACACCGAAAATAATATCGGCAAACTTCGTGATCTCATTGTCAAACAATTCATTAACGATTAATAACTCGAGATTTTTAAGCGCTGTATGAATTTTATTTTGGTTCGGGTGAATATGGGCAATGTCTTCACCGATATTAAATACTGCTTTGATTCCGCCATCAATCATCGCATTAATCAAATCCGGAGTCATCATCCCTACCTCTTTAGGCGGTTGATAATCAGGTGCATAATACGGAAGCATTCCCACATCACAGGTTCCTTGGACATTATTTTGACCCCGAAGAGGCATTAATCCGGCACCACGTTTACCAATATTACCGGTCATTAATGCAAGATGGGTGATTGCCATAACCGCGTACGATCCATCCAA
>JAYVLH010000126.1:0-7454 GCA_043759555.1 Sulfuricurvum sp. | reverse complement strand
TGCTCTTTTAAAATATCAATTTGCTTTAGCCAAGCGTTCCTCTGTAAGTCCTCGAGAGCATGGGAATGTTTTTGTGCTAACTTACCTAAAATTGTATTGCTGTCATTGTGGATAAAATCATTAATAGTATCTGAATAATATGCTCTCATATAAATTTAAGTCCAATGGCTTGATTAAAATTTTCTTCCCACTCTTTTTGAAATTTCAGGGCACGCGTTCGGCTTTCGCTTAGGCTTATCATTAGGCTTCTTTTATTATTAGTTGTCGTCTATTATACAAGAAATAACGTTATTACAAAAGCCGAATTCCTGTTTTCATGGGAGTGACGAGGAAAGCGCCATCGGGTGACATTCCAATACTGTTTGTTGCAAATTATGCTTTTGCACATGCGTATAAATCTGTGTTGTGAGCAATGAAGCATGCCCTAAAAGCTCCTGAACAACTCGTAAATCAGCACCTCCCAAAATCAACCCAGTTGCGTACGAATGTCTCAGTGCATGAGGTGAGACTCCCAAATATTTTTGGGTAATTTTAAAAGCAGAGATACGACTTAGCGGCTCGTAGCGGTAATTAAGCCATAACGATCGTTGCTTTACACATGGACAAGCATCTTGATAGGCACGCAATGCCCGTAATGCTTCTTGTGCGATGGGAATATAGCGCTCTTTTTCACCCTTAGCATGGCGAACACGCAGCCACTCTCCCTCGATATCGTCTTCCTCTACACTTAAACATTCACTTATACGTGTCCCTGTTGCATATAAAAACACTATAAGAGCATAATCACGTAAACCAAGCCAATCGCTTCTATCAATACCCTCAAGAGCACCCATAATCGATTCAAATGACAAATAGCGTGGAAGAGTTTTAGGAACTTTGGAAAGTCTAAATTTGGAGAGCTTAGAATCAAATTGTGATCGATGGCAAAAGTCTAAGAATGAGTTTAAAGCAGAGAGTTTTCGATTAAGCGTTCGTTTGTTTACTATCAAAGCGAGAGTCGTGAAAATAGCACTACTCTCTAATTCTAAAAGCGGTTTCGCGGTTATTCTTTCAATTTCACTTAAATCATGTCGATAGGCTTCAATGGTTTTCGGCCTTAATGCTTTGTTGATTGTAATGTATTCAAGAAAAGCATCAATACTTGATGACATTATTTTATTTCGACATACCGGTCATTAAAATAAAATCTACCATCACCCATAAAGACACTATCATGATCCATATCAATATCATACACGTCAAAAGTGAGTAAATTTTTACTTAAAGCAATCATATATCCCCCCTGTTCAACTGCATATATACGATCATTTTGAACACTCAATCCTACGAAATGGGCAAATGGAAATTTTTTCTTGCTTTTATATTCTAATGAAGGGCTAAGGGCAACCACTTCGCCTTGCTTGGTAGTGAGCCAAATACCTTCATCCGTATAGACAATATCTCGTACATCATACTTTTCGCGACTCTCTTTTTGGGAAAGAGACAACACCGTATTTCCAGTTGAAGCGACCATATTATTTTCAATCATATTTAGATACGTTATATTGTTAAAATATTCACTCGATCCTACAATAATGGAACGTACTAATTGCTTCGTGCTTTCATTGACAATAACAACTTTTCCATCCAATGTCAAAAAGACTACCAAATCTTTTAAGAAATAAGGGTTAACAATTCGTGCGTCAACAGCAATCGGTGCATCGGAGCTTTCTTTAAACATCATTTTTTTACTTTGCAATGAATACAATGCCATTTCATTATTTCCAAAAAGAAGTGCAACCGTATCTCCTTGAACACTTACTGCAGCTACCGTTCGTTTGACTTCTAAAATGACATGATCATCTGTTCCGTTTTCAGGAATAAGTTCAAGATTATTCTGAGTATTTTGCGTTATGACCCATCCATCACTCACATTAAGAAAATGAAAACCTTCAGGGATTTTAAATTTATTTTCCCCTTTTTTAGTCAAAAGGTTTCCATTTTTCAATACCGCGCCTGATTGTGAGACATAAGAGATAGAAGAACTTAAACGTCCGGCATTACGCCATTCACCTTTAATATGCTCAGGCTTATATATCTCTTTTTGAGAACATCCTTGAAGGAAAAGCAACGATGTCATTGTTAGTATCGGTAAAAAATATTTCATTATTTCACTCCATAATGGCTTAAGGTTTGTACTACAGGATAAAGAGGAGAGTCTTCTTTGATTACTGACAATAAACTTTGTGCTGATACAACATCTCCTTTTTGAATCGATTCAACTGCCAATTCAATGGTTGCCAACTCTTCATACAGTGAGCCTTGTCTTTTAGAGTAGGCCCCTAATTCTTTGTTATCCTTGCTTAAAGCTGCACTTTCGTATGTTGCAATATCAGATACTTCAGGAAAGACAGAGCTACGAAGAGCATTAAGAGCTTTTAAATCATTATCTTTTAATGCTTTAGATAAAGCATACACATCATAAAGTGCTCCTCCGTTCTCTTTCAAGACATTGAGAGCTTTTTGATCTGCAGGATTTCTCAGTAATGTATTCAGTGCGACATTGGCTTTTTCAATCTTTGCATTTGAATAAGCATCGTAACCCATATATCCACCGAGACCCAACAAAAGAATAATCACGGCTATGGCCATAGGTTTTTGGTATTTTTTCACAAAACGCTCTGTACGAACGGCATTTTCAAAAAACTTTTCTTCTGAATTCAACTCTACTTTGAGGGCTTGCATATTCTCTTTTAGGCTCAAAAGGGCTCCTATTACTTATCCATATTGGACTATTTTGCAATAATGATAACTCAAGTGTTGTTAAAATTCCGTAAAAGATTTTTTTTCGCTACAATAAGCACATTAATTCTTAATTTCAATAGGTGTTTAGTATGCAAATCGATGAAACTCTTTTACAACGTTTAGAAAAACTTTCTTTTCTACAAATACCAGATGATGCTCGCGCCCAAATGATCGCCCAAATGTCTGAAATTGTCTCATTTGTTGATAATTTATCAGAATTAAACACAGATGGCGTTAACGCAACTTTTTCGATGGAAAATGCTGCTACCTGTTTGCGTGAAGACATTGGCAATGTCAATCGGGCCATTAACGATGATATTTTGAGTCACTCACCTCATTCGCAGGAGCATTTCTTTATTGTTCCAAAAATTATTGAGTAACTTAGTATGATTACCGTTTATGGAATCAAAAATTGTGATTCTGTTAAAAAGGCATTACGATTTTTTAATGAGCATGCGCTTGATTATACATTTGTTGATTTCAAAGCAACCAGTGTTGATAACGATAAAATCACCCAATGGACCAAACAATCTGATCTTTCTTTGCTGCTGAATACCAAAGGGACTATGTATAGAACATTGAATTTAAAGTCCCTTACTCTCAGTGATAATGATAAAGTTGAGTGGATGGCTAAGGATAATCGTTTAATCAAACGTCCCGTGATAGAATACAATTCAAATATCATCGTCGGTTTTAATTTATCTCACTACGAAGGAACTTTTTTACCATGAGCCAGCCCCTTGACATTCATAAACTCCTAAAAAGCGTTGTCGCCTATAAATCATCCGACTTGCACCTTGTTAGTCGCTCAGAACCTCAAATTCGTATCGATGGACGACTTGTTGCCCTCAATCTGCCTGTCTTAGACGGAAAAGAAATCGAAGAAATGGCCTACTCTCTTCTCACAGAGAAACAGAAAAAAGTATTTGAAGAAAATAATGAGCTGGATTTTTCAGTTGTTATTCCCGATGTAGGTCGTTTCCGTGCCAATTATTATAAAACCATGGACGATGTTGCATGTGCTTTTCGTATTATCCCGACTATAATCCCCTCATTAGATGACCTAAATGCCAAAAAGATCTTCAAAGAGTTAATCAAACGTGAAAAAGGACTCATTCTTGTAACTGGTCCTACAGGAAGCGGTAAATCAACCACACTTGCTGCGATGCTTAATGAAGTAAATCTCAACGAAGCGCGGCACATTATTACGGTTGAAGACCCTGTTGAGTTTGTCCATAGCAATAAAAAATCCCTTTTCTCTCAGCGAAATGTTGGGAGCGATACGAAGAGCTTCTCAGCTGCACTTAAATATGCCCTTCGTCAAGATCCTGACGTTATTTTGATTGGGGAGATGCGTGATCGTGAAACCATTGCTGCTGCCCTAACAGCTGCAGAAACGGGACACCTGGTTTTTGGTACACTTCACACCAACTCTGCACCTAGTACCATCAATCGTATTATTGACGTTTTTAGCGGCGAAGAACAGCCACAAGTTCGTGCACAACTTTCAACTTCACTCATTGCCGTCATTGCACAAGCTCTTCTACCAAAAATCGGCGGAGGACGTATTGCCGCACAAGAAGTAATGATTACCAACCCAGCTATTGCAAACTTGATTCGTGAAGACAAAGTACACCAGGTATATTCACAAATGCAGCTTAATCAGCAAGGTACTGGCATGACGACTCAAACTCAAGAAATCGTTGATTTTTTACGCAAAAAAATAATTAGCAAAGATATTGCAATGCAATATTCAAACAAGCCAGACGAACTACAACGAATTATAGACTCATTTTAGAATAAGATATTTCTGCCCTATAGGGCAGTATTGCCTTAACTTTCTATCATTAACCCACTTCTTTAGGTAACTTCTTGTAAGATTTATTTATAATTGCGTATTATGACATACCGATATCTATTACAACAGCATCAACTTAAAGCAACTCCGCAACGCATAGCAATTATTGAGCTTATGTCCTGTAGTGGTCATTTAAGCATAGACGAGCTCTACATTTTAATATGTGAAAAATTCTCATCTATTTCTCTTGCTACACTCTATAAAAATATTCACAGTATGATGAGTGTTAATCTTATTCATGAAGTAAAAATACCGGGACAAAAAGCAAAATATGAAATTGAAAAATCACCACATGCTCATGTGGTTTGCAAAGTATGCGGAGAGCTTAAAGATATCCATTTTGATCCGCTCACTCTATTAGAAGACACTTTAAAACAAAGTAATTATCATGCCGATGACATATCTATTGTCATTACCGGTACTTGCCCAAACTGCAAGCAAGACACTCCTTCTTAAGGGTGCGCTTCTCTAAGAGTATCAGCAATTAAAAATGCAAGTTCCAGCGACTGATCAGCATTAAGACGTGGATCACAATGAGTATGATAACGGCTTTTCAGATTATCAGAAGTAATCTCAAACGATCCCCCTAAACATTCTGTGACATTCTTGCCTGTCATTTCCAAATGAACTCCACCAGCATACGTGCCCTCTGCTTTATGGACTTGAAAAAATTGCTTCATCTCTTTAAGTACAGCATCAAGCGGACGGGTTTTATACCCACCGCTTGTGATGGTATTGCCATGCATTGGATCACAGCTCCACAGTACTTTTTTGCCTTCACGCTCAATTGCTTGAATAAGACGCGGCATACCATCCGCTACTTTATCTGCACCCATACGAACGATGATATTCAGGCGACCAGCTTCGTTCTTTGGATTTAACACATCACAAAGTCTAATCAGATCTTCAGGATCCATCGATGGCCCTGCCTTTACACCAATAGGATTGTTAATACCACGCATAAACTCAACATGAGCACCATCAAGTTGACGCGTACGATCTCCAATCCAAAGCATGTGAGAAGATACATCATACCATTCACCCGTAAGTGAGTCTTGACGTGTAAATGCTTCTTCATAATTAAGCAATAACGCTTCATGAGAAGTATAAAAATCGGTTTCACTAAGGTTACGGTAATTATCTGATGTGATGCCGCATGCTGCCATAAAGCGCAACGAATCATCGATTTGGCGCGAAAGTTCATCGTATTTTTTGGTCATTTCATTTTGTCCGACAAAACCTAAATTCCATGCATGCACTTGATGTAAATCTGCTAAACCACCTGATGCAAATGCACGAAGAAGATTTAATGTCGCTGCAGATTGATTATAGGCTTGAACCATTCGTTGAGGATCAGGCATACGAGCTGCTTGGGTAAAATCAACACCGTTGATAATATCCCCACGATAACTTGGAAGACTCACTCCATCAATGGTTTCCATATCCGATGAACGAGGCTTGGCAAACTGACCGCCTAAACGTCCCACCTTAATGACAGGAACACCCCCAGCAAATGTCATGACAACCGCCATTTGCATTATTGCCTTAAACGTATCACGAATATTATGTGCATGAAATTCTGAAAAACTTTCAGCACAATCACCGCCTTGCAATAAAAAAGCTTTCCCTTCACATACATCAGCAAAACTCTTTTTTAACTTTCGCGCTTCTCCTGCAAACACAAGAGGAGGATAATTTTTCAGTTGCTCTTCAATCGCCAATAGAGAATGTTGATCAGGATACGTAGGTTGTTGTTTAATTGGTTTTTCTCTCCAACTCGATCGGCTCCATGTACTCATAATGTGTTCTCCTGTAATATTAAGCTTAATAATTTATTTTTTTAAAGTAGGCAATTTTATCGTTTTATCCTAAAAATCGACTGATTAATGATTATAAAAGCTATATTTAGGTTTTAAAAAGTATAATTGCACCACTTTATACGCATACTGTATTATCTTAAGAGAGCCGATGACATCCATACAGATCAACCATTTTCTATCTCTTTTTTGTAAAGAGCTTTCATTTCACATAGAATCCGCCAACGAGAGACAAGCCGATATTTCACCTGTTGAATTTTCCGAACTTGTTTCCATCGCGACCAAAGAAGTTCTCGATCATTATATGCACGGTGATTTTGAGATTAATGAATATAAGTCAGACGATGATCTTGGCTATAAAGATTTGGCACTGCTTGGGATTGAATCCTATGCCAAGTCTAACGAAATTTTTGAAAAAATCTCCGATAAACATGCAGAACTGTTCACTAATCAAGTTTCCAATGATGGAATTGATCTTAATTCCTTGAACGAAAAATTTGCTGATATTCAATCTCATCTAAGCGATGAAGTAGCTCGCGCCAACAATATTATCTTGAATCTACAAACACAAGTTCAAAATTTAGAGATCACCTCGCTACTTGATCCTCTTACCAAAACATTTAACCGCCATGCCTTGCAGAAGCATTTTGAAGAACTTTTACCCAAAGGCCGAAATACTCAAGAACTTTTTATAGCCATGCTTGATATTGATAATTTCAAAACTATTAACGACCGATTTGGACACATTGCTGGTGATAAAATTCTTATTTTTATTGCTAAATTACTTAAAAAAGCTCTAAGAGATGGGGATAAAGTATATCGTTTCGGCGGGGAAGAATTTTTGGTTTTTCTCAATCGAACGGATCTCGCCGGTGCAGAGTTGGTAGTCAATCGCCTTTTAAATCTTTGTCGCCAGAATAAACCGCTATTTCAAAATGAACAAATCACGGTTACCCTCAGTCTTGGATTAACGCAAATACGCAACGATGATACTA